>CAZITQ010000001.1:0-163429 GCA_964542165.1 uncultured Rickettsiales bacterium
ACATCCTCCAGCTCAGCGAGAAGCCCCAGCCGGTGATCGGCGTCGAGGCGATGCAGGAGGAGGCCGAGGCCGCGCCCAGGGAGGGCGAAGGCGAGCAGCTCAGCGAGGAGGAGGCGGCCGAGCAGGAGAAGCTGATCAAGAAGACCCGGCGCAAGAAGGCCAAGGGGGAGGACGACTCGGTGGAGGCCCAGTGGGATCAGGAGGGGGGCGGGACCGAACCCGAGACCGAGACCGAGACCCCCACCCCCCCCCCCCCCCCCCCCGACACCCAGACCGCGACAGACAGCGAGCACGACACCGCGACAACGCCGCCCCTCCCCCGCCACCACCCACTGAGGAGAAGGAGGAGGACGACTCTCCGGATCCCTGGGGTACCTGATCCCTCGTTTGTCCCTGCCTCTGCCCCTGCCTCGGCCCCAACCCTCCCCGCCCCTCCTCCCGTGACCCTTCCCCCCCTCGCCCGTTCATCCAGACGCACGCAGTCCAGCGAAAAAAGGAGGAGAAAGCCATGGCACGACGTGTCGGTGTGGGAGTGTGCGCGGTGGTCCTGGTTCTGGGGGTGGGGACCCCCTTTGCGTGGGCCGGAGAGGAGCCCGTCGATCCGCGCGAGGAGGAGCGGCAACGCTACGGCGAGCTGGCCCAGGAGGCCCTGGAGGAGGAGATCCGACAGGCGATCTCCTTCATTCGAGGGGCACACACCCAGGGGAACCCCGCCCTGGACGCGGAGCTCCGGATGCGGCTGGCGTCGGCCTATGCCGACATGGCCCGCTACCGCTGGTTCGCGGCCATGGACGGGTTCGAGGCCGAGCAGGAGGCCTGCTTCGATCGGGGTGACGAGGGCTGCGAAGACCTGCTGCCGAACCTGGCGGAGAGCCACGCCTACGCCCGTCAGGGCCTGTCGGCCTACCAGGCCCTGCTCGCGGGTCACCCGGACTTCGGACGGGCCGACGAGGTGTGGTTCCGGATGGCCGTCCTCCACGGCGAGGTGGGCCAGCGGGACGAGGCCCATCGCTGCTACCGGGAGTTGACCGAACGCTTCCCCCGCAGCGACTTCGCACCCGACGCCTTCTTCGCCATCGGCGAGCACCACTTCGAGGACTCGCAGGCCTACGCGGCGCTGAAGGCTTACCAGCGCGCCGCCCTCGATCCCGACGCCGCCGTGGCCCCCTTCGCCCTGCACAGGCTGGCCTGGTGCCACTACAACGTGGGTGAGCTGGACACGGCCATCGGCACGCTCCAGAGGTTGCTGGTCGACGAGCAGCGTGGCGCCGAGCCGGACCGGGCGCGGATCTCGCTCGAGGAGGAGGCCCTGCGGGACCTGGTCCGGTTCCTGGCCGAGACCGGCGATCCCGAGGGCGCCCTGGCAGTGGTCCGGAGGCACGCGGATCGCGACGAGGTCCGCCGTCTGAGCCGCGACCTGGCCGAGGGGTACCTGGCGGTGGGGCATCCGGCGCTGGCCATCCGCACCTTCGAGCACCTGCTTCGCGACGACCCCATGGCGCCCGAGGCGCCCGAGATCCAGGGCGCCATCGTCGAGGCCTACCGCTCCCGGGACGACCTGGCCCGCACCCTGGCGGCGACCGACCGCCTGGTCACGGACTTCGGTCCGGACAGCGGTTGGAGGAGGGCCAACGCGGACCACGGCGAGGCGTTGGCCCGCGCCGACGAGACCCTCGAACGCACCCTGCGTCGGACCGCCGTGGAGATCCACCAGCTGGGACTGAAGCGGGACGATCGGGACCTCCTCGCGGCCGCTTCGGTGCGGTACGCGACCTACCTGTCCCACTACCCGGAGACCGCGGCGTCGTACGGCCTCCGCTACTGGTACGCCGAGGCCCTCTTCGACCTGGGTCGCTACGACCGCGCCGCCGACGAGTACGAGAGGGTGGTGGCCATCGATCCGACCGGCAAGCACGTGCGCGACGCCGCCTGGAACGCGATCGTGGCCATCGAGCACCAGATCGAGGCCGCGCGCGAGGACTGAGCTGGCGGGGTCTTTCCTCGCACGGGTTCGATTCGACCCGACCCCCACCCCCAGGGGCCGGACTACCATCCACCCACGGGAGGCGAAGATGAAGCCATGGTCGAGGTGGGCATCGGTGCTGCTGTGCGGTCTGGGACTCCTGCTGGGGTGCACGTCCGGGAACGATGACGACGACGCCACGGGGGACGACGACGCCACGGGCGACGACGACGCCACGGGGGACGACGACACCACCGGGCTCGAGGATCCCTGCGACGAACCGGACGAGACCTGCTGCGCCGAGCCCGGCGAGTGGATCGCGATCTGCTTCGACTTGGGCTGGCCCGGGGAGGTGCCCGTGACCGGCCAGTTCAGCGGCTGGGGCGAATTCGGCTACGGGGACATCCAGTTCGTGGCCGAGGACGGGACCGAGTACGACGCCTGGATCGAGGGGACCGAGGGCGTCTGGGACCTCGTCCCCGATCTCTCGGCGGCCGGCCAGGTGACCGTGGTCCAGCGAGGCGGGTGCGACGGCAAGGGGGGCTTCTACAACGCCGTGGCGGTGATGGCCGGGCAGGATCCGGACCACATGCTGTTCCTCGCCGGCAACGTGGGGGTGAGCGACCTGTTCGGCTGGACCGTGGAGACCGATCGGGACGTGGAGACCTGCCCCGCCCGCCCCGGGGACGTGTGCAACGAGTTCCTCCACAACCGTCCCATCGTGGTCAGCCGGGGCGACGACGGGGTGGTGCTGTACCAGGGACAGACCCAGGCCTACGGGCAGACCTCGACGATCCACGTGGGTCTGGCCCAGAGCGGCTCGGGGGAGTACCTGTGCATGGACGGAGGGGGAACCGAGTACGACGCCTGGCTGATCGTGGCGGAACCGGATCCGGAGGTCTGACCGGAGGGAGCGTGGGGGGGATCAGGGGCCCTGGGGGTAGTCGACCCGGTGGCGGACCGCGGCGCGGCCGCCGTCCTCGGGGTTGGGGAACCGCAGCGACATCGCGACCGTGCACGCGCAGTCGCCGACCTCGTCGTAGCCGAACGCATCGGTGGACCGGGACTGGCAGTGGCGGACCGCGCCGTAGGGGTCCACGTCCAGGTCCAGGGTGACCGACCCGTCGCCCAGGTGGTCCACCCCGCCCTCGCGCATCGCGCACACGTGCAGGTCCACGTTCTTGGTGCTCATCAGCTCGGACACCACCTGGGGCTCCACGTCCACCACCGGCACCGAGGGCCGACTCACGCTGGGCGGCGGCTCCAGGAACCACAGGACCAGCTTGCCCAGGGTGCCCCGGCTGCGCAGCTCGCGACGCAGGGCCTTGACGTAGTCGTCATCTGGATCTCGGAACGACGGCTGCTCGCCCTCGGGCAGCTCCGCCAGCCGGTCCCGCACCCACTCCTCCATCAGCACGTCGTAGTAGGCCAGCACCGGATCGTCCTTGAGCACGGTCCGGTAGACGATGGCGCCCTTGCCCTCGCGCTCCATGCCCCACAGGGCCGCGGTCTGCAGCACCCGCATCTCGGGGGGCGCCCCCTCGTCCGGGTAGCCGTCGACGACCTGCTCCAGCTCGACCAGGTCTCCGGTCCTCACGGCCCGGGGGACCATGATCGCAGCCCTGGGATCCACGCCGGACGCGATCAGCTCCAGGCTCCAGCCGCCCCACTCGAACAGCGGATTGCTCTCCGCCGCCCACCGGACCCGGAGCTCCTCGATGTCCTCCACGCTCGCCGTACCCTCGTACCAGCGCGCCTCCACGGCGTCCCAATCGGCCACGCTGCGGGCCGCGAGCCTCTCCGCCCGCTCGACCGCGGCCTCGGTGTTCTTGCTCAAGGGACGGTCCTTGGGGGCCCTCGGTCGCGCCCCCATCAGGGAGAGGGCCAGCCCGGTCAACAGAAGGGTCTCGATCCATCTTCGGATCCGCACGTCGCACCTCCTCGGGATCACGCGTCCCATTGAGGTATCGGACGGCCCGGGTCGAGCTTTAGGAAAAAAGTCAGGGTCGGTATTCGACCCGCATCGCGATGGCCGGGCCGGCGAGCTCGGTCCAGCGGTGGTCGTACCCGCTGCGGTCCTCCCACTGGTTGAGGACGAATCCCACACCGGGGTTGAGCAACAGGGAACCGCGGCCGCCCTGGCCCACGGCGTGGATCTGCACACCGATCAGCGCGAAACCCACCGAGCTTCCGCCGCCCCCCTCCAGGGTCATCGACGCCAGGCGATCCATGGGGATCACGATCCGTCCCTCCACCCCACCGAAGAAGTCCGCGGGTGGCAACAGGAACCGGGTGCGGACCTCGATCAGAAATCCGTCCCGGTACCCGAAGCGCAGGTAGTGGCCCAGCAGCACGCCGCCCCCGGGATTCTCGAAGCTCTGGTACCCGGCGGTCAGCCCGATCTCGAAGGCCGGCAGATCCAGGCTGGCGAGCAACTCCGCGGCGCCACCCACCACCGGGTCGCCTTGCCGGGGTATGCCCAACACGCCCTGTCGCAGGGCCAGCTCCAGGCGGAGCGGGAAGCGGAACGAGTAGCTGACCCACGCCCGGCCCAGACCCACCACCCCCGGATCGGAGAGGCTCACCGCCGGGACCACCTCGACACCCACCTGGGCCAGGGATCTGGCCGGTCGGGGATCGGTCAGCCGCTCGGTCGGCTCCAGCGACCCGCCCGCGTACACCTCGTCTCCCACCCGGGCCCGATCGCCCCGGCCCACCTCGGCCACCAGCTGGTCGCCGTCGTTGCCCACCACCCGGATCACCGACTCGTACCCGGGCTCACCCCGGCTCCTCACCCGCCCGGTGGCAGGATCCAGGTCCCGCGGCACCGTGGGCCGGACCACGGCGATCCAGTCTCCGAACGCGGGCCCGCCTCCGACCCCATCCCCCCGGACGAACACCCGGGGCCCCCGCACGGCGATCACCGAGCCGATGCGGACCATCCGGACCTCCTCCGCCCCGACCTCTTCCGCCGCCTCCTCGGGGGCGGTGGCGACCCTCGCCTCGGCCGCCCGCAGCAGATGCCCCACGTCCACCAACCGCACCCGGTCCACCTGCTCGGTCAACAGGGCAAAGCCCTCCTGCAGGTGAACGTCGACCACGGCCCCCGTCGACGGGATCGGCGTCACCCGCGGCACCGAGCCCTCCGCGTGGTGGACCACCCACGCCCCGTCCGCGCCACCCGCCACCAGCGTGACCTCCCCGTCTCCGTGGGCCGCCACGCAGCGTCCGGGCAGGGGAATCAGCTGCTCCCCGGTCGCCGTGGTCACCCGCAGGCCATCGAGGGTGCAGATCGCCCACGACTCGGCCGGAGGTGCGGCGTCCTCCGCGGTCGCCGCGGAACTCACCCCCCACATGGCCAGGCCCACCAGCAGGGGAGCGGCCAACGCGCGTCCCGGCCGCGAGCGCGCCGGTGCGGGTGTCCACTCCCGATGACGATCCTGTCCACGACGCTTGACGATCGAATGCATGAAATCCCTCCTTCGGTGGCTGAGATGCACGGGTAACGGGGGAAATGCACGTGCGATGCCAGCTCGCTTCCTGGATTCGCGGGGGGGCGCCTGCTACGGTCGTCCACTCCATGACCAGCCTCTTTTCCGAGTACCTGCGCGTCTCCTGGCGCTGGTCACTCCTGGGACTCGCGCACCTGTGCGCTGCGACGGCGCTCGCCGCGGTCCTGACCTCGGGATGGTGCGTGCTCCTGGCCCTACCCCTCTCCGGGGGTCTGCCCCCGGACCATGGCCGGGACCCACTCCTCTCGTGGGGTCTCTCTCTCCTGTGGAAGGTGGGTGCGGTCTCCCCGGGAGCCCTCGCCTTCGGTGTCGGCGCGTTCGGGCTCTATTTCCTGTTCTTCGCCTACCGCCGACTCCAGCGCACGATCGACCGTCGCATGGAACCCCTGGGATTCGAGGCCGGGCCCTATCAGCTGTTCGGGAGGCTCTACCGGGGGCGGGTCGCCGGACAGGAGGTCTGGATCGCCTGGTCGGTGGCCATGGGACGGCTGACCATGTCCTTTCCCCGGTTGATGATCCTGGTCAAGAACGAGATCGGCGCCCACGCGGAGTTCGAGTCCCGCGCCATCCATTCCTCCTGGGGCCGGCGGCTGTTCGGCAACCCCGAGGAGATGCGGGTGGAGGTTCCCGGTCTGGAGGGCATCGTCGTTCGGGCCCGGGACGAAGCCTGGTGCGCGCGGTGGCTTCGCCAGCCCGGGGTGGTGGAGGCGCTACGGGGGGTCACCTCCCCCCGCTTCGGCGCCATCCAGCAACCCCTGCGACTGCGGCATGACTTCATGGCCCTCATCTTCATCCCCGCCGAGACGGATCAGCTACACGCCGACGTCCTCGAGACCCTGGTCGGCCAGGTGGCTCAGCTGGCCCGGGCTGCTGCCTCCCTACCCCGCTCCGAGGAGGCGGGGGGGCGGCGGATGGTCTCCCTGGGCGGTGATCTGCGGACCTTCCAGCAACTCTTGCAGGTGCAGCGCGTGATCCGGGGGCTGCTGAAGGTCTTCGCCGCGGGCAACATCGCGTTGGGCCTGCTGTGGATGCTCCTGATGACGGCGGCGCTGCTGGTGATCTGAGTACGAGCTCAGTCCCCCTTCACGATGGGCAGGACCTGCTTGAACCGGGGGTGGCCCGCACGCTTCATCCACTCGTAGACCAGGGCCTCCCAGGTGGTGATGGTCGCCCCTGCCCTTGCCAGCCGCTGAAGGGCCACGTCGTGGTCGAGTTCGCCGCGGGCGGTGACACAGTCGGCGAGCACCACCACGTCCATGTTCCGATCCAGGGCCATCAACGCGGTCTGCGCGATGCAGATGTGGGTCTCCGAGCCCACCAGGACCAGGCAGCTCCGCTCGGATGCCTCGACCGCCTCCGCGAAGCGAGCCTCCCCGAAACATCCGAAGTCCGTCTTCGGGATGGCCTCCAGCCCCGCGAGCGCGTCGGCCATCGGCGGCAGCGTGGGGCCAAAGGCGCGCGGGTAGTGCTCCGTCCAGATGACGGGCACGTCCAGGACCCGGGAGGCCCGGACGAAGCGCACCATCCGCTCGAGGGTCTCCTCCCCCCGCGCCACCGTCGGGTAGTGGTTGGCCTGGATGTCCACCATCGCCACCATCGCGTCACCGGGATCGAACAGCCTGGATTCGCCCATCGTCTCCTCGCTCTCCTCGATGCAACCTAGGCCCCCCGTCCGGTACCGGCCAGGGGCGGCGCCTCGTGGCGGGGAGCATAACCACTCTGGTAGGGTCGAGCCACCGCAGGGAGGAGACCCAGCACGTGACCGCGGCCGCATCCCGCTGGACGCCCACCCGCCTCGTGGGCCTGGTCCTGGGCCCGACGCTGGCGGCGGTCGCCCTGCTCCTCCCCACCCCCGAGGGCCTCTCCCCCGAGGGCCATCGGGTCCTGGCCGCCACCGCCTGGATCGCGACCTGGTGGATCACCGAGGCGATCCCGATCCCCGTCACCTCGCTGCTGCCGCTGATCCTGTTGCCGGTCATGGGAGCCATGCCGGGCAAGGTGGTGGCCAGCCAGTACGCGGGGGATCCGATCTATCTCTTCCTGGGCGGCTTCCTTGTCGCCATCGCCATCGAACGCTGCGCGCTCCATCGGCGCATCGCCGTGGGCATCATCCGCGTCATGGGCACCGGACCGTCCCGTGCGGTACTCGGGTTCATGATCGCGTCGGCATTCCTGTCGATGTGGATCTCCAACACCGCCACGGCCTTGATGATGCTGCCCATCGCCCTGGCGGTGGTCGGAACGCTGCAAGAGCGTCTGGCCGAGGAGCGACAGCGCGCCAATCTGGCCGTGGGTCTGCTCCTGGGGATCGCCTGGGGCTCCTCCCTGGGGGGCATCGCCACGCCCGTGGGAACGCCGCCCAACGTGGTCTTCCTGGGCCTGTACGACAGGCTCTACGAGAACGCGCCGGCGATCTCGTTCTCCCAGTGGGTCTTCGCCTTCCTCCCGATGTCGTTGGTCTCGCTGCCCATCGCCTGGCTCCTGCTGACCCGGGTCTTCTACCCCGCGGGGCGCGTCACGCCCGATCCGGACCGCGACGCGGGCCTCCCCACCCAGGACGGCCCGATGACCGGCGATCAGGCGCGGGTGCTGGCCGTTTTCGTCGGCGCTGCTCTGCTGTGGATCTTCCGCGCCGACGTGAACCTCGGGATTGCCGTGCTGCCCGGCTGGTCCAACCTCCTGGGTTCGGCCAAGGGCATGGTCACCGATGGGACGGTCGCAATCTTCGCTGCGATGTGCCTTTTTCTGTTACCGGCCACGCGGCGCGACGATGCTCGAACCCTGCTCCGCTGGAGGGACGCCCGGGACGTGCCCTGGGGCATCCTGCTTCTCTTCGGCGGGGGCTTCGCCATCGCCCACGCCTTCAAGGAGACCGGGGTTTCGGCATTCATCGGTGATCTGCTGCACCACCTGGGGGGTTGGCCGGTCCTGGTCCTGATGCTCGTGGTGGCCCTGGCGGTGACCCACCTGACCGAGATCACCAGCAACACGGCCACGACCACGGTGCTCGTCCCCATCGCCGCCGCCGCCGCGATCCCGCTCGGAGTCCATCCCCTGGTGCTCATGCTGCCGGTGACCCTGGCGGCGAGCTGCGCGTTCATGCTGCCGGTGGCTACCCCACCCAACGCGATCGTGTTCGGCTCGGGCAAGATACGCATGGGGCAGATGATGCGTCCGGGGATCGTTCTGAACCTGATCACCGCGATCCTCATCGTCTCTGCGATCCACTTCATCGGGACCCACGTCTTCCAGATCGAGGCGCGGGACGTGCCGGAGTGGGCGCGTGTGGACGTGGAAGAGAAGCTGAACCAGGATTAGGACCAGCGCAAGGAGCCACCCCATGCGAATCCTCTACGGTGTCGTCGGCGAGGGTATGGGCCACGCCATCCGCTCCCGGGTCGTCATCGACCACCTGATCCGCGAGGAGGGTCACGACGTCGAGGTGGTGGTCTCCGGCAGGGCCTACGAGGTGCTCAAGGAGTATTTCCCCCAGGTCCACCGGATCTGGGGTCTGTCCATGGCCTTCGAGAACGCCGAGTTCAAGCTCTGGCGATCGATCCTGCGCAACCTCAAGCAGGCCCTGACCGACGGGATCGACGAGAACGTGGTGCGGTACTTCGAGCTGACCGAGGACTTCGACCCCGAGTGTGTGATCAGCGACTTCGAGTCCTGGTCCTATTTCTACGGCAAGGCCCACGATCTGCCGGTGCTGAGCGTGGACAACATCCAGATGATGTCGCGCTGTCGCCACGACCCCGAGTTCCTGGATCTTCACCGCACCGACTACGAGCTGGCCAAGAACTTCACCAAGACCAAGCTCGCACGATCGGACCATTACTACATCACGACGTTCTACTACCCCGAGGTGCGCAAGCCGCGGACCACGCTGGTGCCGTCCGTGCTGCGCCCCGAGATCCTCGCCGCCCACACCTCGGAGGGAGAGCATGTCCTGGTGTACCAGACGTCGACCTCCTGCGAGGACCTTCCGAATATCTTGCGACAGTTCGGGGACACGCCGTTCATCGTGTACGGCTACCGACGCGACATCGACGAACCCGTGGTGGACGGCAACGTCACGTACTGCCCGTTCTCGGAGACCGGATTCATGGAGGACCTGGCCTCCGCCCGCGCCGTGGTCACCAACGGCGGGTTCACGCTGATGAGCGAGGCCGTCTATCTGCACAAACCCGTGCTCAGCATTCCGCTGGCGGCCCAGTTCGAGCAGGTACTCAACGCCCACTACCTGGAGAAGCTGGGCTACGGCTACGGCAACGACGTCCTCGACGCCCACACCATTCGCCACTTCCTGGCCGAGCTTCCCCGGTACCGAGAGGCCCTGGAGGGTTACCGCCAGGAGGAGGGTAACGGCCTGCTGTTCCAGCACCTGGACGAACGGCTCGATCGCATCGCGGCCGGCATCGAGGGGTAGTTGTTCCTGGTGCGAACATAACATACGTTTTCTTTGTGGTTCGCTTCAAGGACGCGAGGGCGATACCGGACCGAAAAACCGGCTTCCCACAGCCTGACGTATACTCGGGTTCAGCATGATGTTCGGTGCAACGATGCCCCCGCCGGGACGGGGGCCGACGCGCGTACTGGCCCTGCTCGGTATTGGATTGTTCCTGCAAGGATGCGGGGTGCGCGCGCGAGTGCGACCCACCCCCGTGCCTCCCGTGCCCGGTCGAGCGGAGCCCAGTCTGGACGCCCCGCGCGTGCAGCCGAGAGTTGCATTGGATTTGCCCCCCGAACCACCCGAACCGCCGGCGCCGCCAGGACCCCCGGTGCCCTTGAGAGCGACAGACTGTCGATGCCCGAGTGAGCGATGGGAGCTTGTCACCGATGCCCAGGAGGACAAGTTAGTTGCGTTGGGTGTGACCTACTACTCGTCGAACTTTCACTGGTGGGCCCACTGCAAGGATGCGCCGTGGACCGCGGAGGGTGAAGGCTCCGCACGTGGCATCGGCTACGAAGGTACATTCTTCGAGGTGTCCACGGAGATCGCCGGCTCCAGCCATCTGTTCTTCGACGACGCTCCACAGGGAACGGACCTCGGAGGGAAATACGCCGGCATCCGAGTCGCTGGGGAGGTCGATCTGGTCCTGATCGGCGCCGGCGTGAGTGGCACCGTGCTCGTCAACATGGACGACTGGTCTGTCGTGCTCGGATACGAGACCTCCATGGATATCGGTGTCTCCCTGGACGGTGATTTCGTCACCAGCGTCCGGGAGGGCGCTGTCGCTGCCACCGGCTACAACGCCCTCGGGGGTCTCGTCGGCCTTGCGAAAGGGCTGCTGACACCTGATCTGGGCGTATATGCCGAGTACCTCGTGCTGGATTTTGAGGCCTGCGTTCGGGAATGATTCGGGGAACGTCTTCGACGGGAGGAGCCATGGGCACCGAGATCTACCAGGTCGACGCCTTCGCCGACGGGCCCTTCACCGGAAACCCCGCCGCCGTCTGTCCCCTGGCCGGCCCCGCGGGCGAGACGTGGATGCAGAACGTGGCCCTGGAGATGAACCTCTCGGAGACCGCCTTCTGCTGGCCCGAGGGCGACGCCCTGCGCCTGCGCTGGTTCACGCCCGCCGCGGAGGTCGACCTCTGCGGGCACGCCACCCTGGCCACCGCCCACGTGCTCTGGGAGACGGGCCGACTCGCCGATGACGCCCCGGCCCGCTTCCTCTCCCGCTCGGGCCCCCTGGGCGCCGAACGCCAGGGCGACCTGATCGAACTGGACTTCCCCGCCCGCCAGGTCACCCCCATCGCCTCCACCGGCGCCCTCGAGTCCGCCCTCGGCGTCCACGCCAGCTTCCTGGGCAGCGACGGACAGAACGCCTTCGTCGTGGTGGACGACGAGGCTGCCGTGCGCGGCCTGCAACCCGACTTCCGTCAATTCCGCTCCATCGGCGTCCGCAGCGCCATCGTCACCGCCCGCAGCGACGCGGACGACGTCGACTTCGTCTCCCGCTTCTTCGCCCCCGGCGTGGGCATCGACGAGGATCCGGTCACCGGCTCGGCGCATTGTTCGTTGGCCACCTACTGGGCGTCGCAGGTCGGGCGCAACCGATTGGTGGGTTTCCAGGCGTCCTCTCGGGGTGGACGGGTCCAGGTGAACCTGTTGGGCGATCGCGTCGCCATCGGTGGCCGCGCCGTCACGGTGATGCACGGAATCCTTTCCGTGTGACTCAACGCGAGGTGGCCCGGATCCGCCGAGACGCCTCCTGCAATGCCGGCAATCCCGTCCGGCTCGCATCCAGCACCACGTCGTAGAGTTCCCGGGACGCGGCCAGGCTCTCGTCCAGGGTGGTGGCGAGACGGGCCCGCTCGAGGGCGCCATCGATGGCGCGCTGGCCGAAGAGAGCGATGAAGATTCGGGTGGGCTGCATGGCCCGGATGAGATCGTCTTCGAGGCGGCCCAGCTTGCGGATCTGCTTGTCGCCCAGGGAAGTCCGGTTGGCGAGCTCGCGGCATTGTCGGGCCAGGCGGCCGGCCTGCTGGAGGGCCTCGATCACCGCGTCCACCTGGGCCAGGAGCCGTTCCGCCCGCTGGCTGGGGTCGACGGAGGACACCGCGGCGTCGAGGATGGAGGGCACGTCCACCGGGTCCGGGCACAGGGCGGCGGCCTGCTCGAGGGTCATCGGCTCCATGCCGCCGATGTGGGCGCCACCCTCGGTGGCGTTGATCAGTCTCGCGCTGCCCTCCCAGGCCCGGGCCCGCTCCTCGAACCAGGTGCGGACCCAGGCGAAGCTCTTGGAGGTCTGCACCGTGCCCCCGTGGTAGCCGGGCACCTCCCGCAGGCGGCGGTAGCTGCTGGAGACGGTCGACTGGCCCCGGGCCTCCATCTCCCTGAGATGCTCGCCGATGCCCCGCACCGCCATCTCGCCGTCCGCGCCGCGCTCCAGCCGGGCGTCCCCGTCCGCGGCACCGCGGGCGTAGATCTGCCCGTCCGGGAAGGCCAGATCCTGGCCGACCAGGATCACCGGGTCACAGCCCCAGGCGTGGGCCAGGGAGAATGCGGACGTGGCCACCGAGGCCGATGTGGGCACGACCAGGTGCTCGTCGAAGGCCTCGGAGATCCAGCGCTCGATCAGGGAATTGCCGGAGAACGTGAACACCCGCTTCGCCGGCCGCTCGTAGGTCGCCGGATGGACGCTCAGGCCCAGCACCAGGGCCTCTATCTCCTCCACCGGCACCCCGTCGAAGTGGTAGTTGAGGTCCAGGGGGTCGAGGACCAGCACCATGTCCGGCGCCACCCCGGCCGCCGTCAGGGCCTGCAGGGCGCGGCTGAAGGTGCAGATCACCGCCCTGCCCTTGAGATCCGAGAGCAGGTGGACATTCTTGCCCAGGCTGGGGCCGGGTCCCACGATGACCATCGGCACGCCGGCCAGCGGCCCCTGGAGCGCGGCCACCGAGGGCCAGCGGGCGATGTGGCGCAGATTGGCCATGCCCTGTTCGGTCCACAGTCGGCCGAACTTGCGGGCGGTGTTCTGGACCGCGAGCTTCTGTTCCAGGCCGTCCCGCAGGTCCGTCACCAGCTCGGAGCGCGCGGCGTCGTCCAGTCGCCAGTCCCCCAGCTGCCGGGCCACGAGGCTCCGGGGGAAGGGATCCGAGAACCCCTGGATCGTGTGGGTCAATTCGTCGGGGCTGCGCACCACGAAGGCTGCCGCCGGGAAGCCCTGGTCGTCCTCGTCGTCCCGCAACAACGCCACGACCCGGCGCTGTCCGCGGCTCGCCAGGTCCTGGGCCAGTGGCGCCGTGTCCGCTCCCATCAGCAACACCACGTCTCCGGATCGATCCCAGGCGGGCAGGAGGAGACGGTCGACGAACGACGCGGCACAGCGCGCGTCGCGGGCGACCGCCTCGAGGGCCGGGAGCGGTTCCCGGGTGAGCCAGCGCGCCAGGGCCACCTCGCCGGGCTGGCTGCGGGCCGTGGCGTCCCGCAGGCGTTGCATCAGGGCCAGGGCCTCCGGGGTCCTGGGCACCTCGGCTCCCTTCATCGCCCCCTGTGCCCCCTGGAGGCGCAACCTCAGGGGTCGGGTCCGGTCGACGAGCCTGCGCATCTCGCCGTCGCCCGCGCCCCGCTGGGACGCCGTCGCGAGCCGTTCCGCCGCGTCGGCGAAGGCCTCCAGCTGCTCGCAGAGGGTCGCCAGCGCCGACAGGCCGTCCACTTCAGCGGGCGCATCCCCCCGCAGCCGGTCCGGGAATTTGAGGACGAAGGTCTGGGCGCGCTCAGATGGCGTAGTCATCGGGCCGGTACCGTCCCTGGTGTCCAGCGATCCATTCGATGGTCGCCCGCAGCCCGTCCTCGAGCGGCACCCGGGGCCGCCAGTCCAGCAGCCGCCGGGCCTTGTCCACATCCGCCAGCAGGCGATCCACCTCGCTGCTCTCGGGCCGGACGCGCGGAGCCTCCTCCACCACGGGCACCTCCCGGCCCATCACCTCCATCAGCAGCCGCACCAGATCGCCGATGGAGATCTCCCGACCGGTACCCAGGTTGATCACCTCGCCCACCGCAGCGTCCGCCTCGGCGGCGCGCACGAAGCCGTCCACGGTGTTGTGCACGAAGTTGAAGTCCCGGGTAGGGACCAGGTTACCCAGCTTCAGCGATTCCGCGCCGGCGAGCAGCTGGCTGATCACCGTGGGAATCACCGCCCTGGCCGACTGGCGGGGTCCGAAGGTGTTGAAGGGGCGCACGACGGCCACCGGGACGTCGAAGGAGCGGTGGTAGGCCTCGGCCATCTTGTCCGCGGCGATCTTCGACGCCGAGTAGGGGGACTGACCCTGGAGCGGGTGATCCTCGTCGATGGGGACCCGCTGGGCGGTGCCATAGACCTCGCTGGTGGAGGTGTGGACCACCCGCGAGATCCCCTGCTCGCGGGCCGCCTGCAGCACGTTGAGGGTGCCTTCCACGTTGGTCCGCACGTAGGACCGGGGGGCGTGGTACGAGTACGGGATCCCGATCAGCGCGGCCAGGTGGAAGACCACCTCCACCCCCCTCACCGCCTCCCGCACACCGTCGGCGTCGGTGACGTCGCTGGCCACGACCTCGATCTCCCCCTTGACCGCCGAGGAGTCCAGCCAGCCCCAGCTCCCGGACGAGGTGTAGCGCACCATCGCCCGCGTCCGGGCCCCCTCGGCCACGAGCCGCTCCGCCAGGTGACTGCCGATGAACCCACCGGCTCCGGTGACCAGTACCCGCCTGCCCGTCCAGTCCATGCTCCCGCTCCGCGAGGTGTGTGGCTACCACCCTACGCGATGTTGGCGCGGTACGCCTCCTGGGCGGCCTCGTAGTCCGCCATCTGGCCGATGTCGATCCAGTTCTCTCGAACCGGGAATCCGACCACCGTTCCCCCTCGACCGATCACGGTCTCGATCAGGTCGGTCATGTGGAACTGGCGGTCCCGCGGCACGAGCCGACAGATCTCCGGTTCGAGCAGGTACACGCCGGCGTTGATGAAGTGGCGAATCACCGGCTTCTCGGCGATGCCGCGGATGTTCACACCGTCGGTGGACACCACCCCGTAGGGCACGGTGACCTCGTGCTGGCGCACGGTGACGGTCATGTCGGCGTGGTTCTCCCGGTGGAAGTCCAGAACGGACCGGTAGTCGATGCGGGTCAGCACGTCACCGTTGGTCACCAGCACCCGCTCGTCCGAGGGCTCCAGCAGCGCCAGCGAGCCGGCCGTACCCCCCGGTTCCATCTCCCAGATGTAGCTCACGTCAACTCCGAACCGGCGCCCGTCGTCGAAGTGGTCGAGGATCATCGAGGCCTTGTAGCGGGTGGTGAGGGTCACGTTGCGGATCCCCGCCCTGCGGAGGCGGTCGATGATCACCTCCAGCAGCGGGCGGTTGCCCACCGGCAACATCGGCTTGGGGATCTTGTAGGTCAGCGGTCGCAGCCGGGTGCCGTTGCCCCCGGCCATGATCACGGCGCGGACCGGGATGTCCTCCTGCTGGAGCAGGGCTCTGCGGGTCACCAGCCCGACCACCCGCCCGCGGTCGTCCACCAGCGGGACCTGCTGGATCACGTGTCGGTCCATCAGCTGGCGCAGCGCGGCCCGGGGCATCCCGGCCCGGGCCACCACCGGAACCTCGGCCACCGAGCCGTCCTTGCGCCCCTTGAGCACCGACACCGGGTCGTCGGCCCCGAGCCCCGCCAGGATCGCTCGACGCACGTCCCCGTCGGTGACCGTGTCCAGGAGTCGCCGCTGGTCGTCGACCACCAGGACGATCTTGGCCGGGTTGGCGTCCAGGATCTGGATCGCCTCGCGGATGGAGGCGCCCTCGGTGAGGCACACCGAGCAGATGTCGTCGGTCACCGTCACCAGGTGCCTCCGTCCCACAGCCGCTCGATGGGCCGGGCCGGCACCCCCACCACGGTCTCGTCGGGGGCCACGTCCCGGATCACCACCGCTCCCGCGCCCACGATCGCCCCCGCACCGACGCGGACCCCCTGGATGACCGTCGCGCCGGCCCCCACCAACGCACCGTCGTCGATCACAGCCCCGCCGGCGAGGATCGCGCCGCTGGCCACGTGTACGTGGTCACCCACGACGCAATCGTGTTCCAGGATCACCGCCGTGTTCACCAGCGCCTGGATCCCGATCGTCACCCCCGGATTGATCACCGCCCGCGGCATGATCTGGCACCCCTCGCCCAGGCGCACGTCATCGGCCACGAGGGCGCTGGGGTGGATCACGGCGACGGCGGCCAACCCCACCCCACGGGCCACGTCGAACAGGCGTCTGCGCGCGGTGGGGCCCTCGGCGTCCCCGAGCCCCACGGCGAAGGCATCGACGCCCTGCCCGGCCAACCTGGGGAGCCGGTCGTCTCCACCGAACACGGGGAGGCCGGCCACCTCCTTGGACCACAGGCCCTCGTCCGGGTCCGTGAACCCCACGACTCGCACGCCGCCGGCTGCACGGAGGCAGCCGAGGACCATGCGCCCGTGGCCACCCGCGCCCAGGATCACGCAGCGGGCGGGTTCCACGGCCCGGGCGGTCACGCCAGCACCTCCCAGGTCAGGGGCGCGCCCTCCCGGAGGGGCTCGTTCAGCCTCCGGCCGATGACCCGCGGGCGGAAGGCGGGCGCCAGCCCTGTCCCCGGCCGCTTGATGGCGATCAGCTCCTCGGTCAGTCGCTCTCCCACGTCCAGATCCCGGGCCGCCACCAGGCTCCGGCGGGCCACCGCCGCGATCTCGGCTTCCCGGGCGGTGGGCTGCTTGCGGCCGTCCCCCAGGGCCGCCTCCACCGTGCGCAGGGACTGGACCAGGGCCGCGAACTGGTCGGGCTCCGCCGACGCCCGCTGGTCGGGCCCGGGCAGGCGACGGTCGAGGGTGAAGTGCTTCTCGATCAGACAGGCCCCGCGGGCCACCGCAGCCAGCGCCACGTCGTTGCCCCGGGTGTGGTCCGAGTACCCCACGGGCACCCCGAACGCCAGGCGCATGGTGTCCATGGCGCGCAGGTTGGCGTCGGCCGCGGGGGCCGGGTAGCGGCTCGTGCACTGGAGCAGCACCAGGGGGGGCGCCCCGCAGCGCCGGATGCTGTGGACCGCCTGGTCGACCTCGGCCAGGGTCGCCATTCCGGTGGACACGATCAGGGGCAGGCGCTTGTGGGCCAGGTGCTCGAGGAACGGCAGGTTGGTCAGCTCCCCCGAGCCCACCTTGTAGGCGGGCACGCCGAGCCGTTGCAAGAAGTCCGCACTGCGCTCGTCGAAGGGGGTCGAGAGTACGGTGAGGCCCACCTCCCGCCCGTGTCGCCACAGCTCCACGTGCGCGCGTTCCGACAGCTCCAGCGCCTTCAACATCTCGAGCTGGGAGGTGGGTTCACCCTCGCGAATCTGATACGCCGCGCGTGGGGCTGACGGGGTCACCAGCCGGTCCGCGCGGAAGGTCTGGAACTTGATGGCGTCGGCCCCGGCCTCCGCGGCGGCGTCCACGAGCCGGCGGGCCATCTCGAGGCTGCCGTTGTGGTTCACCCCCGCCTCGGCGATGACGAGCACCGGCGAGTCGGGGCCGACGCTGTGGGTGCCGATGCGGATGGGTTCAGGCCGCGACATGGGCCTGCCTCTCGGTGAGGATCAGCTCTGCCAGGTGCAGGTCCCAGGCAGTGTCCACGTCCAGCGACCGCTCCGGCGGCATCACATACCCCAGACAGGGGTCCGGTGCCAGGGTCTCCTGCTCCACGAGCGCCTGCCGCCGCACGAGGTAGATCGCGCCGTTGAGGGCGTAGACCGGAGGAAGATCCTGGCGGCGCGTGGCCCCCTCCGAGCCCTCGCTCCAGTCCCGCAACCGGCCGGTGTCGTCCAGGGTCTTCATCCACCAGGGGTGATGTGCGGCCTCGGTCACGCTGACCACCGCCGCGGCGCCCCTGCCCTCGCCCAGGGCAAGGGCGCCGCGGATGTCGTCGCGGTCTCGAAGAGGGGAGGTCGGCTGCAGCAGCGCCACCCACTCCGGTCGATAGCCCTCCCGCTCCTCGAGCCACCGCACCGCATGGAGCACCGGGGCGATCCCCGGTGTCTCGTCGAGGGCGAGCACGGCGGGCCGGAGGAAGGGGACGTCGGCGCCACAGGCCAACGCCACGTCCACGATCTCCGGCTCATCCGTGCTCACCAGGACCCGCTCGATCCGGTCGCAGGCAAGCGCCGCTTCGATTGTCCAATGGAGAAGCGGTCTTCCGGCGAGCGGGGTGATGTTCTTGCGCGGGATCCCCTTGGAGCCACCCCGGGCGGGCACGACGGCGAGGACGCTCACGCGCTCCTCCGTCTCTGCGCGCGGGCGCAGGTGTCCGCGGTGCCCAGGGCGCCCGTTCGGTTCATTCCGCGGCGACCTCCTCCTCGGGGAGCGCGCCGTGGGCCCGCAGGGTCGCCTCCAGATCGGCCCCGCTACGGATGCGGGGGACCTGGATGGTCTCGTTGAACGACAGCCTGGGCTGATTCCGAGCCGACGCCAGGACCACCACCGCATGGACCGCCACGCCCAGCCGTAGCCAGTCGTCCCGGGTCATCGGATCGTCCACCAGCAGGACCTCCAGCGAGGAGTCCGTGCCCACGATCCGGTCGTGGACCTCCCTGAGGGCCTCCACCGCCTCCCGGGCGTCCCCGTCCACCTCCGGGTCGTGGCGCAGGCAGAGGCAGGCGGCCGGGTTGTCGGCCAGGGGCTTGCCGAAGCGCCGCATCAGCGACTCCAGCTCCCCCGGCTGCCCGTAGTCCGGCCAGGCCAGGATCCGGATCTCGGCCGCCGTGGCCAGGGGCCAGGGGCTGGTGTCCTTGGGGGGATCCGTCACCATCTTGAGGTTCTCGAGGACGTCCGGATCGTCGGGGCCGTGCCGAAGTGCGGTCCGGAACGCGATCTCCGCCTCCGCCAGGTTTCCCAGGCCGTGGAGGGCAACGCCCATGTCGTTCCAGGCCCGCACGGACCTCGGATCCCGCTCCACCGCCTCGAGGAACTGCTTGGCGGCGCCCACGGCGTCTCCGGTCTGGAACAGGGCTTCCCCCTGCTCGACGGAGGTGGCTGCCGCGGCTCGGTCCTCGTCCGTGATCCGACGCGGCTTCTTCTCTCCCTGCTCCACGGGAGTCTGCTCGTCCATCGCGTCTGCTCCCTCCTCGCCCGCGCCGCCCGCCAGGCGGACTCGGACGACGGTCGCCCCCCTTCCTCGCAAGATCCGGGCCAGGTCGGTTCCCCGCACGGAGGCCGTTTTCTGACGGATCCGGTCGCGGATTCTTGACGAGGGTGTGGGAGAGCTGACGGTTCGAAACGAGCGGCTGGCTATTTCTGGGGCTCCACGATCACCTTGATCGAATCCCCCGCGCTGGCGACCATCCCGAACCCGGTGGCTGCGTCGGCCAGGGGCAGGCGATGGGTGATCATGTCGGCCGCCGGGACGCGGCCGTGTTCGATCAGGGTGAGCGCTTCGGCCAGATCCCGCTGGGCGGCGGCGTAGCTCTGGACGATGGTCACGCCCCGGTTCCACAGGTCGAAGGCGGGGTAGGTCAGGTCCACACCCGGGGTGACCAGCGCGAAGAACAGCACCACGCCACCCCGCTCCACCAGCTGCCAGGCCTGCTCGTTGACCGCGGGCACCGCGGTACAGACCAGCACCCGGTCGGCCAGGCGCCCATGGTTCAGCTCCCGGATCGTCGTCTCCACGTCCGTGGCCGTCGGATCGATCGCCACGTCGGCCCCGAACCGCCTGGCCGCCGCGATCCGGGCGGGGTGCACGTCGGTGGCCACGATGGGTCCGGCGCCTGCGGCCCGCGCGAGGGCGATGTGGAGCAGCCCAGCCAGCCCGCTCCCGAGCACCAGCACAGACTGCCCCGGGCGCACATCGGCGGCCCGCTGTCCGCGGACCACGCACCCCAGCGGCTCGGCGAAGGTCGCCTCCTCGTAGCTGACGCCGTCGGGCAGCTTCAGGGTGCCGCGGTCGGTCTGCAGGGGTGGGATCCGCACCAGCTCGGAGAAGCCGCCGGGATCGAACTTGGTGGTCCGCAGGGTGTCGCACAGGGTGTGGTGGCCCCGGAGGCAGAGGTGGCAGGTGTTGCAGGGCACGTGGTGGGTCGCGGTGACCCGGTCCCCCACGGCGAAGCGCTCCACCCCCTCCCCCACCGCGACCACCTGGCCGCCGATCTCGTGGCCGAGCACCAGCGGCGCCTTCTTGATCCGGTACCACTCCATGACATCCGAGCCGCAGATCCCGCTGGCCTCGATCCGGACCCGCAGCTCGCCGGGTCCGATCTGGGGTGTGGGTACGTCCTCCACCCGCACGTCGTCATTGCGGTAGTACATCGCCACGCGCATGGATGCTCCATTGGAGTCTCGGGTTGGTAGTGACCGTAGCGCGTTTCTGCTGCGAGCGCCTCGCTCGACTGCAGCAAGCGCGCTGGGCTGAGCCGCCGGCTTGCCGGTCGGTTCAGCCCTCGTTCTTCACCGTCTCGTAGATGTCGTAGGCCTCGTTGGGCTTGGCGTTGCCGTGGATCACGGAGCGGACGGCCTGGATCATGCCCACGGGGCAGTCCGACTGGAAGATGTTGCGACCCATGTCCACGCCGCAGGCGCCGGCCTGGATGGCGTTGTAGGCCATCTGGATCGCGTCCATCTCGGGGATCTTCTTGCCGCCGGCGATGACCGTGGGCACGGTGCAGGTGCCCGCGACCTTCTCGAAGTCGTCGCAGTAGTAGGTCTTGACGAAGTGGGCGCCCATCTCCGACGCGATGCGACTGGCCAGCCCCAGGTAGCGCGAGTTGCGCCCCATGTTCTTGCCCACCGCGGTCACGGCCAGCACCGGGATGCCCAGGGCGTTGCCCTCGTCGATCAGTGCGGCCATGTTCTGCAGGGTCTGCTTCTCGTACTCGGCGCCCACGAAGATCGAGATCGCCACCCCGGCCACGTTCAGCCGGACCGCGTCCTCCATCGACACCGTCAGTTCCTCGTTGGACAGGTCGTCGTGCAGCACGCTGGTGCCGCCGGAGACCCTCAACACGATGGGCGTCTGCTCGCTGGTCGGAATGCAGCTCCGCAGCACGCCGCGGGTCAGCATCAGCGTGTCGGCGTAGGGCAGGAGGTCCTTGACGGTCTCGTAGGGCTGCTCCAGTCCCGACGTGGGTCCGAGGAAGTAGCCGTGGTCCACCGCCAGCATCACGGTGCGGCCGTCCTTCGGGTCGAAGATCCGCGCCAGCCTGTTCTCGAGTCCCCAGTCCATGGTGTATCTCCTCATCCGGAAAATCGGGTTGCGGGACGGTCATTATCGGTTCGCTCGGGGCGTGATGCAACGAGGCGTTCGCGGGCGCACGGGCGGCGGATCTCTCTGTTGCACGCGCGAGCCACGGACAGTAATGTGCCCGGCACATCGATTCCGAGAGGTCCCCCCATGCGCGCTTTCGTGTTCCCCGGTCAGGCATCCCAGAAGGTGGGGATGGGTGACTGGTTGATCGACCGTTTCCCGGCCGCGAAGCGGATCTACGAGCAGGCCGACGACGAGCTCGGCATGAAGCTCACCGACATCATCCTCAACGGCCCCATGGAACGGCTGACCGAGACCGAGATCACCCAGCCGGCCGTGCTGACCACCTCGGTGGCCTACGACCTGGCCCTGCGCGAGATGGGCCACGCACCCGACGTGGTCGCCGGACACAGCCTGGGCGAGTACTCGGCCCTGGTGAGCGCCGGTGCCCTGGACTTCGGCGACGCCGTCCGCGCCGTTCGCGACCGCGGTCGCTTCATGCAGGAGGCCATGCCGCTGGGGGCCGGGACGATGGCGGCCATCTTCCGCCTCGATCCCAGCGCCATCGAGGAGATCTGCGCCGACGTCGAGGGCGATCTGGACGGCGTGGTCGAGGTGGCGGGGTACAACGCGCCCGACTTGACGGTGATCTCCGGCGACAAGGCCTGCGTCCACGAGGCGATGGCGCGCTGCAAGAGCCAGCGGGGCAACGCCACGGAGATCGCGGTCTCGGCCCCCTTCCATTGCGCCCGGATGAAGCCCGCGGCGGAGCAGCTCGCCACCCGGCTCGAGGGCATCGAGGTCTCGGCTCCCGCCGTCCCGTACGTCGCGAACGTCGACGCCGCCGACCATGCGGACCGGTCCGGAATCCTCGATCGACTGGTCAGCCAGGTGGTGGAACCGGTACGCTGGGCACAGAGCACCCGACGGATGATCGAGATGGGCGTGTCCGAGTTCCTGGAGGTGGGGCCCGGTAACGTCCTGTGCGGATTCACCCGCCGGGTAGACCGCAGCCTCACGGCGCTGCCGGTATCGGAGCCGCGGGGGCGTCACCTGTTCCAGCGAGACGAGACTTGAGCGACAAGGAGATCGCAGTCCTGCTCCTCTCCGCCGCCTCGGCGGGCCTGTACCTGTACGGGTCCTTCGTCGCGCACCGGATCCGGACCGTGGTCAACGACCGCTACGGCGGCTCCCCATCGTGGTTCCCCATCCCCGTCACCACCCTCGTGACCTTCCGGCGCTACCGGAACATGACCGCGGACGACGACCAGCTCCCCCTGTTGCACCGCTCCCTGCGGATCAACCAGGTCCTGCTGGTGATCGCCATCGTGGCGACGGCGGTGCGCCTCGTCCGTCACTGAGCTCGCCGGGATTCCGCGCGCCGTGCTGCACATCATCCACCTTACGGGGGCCCGGGCCGGGGGCGTGGACCGCATCGAGGTCGGGGACGAGCCGGCGATCCTCGGACGGGCGACGACCTGCGCCGTGCGGTTCCACGCCGACCACGATCGGGAGGTCAGCAAGCGCCACGCCGAGATCGTCCGCAAGGACGGCCGCCACCTGCTGCGCGATCTGGCGAGCCGCAACGGCACCTACGTCAACGGACGCCTCGTGCGCGAGGTCTTTCTGCGTCAGGGCGACGTGGTGCGCCTGGGCGCCGACGGACCCCAGATCAAGGTCGACCTGAGCGGCAAGGAGGTGACCGCGATCCTGCGCACGCTGCGACGCCGGCGCTGGCGGGTGGTGTGGGTGCCCCTGGTCCTGCTCCTCCTGGTGGGGCTGGGATTCGCGGCCATCTACGTGGTCCGGGAATGGGACCAACGCCGGTCGACGCTGGAGGACGAACGCCAGACCCTGACCGAGGAGATCGACGCGTTGGTGGCGGTGCTGGACGGCGGGGAAGGCGGGGATTTCGCCGCCGTGGCGGCCCGCTACGACCGGCTCGTGGAGCTCGAGGCGCAGGTCGTGGGCGTGGATCGCCGGGAGTCCGGTGCCATGGACCAGCAGGTGGCCGACGTCCTCGCGGCCTTCGGCGAGCCCACGACCCGGATCCCCCGGAGCTTCCACGAGGCGGTTCGCACCCGGGTCGGTGCGTGGCTGGGTACCGACGAGCTCAGCGACGTCTTCTGCGCCTCCGAGGCCAGCATGCCCGCCCTGCGCTCGGTGCTCGCCCGGTACGGTTTCCCGGACGTGGTCGCCTTCCTGCCGTGGGTCCTCAGCGGAGGTCGCGCCGAGGCGGACGAGGACGGCAAGGTCGGACTGTGGGCCGTGGGTGAGGACGAGGGGCGTGCGCTGGGCCTGCTCACCGAGGACGGCGACCAGCGCCCCGACGCCCTGGCGTCGACCCAGGCCATCGCGGCCCAGCTGCAGCGGGACCTGGAGGCCCTGAGCACCCAGTCGGTCCTGCTGGCGACCGTGGCCCGCGATCCCCACGTGGCCGACACCGTGGCCCGCCTCCGCGAGCAGGGCGACTGGACACGCAATCGTAGGACCCTACGATTCCTGTGGATCGCCGACCTGCTGGACGACGGGAACCGCGAACGCATCCCCCACCTGGTCGCGGCCGCCGTGGTCGGAAGCAACCCGGACCGCTACGGGCTGGAGGCCGAGAGCTGTGGCTGGCAGCCGCGCCTCGGCCCGGCGCCCGCGCCCGAGCCCGTGGATTGACAGGCCATCCGGCGTAACTAACTTTCTGTCATCGAGGAGGTCCCATGCGCGGGCGAGAGAGGTTCCTGGCTGCCTGTCGCCGAGAGCGGGTCGATCGGCCGCCGGTGTGGATCATGCGCCAGGCTGGCCGCTACCTTCCCGAATACCTGGCTCTGAGAAGTGACCACCCCTTCACCGAGGTGTGCTCCACCCCCGAGCTGGCCCTCGAGGTAGCGCTGCAACCGCTGCGGCGCTTCCCCCTCGACGCCACCATCGTGTTCTCGGACATCCTGGTCATCCCCGACGCCCTGGGGCAGCGGGTGGAGTACCCCGACGGCGGGCCCCAGCTGCGCCCCCCCCTGGGCGAGATCTTCGATCCCGACGCCCTGGAGGCGGACGACGAGCGGGGAGTGCTCGAACCGGCGTACCGCGCCATCGGGCTCCTGCGCGAGGCCGTGGGTGAAGACCAGGCGGTGCTAGGGTTCGCCGGCGCCCCGTTCTCCCTGGCGACCTACATGATTCACGGGGGCAGCAGCCGCAACCACGAAGGGCTCAAGGGGCTGATGTACCGCGATCCCGCCCGCGGCGACGCCCTGCTCTCGCGGAGCGCGGACACCGGCGCCGACCCCGTGCTGCGGCTGGTGGAGGCCGGCGCCGACGCCGTGCAGCTCTTCGACACCTGGGCGGGGGTCCTGTCCCCCGACGACTACGCCCGCTTCGCCCTACCTCCGACCCGGCGAGTGCTGGAGCGTCTGGCCGGATCCGGCGCGGTCCGGATCCTCTACGTCGGAGGCGTCGCCGGCCTCGTGGAGCAGGCGGCGTCCGCCGGGGCCGACGTGCTCAGCGTCGACTGGCGGATCGACCTGGCCGAGGTCGCCCGCCGAACCGGCGACGGATTGGTCCTCCAGGGCAACCTGGACCCGGTGGAACTCTACGGCCCAGCCGAGCGCATCCGGTCCCGCGTCCGCGCCATCCACGATGGGCTGGGCCGGCCCACGGGGCACGTGTTCAACCTCGGCCACGGCATCCTGCCGACCACGCCGGTGGACGGCGCCGCGGCCTTCGTCGACGCGGTCCGCGAGCTGGACTCCACCGCGGCGGCCGGGTAGGGCCGCCATGGACCCGCGCCGCATCCCCTGGGAGGTGGTCGAACGCCACGCGACCCGCGGTCCGCGCTACACCAGCTACCCCACCGCACCGCATTTTCGCGCCGACTTCGACGTCGACGAGATCGAGGAGGCGTGGCGCCAGGACCGGGGCGCCCCCGGGCTGTCCCTGTACGTCCACATCCCGTTCTGCCGGCGCCGCTGCCTGTACTGCGGTTGCCACACGCAGGTCCTCGGCGAGGCACCCGTCGCACCCCTGGCGCGGTACGTGGACGACGTGCTGCGGGAGGCCGACCGGGTGGCCGCGCTGCTGCCCGACGGCTCCGGCCCCGCGGCGCAGCTGGCCCTGGGGGGGGGCACACCCACGGTGCTGTCCCCCGCCGAGATCCTCCGCCTGGTCCGGCACCTGGATCGGCTCTGGCCCGCCGCGGAGGGCGCGGAGCGATCGGTGGAGGTCGATCCCCGGACCGCCGACGACGAGGTGATCGCCGCCCTGCGCGAGGCGGGCTTCACCCGCGTCAGCCTGGGGATCCAGGAACTGGACGGCGAGGTGCAGCGCATCATCGGCCGTGTGCAGCCCCTGGAACTCGTCGCGTCGGTGGTCGAGCAGCTCCGCCGCGGCGACCGCGCCCCCGCGATCAACTTCGATCTGATCCACGGGCTCCCGGGGCAGACGCCCAAGGGTTTCGCCCGAACCCTGGACCAGGTCGTCGAGCTGAGACCGCAGCGGCTGGCTGTGTTCGGCTACGCCCACGTGCCCTGGATGCGACCCCACCAGGAGGCGCTGGAGGGGCATCCGATGCCCGACGCCCGCGCTCGGGTCGAGATGCTGGGTGCCGCGTGGGCGGCCTTCACCGCCGCCGGGTACGTCCCCATCGGCTTCGATCACTTCGCCCTGCCGGACGACGAGCTGTCGGTGGCCCAGGCGAACCGGACCCTGCACCGCAACTTCATGGGCTACACCACGCGTCGGGGTCTGGACCTGGTGGGCCTGGGGGAGTCGGCCATCTCCGCGGTCGGTCCCACGTACTGCCAGGACCACAAGGCCACCGACGCCTGGCGCGCCGCCCTGGACGAGGGGCGGATGCCCTGGGAGCGCGCGCTGGTGCTGAGCCCGGATGACGAGCTGCGACGGGAGGTCATCCTCGACCTGTCGTGCAATCTGCGCATCGACGCTCCGGAATTCGAGGCTCGGCACGGCGTGCCGCTGGCCACGCGCTTCGGCGAGGAGCTCCAGCGACTGCAGCCGATGGTCGACGACGGCCTGCTGGACGTGGACGACCGGGGTGTTCGGGTGACCGACCGGGGCCGTTTCTTCGTGCGCAACGCCTGCATGGCCTTCGACCGCTACCTGGGTCGAGAGCCGGGGGGCGGGATCCCCGTGCGTTACTCGCGGACCGTGTGATGGGGGACCGACCCGACCGCGTTGGCGTGGCCCTGCTGAACATGGGCGGCCCCGCCGGGCCGGACCAGGTGGAGCCCTTTTTACGGGAGCTGTTCGCCGACCCGGCGATCCTCGGCGTGCCCTGGCCGGTGCGTCCCCTGCTGGCGAGCTGGATCGCCCGCAAGCGGGCGCCCCATTCCCGGGTCCGGTACGAACGCCACGGGGGGGCGTCCCCCCTGCTGGCCGCCACCGACGCCCAGGCGCAGGCGCTGGAGGCACGTCTGGAGTGGCCGGTGGCCGTCGCCATGCGCTACGGCCGGCCCACCTCGGGTGAGGCCCTGGACTCCCTGGCCCAGCTGGGCGTGACCCGGGTGGTCGCCCTGCCGCTGTACCCCCAGTACTCCACCACCACCAGCGCCACCTCCCTGGCCGCCGTACGCGAGGCGGCGGGCGAGCGGGGGATCGAGCTGGCGGAGGTGGACAGCTACCCCGAGCACCCCGGCCTGCTCGACGCCATCGTCGGTGCGGTAGAGGAGCAACTGCGGGAGGCAGACGACGGAGGTGATCGGGGGCGCACGCACCTGATGTTCGCCGCCCACGGCATCCCCCTCGCCCGGGTGCGCGCGGGCGATCCGTACCCCGAGCAGGTCCGCGCCAGCGCCCGCGCGGTGGGTGACCGGTTCGACCTGCCCTGGAGCCTGGCCTTCCAGAGCCGGGTGGGTCCGGCGCGCTGGCTGGAGCCGTCGGTCGAGGACGAGGTCGACCGGCTGGTCGACGAGGGCGTGGAGACGCTGGTCGTCCAGCCCCTGACCTTCGTCTCCGAGAACCTGGAGACCCTGGACGACCTGGACCGGGAGCTGGCCGGCCACGCTGCCGAGCAGGGTATCCACCGTTTCCTGCGGGGAGCGGCGCCCGGCGTCGACCCGGCCTTCATCGGTGGCCTGGCGAACCTGGCCCGCGGCCGCGCCGCGGCGGCGGGGTGGTCGGGGGGCCAGCGGGACGAGAACACGGGGCGCGCGCGTCGGCGTGTGCCCACGGAGGATTCGATGCTGGACGCGATCGTGATCGGCGGCGGCCTGTCCGGGCTGGCCGCGGGCTCCACGCTGGCCACCCAGGGCCACAGTGTTCGGGTGTTCGAGGCCCAGGAGGAACCCGGCGGCAACATCCGCACCCGGGACGTGGACGGCCACCTGATGGAGAGCGGCCCCCACTCGTGGATGGGCAGCGCCGACGCCTGGTGGGCCCGGGGGGCGGCCCTCGGAGGCGGCGACGGGGGCCAGGAGACCCGGCCGGAGTCGCGGCAGCGCTTCATCTGGCGGGGCGGCTCCCTGCGGCGCCTGCCCTCGGGGCCGGGCTCCGCGGTCACCACCTCGATCCTCGGCACGGGCGCCAAGCTGCGCCTGCTGGCCGAACCCTTCGTGCGGGGCGGCGCCCGGGAGGACGACACCGTCGACACCTTCTTCCGCCGCCGCTTCGGCGCCGAGGCGGCCGACTACCTCGCCGGCCCCTTCGTGTCCGGGATCTACGCCGGAGACGCCCGTCAGATCGGAGCCCGAGCCAGCTTCCCCCTGTTGTGGGGGGCCGAACGCGACCACGGCAGCGTGGTCCGGGGGCTCCTCAAGCACATGAAACGCAAGAAGCGCGAGCGGGAGGCCGCCGGCGACACCCGACCCGTACGCCGCGGCCAGTTCTCGCTGGTCGGCGGCATGGGCGCGCTGGCCGACGCCATGGCCGCCCGCCTGGGGGACGACCTGGTCACCTCGACCCCCGCCCGGGGGCTCACCCGCGTCGACGACGGCTGGGAGCTCGAGACCGACGCCGGCCCCGTGCGCGCCAGGGTAGCCGTCGTGGCCTGTCCCCCCGACGACACTGGCCGCCTGCTGGCACCCCTGGACGAGAAGCTCTCCCAGGAGCTCCGCCGGATCCCCCTCTCCCCGGCCGCGGTGGTCCACCTGGCGGGTCCCGAACCCTCGCCCTTCCCCCAGGGCTTCGGCTTCCTGGTGCCCCGTCACCAGGGCATCCGCACCCTGGGCACGGTCTGCATCTCCAACCTCTACCCCGGCCGCGCCCCCGAGGGCCGCTGGCTGGTGACGTCGTTCATCGGCGGCTCCCTCGACCCGGGCGCCCTGGACCTGGACGACCAGGCCCTGGTGGACCAGGTGGGCAGCGACAACGCCCGCCTCCTGAACCGCGTCGTCGAACCCGACCTGGCCCGCGTCCTGCGCTACAAGTACGCCATCCCCCAGCTCCTCCCCGACCACCCGGAGAGGGTGACCCGAATCCGCGATCGGGTCGCCACCGAGCACCCCGGCCTCGTGCTGGCAGGTAACTACCTCACGGGAGTGGGCATGAAGGACGCCGCGGCCACCGGACTGGAGGCGGCACGGGCAGCCACGGACCTACTGCGCGAGTGAGTTCGAAGACTCGCGCAGAGGCGTGGTGGTGAGAGCGTCAAGGTGTGCGCGGGTGGCCGAAGAAGATGTGGATGCCGCCCATACCCTCTGCGGGATTGTCGGCGGACGAGAACAGCAGGTCGTCCCGCTGGTCGCCGTTGACATCGACCACCAACACGCGCTCGTGGTCGCCGATGGCCTCGCCGGCGAGCGAGCCGTGGAGCCACCCGTCGGCGTCGGCCAGCGAGAGGCTCGGGGGCCAGCTGGTGCGGCCAGCGAACACGAAGACGGCGCCGGGGTTCTGCAACCCGTCGATCACGTCGTCGGCGTCGAACGAACGCAGGAAGACCTCGTTCATCCCGTCCCCGTCCACGTCTCCCCGGTAGGGACCGTCGTGGCCGGTGCGCGGCTGGCCATGCAGGGCCCAACCCCGCATCCGGACCATGTCCTGCAGCGGTTCGAAGTGCACGTCAGCGTCCTGGGGGAGGATCGTCGCGGGCCACGGGCCGGCGCGGCCGAGGACCAGGTAGGCGTCCGTGGTCTCGTCCGGCTCCGAGCCGGGCGCGGCGAACAGCAGGTCCGCCAGCCCGTCGCCGTTCACGTCACCTGGGGAGGCGAACAGCTCCGTGTCCTGCCCCTGGGCGCCCAGCACCACGTCGGCGCCGGCTGACGTGAGCGTCGCCGGCCACTGGGGTCGACCGAAGTAGAGGTGGATCGTCTCGGTCTCCGCGGCGCCGATGCGGAAACGAATCGCGAGGTCGTCCACCGCGTCGCCATCGACATCTCCCATCACCTGCAGCGAGAGGATGGTCTCGTCGGGTGCCGCCGTGACCGTGATGTCCGCCACCTGGGGCGCGACGGCGCCGTGGGGCAGGGGACCGGCCCGACCGAGAAACACGTAGTACACGCGACCCATCAGGTTGCCGTAGGCGTACGCCGCAAACTCCTCCAGGCCATCGCCGGTGATGTCCCCACAGAGGGCGAGCCCTTGAAGTGCATTGCCCTGCTCTCCGATCAGCCAGCCGGTGGCGTCGTTGGGGACCACGAACTCCCCATCGAGATCGGGGCCCGACGCCACCGCGATCTGACCGCGATTGCCGAAGGTCCAGTGCGAGGCAGCCAGGACGTCGTCGATCCCGTCGCCGGTCACGTCGCCGAAGAAGTGGCCGACTCCCAATCCGGAATCGCCGGGTTGCTGATCGGAGTCCGTGATCCAGGCGTCGGCCGAGGCGACGGGCATCGAGGGTGTCCAGCCGGTCTCACGCCCCAGGAACAGGTAGCTGTGGTCCAGCCCGTCCGCGGACTCGTGGTTGGGGTCCACGAGCAGGTCGTCGATCCCGTCGCCGTCCACGTCGCCCACCCAGCGGGAATCCCCCACCTCCATCACCTCGGCCTCCCCCACGATGGAGGGGTGGTCGGCGAGGGACTCGCCCTGCACCCAGCCGGTGGTTCGCCCGAAGACCAGGTACAGCTTCCCCGAGCCGGGGGCGACCTCCGAGTTGTGCCGGGCGCCGATCGCAAGGTCCTGCAGCCCGTCGCCGTTCAGATCTCCGGGCGCGTGGAGGTAGGCCCCCGCCCAGTCCCCGACAAACTCCCCCCACAGGGAGGCGTCCGCTTCCATCAGGCCTACACCGTCCCACTCGGGCCAGCCGACATGGGTCGCATCGTCGTCGCCGGCGCTGTCGTCGTCGCCTGCGCTGTCGTCGTCGTCGCCGGCCGTGTCATCGTCCCCCGTAGCGTCGTCGTCGGCCGCGGTGGAGTCGTCGTCGCCCTCGTCGGGACAACCGCTCGAGGCGAGCAGCAGGGCGAAGAGCAGGGTGAGACAGGGTTTCGGCATCCAACACCCCCGGAAACAGTGTAGTGCATTCCACCCCGGACTCGCGTCCGCCCCCCCCCTTCCTCCTCAGATTGGCGGGAGCTCGCAAGCCCGGTAGTTCACGGTCCCCCGGAAGGCCCCCTCTCGAGAACCGTTCCAGTTCTCCCGCAGCGGGATGCTGAACTCCATCCGGACGGTGCGGGGGTCGGGGCGGGACAGGTCGACCCAGCCGCCCGGGGACGCCGTGTAGATCGCGTAGAAGTCCTTACAGTCGACGCCCCAGTCGGGGTACGGGTGGCAGTAGCGCTTGGCACTGGACAGCAGGAGGTCGTCTTCCACGTAGAGGGAGTCGGCCGTCGCGGTGAAGAGGTCCGCGGTGTAGTGGTAGACGTACACGAACGCGCCGTCTTCCACACCCGAACCGACGGAGTGTTCCCCAGCCAGGGGTGATCCGGCCTCGTCGACGGCGGTGAACATCCTCACGATCGTGGACCCCTCGCTGAAATACGGACCCATGTGCTGGTCCATGACCGCGTAGGCGTCCATGTAGATGTCGTACTGGGCCTGGCCACTGAAGGCCGCGTCCAGGTCGGCGGTGACCTCGTCGTAGGCCTCCAGAGCCTTCCCGTACGCATCGCACATTCCGGGCTCGTGACTGAGGAGGAAGTAGTGGAACGTCCGGGACACACCGTCCTCGTCGGTGAAGTCCTGCTGAGCCCACACGGCGCTGCCCACGCCGCCGAAGTCCTCGAGGTCCTCGATCCCCTCGAAGGTCACGGAGCTGGCGCACCCCACGAACAGCGGAACGACGGGGAAGATCCAGCAGTTGGCACGTCCCATGATGCCTCCACGGCCGGTGGCCTCGAACCGCTGCGACGCCGTCGGGACCCGACCGGGTGGACCGAGGATATCACCCAGCCCGGATCGTCGACCCGGTCTTCCCGAGGGGTCGGAGGGTCGGGATGGGGGCGGTGGTAGACTGGTTCGCCACCGGGGGAAGGCAACGCAATGCTCCGCCATCTCGCTCTGACGGTACCGCTGGTCCTCGGGGCCGGGTGCGAGCCGCAGGAGCCGCCGATCGGCGGCCTCTACGCCAGCCCGGTCGACTACCCCGTCTCGATCTGCTCGTCGAACGTGGTCCTGGGTGACTGGAACGACGACGGCGTGCCCGACCTGGCGGTGGCGGCCTCCAACGACGCCGACGGCATCGGGGAGGTCGACATCCTGATCGGCGACGGCTCGGGGGGTTTCGAGTCCGGGGAGGTATACGGCGTCGCCGTGCCCTACTCCATGGCCAGCGGTGACATCGACGGCGACGGATACCTGGACCTGGCGGCCGTGAGTTTCGATGGCCAGGGCCCATTGGGGATCCAGGTGCTGCTGGGGCGTGGCGACGGCGCCTTCGACGAAGAGAAGGTCCACGGTCGTGACTGGCGGGGCATGGTGGCCATCGATGATGTGAACGGCGACGGTTACGACGATCTGGCCGCGCCCTGGGCCGATTACCAGGGCGGGGAGGTCGCCGAGGGCATCGAGATCGTCCTGGGACCCGATCGGGTCGAACGCATCGAGCTGTCGAACTTCGCCGAACAGCTGGCGCTGGGGGACTTCGACGGCGACGGAAACGCCGACCTGGTGACGAGGGACGGCGTGCAGCTCTACGACGGCGGCGGTGGTCTCCACGACCCCATCGGCTACGACTCGGACGTCGAACCGGTGCGAATGACGACCGCAGACGTGAACGCCGACGGGGACGTCGACCTGGTGTTCACCGGTGCCGACAGGTACGTCCACGTGGCCCTCGGGGACGGGACGGGTCAGCTGGGTCCCGTACGCGCCCATACCGTCCTGTACGGGGCACGCCCCGTCCTGGCCGCGGACCTGAATGGCGACGGCAACCTGGACCTGGCCTCCGGAACCTCGGCGTCCTCTACTCGCATCGCGATTCTGTTCGGCGACGGCACCGGCGGCTACCCGGCCACCGACGTGGCTCACGTGTCCACCGGCGACCCGCTCGGGATCGCCGCTGGCGACCTGGACGGCGACGGCGACATCGACCTGGTGGGGACCAACTCGCAGGGCGAGACCGTCTCCGTGGCGCTCAACACCCGGTACTGAGTCGGTGACCCGTACAGCCCATCGCACTCACGTCGCCCTCGGCCTGACCCTCGTCGTCGCGGCCGTCGTGGCCAACGAGGTCGTGTTGCAGGCGCTGCTGTCCCCCGATGGGGTCCTGGAGGGACCAAGCCGCGGGTTGATCCGCGCAGGTCAGCTCGCAGTCGCCGCTCTCGGGGTGGCGTGGATGGCATCGGCGCGCCTTCGCCGGATCCTCGTGTTCGGTGCGGTCGCGGTCCTGCTTCCGCTCTCGGTCGTCGAGGCCCTTCTGTGGACCTGGGATCCCCTGGGCCAGCGGTACCTCGTCGACATCGCCCGCCTCGTGGACCTGCACGAGCCGGATCCGGATTGTGGCTACCGCTTGCCGCCTGGGCTCACCGTGGAGTTGCAGGGGGTCGAGATCCGCAGCAACGCGGCCGGGATGCGCTGGCGCGACATGCCGTCGCGGGCCGGGCGGGACGGGGTACAGCGCGTACTCGTCCTGGGCGATTCGCTGGTGTTCGGGTGGGGAGTGGCCCAGGAGGCGATCCTCGCGGCGGCGCTGGAGGAGGCGCTGGCAGGTGGCCCGGCGCCCGTCGAGGTGGACTCCGCCGGGCAGATCTCCTGGAACAGCCGCCTCGAGGTCGAATACCTGCGTTCGCTGGAAGAGGAACAGGCGCCCGATCTCGTCGCCCTGGTGATCACCCCCAACGACGCGGTGCCGCGCCTCCAGGGGCACCACGCGCTGCCCGCCGCCGAGCTGGCGCCCCTCGTCAGGCGCCCGCCGCCGGAGCGGTCCCCCGAGCTGCTCCACCGGCTGCTGGTCGTCCACAACCGGTCGTACCAGGCGGTCGCCCGCCGGGGGACCACCCGCCGCCAGGCCGAATTCCACGCCCGGAGCTACGAACCCCGGAGCGCCGCCTGGCGCGAGACCGAGATGGCGGTAGCCGACCTCGAACAGCTCGCCCAGCGACGCGGGATCACCGTCGTCCCCTTCCTGTACGCCAACCCCGAGACCCTGCTCGCACCCCTGGCCGAGGAGGCCTATCGCGAACTCCTCGGCCGACACGGCCTTCCCCTGCACCTGTTTCCCGCGGCGCTGTACGACCGCCAGCGGCGGAACTCCGCCACCGACTGCCATCCGGACGCCGAGGGGCACCGGATCATGGCCGGGACGGTGGGGGAGATCCTCCGATCCCTGCTGACGACATCCCCTCGATGGGCCCCGGCCTCCCACCCTGCCACAGGTGGAGCGGACCGCACCGCACCGATTGCCAGCCCCGCGGCGGTCGGCGATGATATCCACTCCCCACCGAGGTGACCCATGGCCGGGACCTGCAAGCTGGTTTTCGTCTCGTCGCCGTACCGCGGGAACGTCGTGCGCAACGTGGCCGTGGCCCGGGCGGCGGCGCGGCTGGTGTTCGAGGCGGGGCACGTGCCAGTGGTGCCGCACCTGTACATCACCCAGGTGCTGGACGACGACATCCCCGAGGACCGGGACAAGGGGATCGCGGCGGCCCTGCAGCTGCTGGCCCGCTGCGACGAGGTCTGGGCCTTCGGCGAGCCCACCGAGGGCATGCGGATGGAGCTCGCCGAGGCGGGGCGGCTGGAGATCCCGGTACTGACCTTCGATCCCCCGGCGCCGGCGGAGCCCTGCTGGCTGTGCCGGGGCACGCGGGCGGTGTCCACCGGTGGCGAGCTGCCGTCGTACGTCCCCTGCCCCGAGTGCGCCCGACCGATGCCCAGGGCCGCCAGCTGACGAGGAGCCTCCCTTGCCCCCCCGCGCCGCGCGCCTGACGGAGATGCCCGAGGCCGTCCCCACCACCCCGGGCGTCTACCTGATGAAGGACGAGGGCGGGGACGTCCTGTACGTGGGCAAGGCCAACAACCTGCGGGCGCGGGTGCGGACCTACTTCCAGGGGGAGGGGGACGGCCGGCTGCGCATACCCCACCTGATGGCGCGGGTCACGGCGCTGGAGTGGGTGGTCACGGGGACCGAGAAGGAAGCCCTGATCCTCGAGAACAACCTGATCAAGAAGTTCCAGCCCCGGTACAACGTCAAGCTCAAGGACGACAAGACCTGGCTCTCGGTCAAGCTCACCACCCAGGAGACCTGGCCGCGGGTGATGCTGGTCCGCCGCTGGCGCAAAGACGGGGCGCGGTATTTCGGGCCCTACCTCAACGGGCTCCGGGCCAAGAGCGTCGAGCGATTGATCCGCGAGGCATTCTCGCTGCGCAACTGCTCGGACGGGGTGTTCCGGGCCCACAACCGGCGCCCCTGCATCCAGTACAACATGGGCAACTGTGCCGCCCCCTGCGTCGACTACGTGACCGAGGACGAGTACGGCGCGCTGGTGCAGCAGGTCATCCGCCTGCTCGGGGGCCGGGATCGGGGACTGGCGAAGGAGCTCACCGCCGAGATGGAGGAGGCCGCCGGAGAGCTGCGGTTCGAGGACGCGGCCAAGCTGAGGGACCGCATCGCCGTGACCCGGCGGATCGCCGAGCAGCAGCGGGTCCAGCGGGCGACGGAGGAGGACCGGGACGTGTTCGGCCTCCACCGGGACGGTGACGTGGTGACCGTGGCCATGCTCCCGGTCCGCGAGGGCCGGGTGGAGGATCCCCAGGCATTCACCTTCACCGAGGTCCTCGAGGACGACGGCGAGGTCCTCGAGCGAGTGTGCCTGCAGCTCTACCGCGAGGGCCTGCCCGCGGCCCCCGAGCTGCTGCTCGCGGCCGCGCTCCCCGAGCCCGAAGCCCTGGAGGAGATCCTGGGGGAGCAGGCCGGCCGCAGGGTACGGATCCGGATCCCCCAGCGGGGCAAACCCGCCGCCCTGATCCAGCTCGCCAACGAGAACGCCCGGGCCCGCCACGCGGCGGCCGTGGACCGCCGTGAACAGATCGAGCGGGCGCTGATCGAGCTGAAGAAGCGCCTCCAGCTCCCCGCGCTCCCCCGCCGGATCGAGTGCTACGACATCAGCCACCTGGGCGGACAGGATCCGGTGGCGTCGATGGTCGTCCTCGAGGACGGCAAGCCGCTGAAGAAGGGCTACCGGATCTTCGGCATCCGTTCGGTGCAGCAGCCCGACGACTACGCCAGCATGCGCGAGGTCATGACCCGCCGGCTGGCCCGGGTGGACAAGGGCTGGCGCCTCCCGGACCTGCTGCTGATGGACGGGGGCAAGGGCCAGCTCAACATGGCGCTGGAGGCCGCCGCCGAGGCGGGGCTGGAGGTGGCCATCGCCTCGCTGGCCAAGCCCGACGCGGGGGAGCTGGAGGCCAACGCGATGGCCACCGACAAGGTCTACATCCCCGGCCGCAAGAACCCGGTCAAGCTCCCGGGCCACTCGCCGGGGCTGCAGATGTTGCAGCGGGTCCGCGACGAGGCCCACCGGTTCGCCGTGCAACACCAGCGCCGCAAGCGCCGCAAGCGAACCCTGTCGTCGGAGCTGGACGCCATCCCCGGTGTGGGTCCGGGCCGCCGCCGGGCGCTGCTGCGGCACTTCGGCTCCGTCAAGAAGATCAAGGGAGCCACGGTGGACGAGGTCGCCGCCGTCCCCGGCATCGGACCCCGCCTGGCCGCGTTGATCATGGACCAGCTGGCGCCGGGTACGGACCGGTCCTGACCGGTAGGCACATCACTCGGCGCAGGGATGAGCGGGGGCGCGGGGTTCGACGCGGCCGTCGATCCAGACGTCGGGGGTCTCGGACCAGACCTGGCGCAGGAGATCGCAGTACGGGAGCTCGCTCACGCCCCCCGCCGCGCCCTCGTCGCTCAGCGTCGACCACAGGGCCCGGGCCTCCTCGTTGTCGCCGAGCTCCAGCGCGGCGCGCACACCGGCGCGGGCGCGGTCTTCCCGGCCCGCTTCGAGCTCGGCCCGTGCCAGCGCACACAGGGCGGCGGCGGCCAGGGACTCGGCGGCCCGCTCGCCCTCGGCCGACGTCCGGGCACGACGGGACTGCACGCTCGACAGGGCCATCGCCGCCACCGCGATCAGCGACAGCAGGGCGACGCCTGCCGCCACCAGCCCCCGCCGGCGCGTTCGGGTCGCCTGCTCACGCTGTTTGCCGGCCTCCAGATACCGGGAGACCGGCGCCGAGATCTCGATGGACGCGGTGGACAGGCTCGACCGGGCCTCGGACAGCGCGTCGCCCAGGGGTGCATCCTCTCCGCGGCGTCCCCCCCGCTCCCACCGGGCGGCAGCCTCCTCGAGTTCCGCCAGCACCGCCCGCTGCTCCCGGGCCGCGGCGACCCAGCTGGCGAGGCGATCCCAGGTCCGCAGCAACGAGGGGTGGAGCAGCTCCACGGTCAGCGGACCCTCGCCCCCCGCCCGGTCCGCGGTGATCACCCGCCCCGCGAGCAAGGCCGACATCACCGCTTCCGCCTCCGTCGGCTGGTCCTCCACCAGGGCGTCCAGCTGCCGGCTGCGGGGCGCTCCGGCCCCGTCCACCAGCCCCATGATCAGCTCCTTGGCGAGCCGCCGCTCCCGGACGTTGAGGCCTTCGAGCACGCCCTCTGCGTGGAGGGCCACCGCACCCAGGACGCCCTCGCCCAGCTCGTACTCGCTGCGCAGCAGCTGCCGCCGGGCCTTGTCGCGGGTGCGCCACAGCCGCAGGGCAGCCACCTGCAGCAATGACAGACGATCGGGTTCGCCCTTGACCTCCTCGATCATCTGCAGCGCGAGGCCCGGATCCTCGTACGCGAAGTCCACCACCTCCAGCCCCCGGGTGAGGATCTCCTCCATCGCCGGCGTGTCCATCTGTTGCAGCACCACGACCCGGCCCAGCACCTCGCGAACGCTGGGGGCCTCGGCGGCCCGCCCGAGGTACGCGTCCCGCAGGGCGAAGACCACCCGGACGGGGCCGTCGGGATCGTCGGCGGCGAGGCTGAGGGATTCCATGAACGCCCGGCGGACCTCGTCGTCCTCCACCCGGCCGTACAGCTCCTCGAGCTGATCCACGAACAGCAGCACCCGGCAGCGCTCGCGCTCTGCGAGTTCGCGGAGCATCAGCCCCAGCAGGGCAGGCACCTGGCGCAGCCTCCGGGCCAGCGCGCCGGTCAGCAGGGGCGCGAACGCGGGCCTGGGTCCCACGTCCGAGGGCGGGCCGGCGGCCGGCGGAGCGTCGTCGCCGTCCCCCCCCGCCTCCTCGCCGATCTCGGCTGCGGGGGGCACGGGCAGGGCGGCCTGGGCCAGCCCCGGGATCGACGACAGGGCCGCCCGGGAAGGGCTGCCCTCCCCCGTGAGGAGGCGGTTGGCCAGGACCGCGAACGGATCCCCGCCGGGCCTCAGGCGCAGGATCCGCCAGGACGTGCGCCAGGACGCCTGTTCCTGCAGGCGTGGGATCACCCCGGCTCGCACGAAGGAGGTCTTGCCCACCCCCGGCGGCCCGACCAGGGGCAGCACCGGCTCGTCCCGCATGCGTTCCAGGAACGCGGCGATCTCCGCCGAGCGCCCGAAGTAGACGCCACCCTGTTCCTCGGTGAAGGGGGCGAGACCGCGGAAGGGTCCCTCCTCGGGGGGAGGCTGTCGGCCGCCCCGCAGCAGCATCCGCTGGAGGGCCTCGTGGGCCTCGCGGGCGGTGGGCCGCCGGTCGTGCTCCTTCTCCAGACACTGCAGAACCAGGGCCCCGAGATCGGCCGGAATGTCTCCGAACTCCGGCGGGACCGGCACCGGCTTGCTGCTGCACACCTGGAAGATGAGCGACATCGGAGTGCTCTCGTAGGCCCGGTACGGCCGGACCCCGGAGAGCAGCTCGTACAGGGTCACGCCGAGGGACCACACGTCGGTGGCCCGGGAGCTCCCCTCCCCCGCCCACTGTTCGGGTGCCATGTACGGGGGGGTGCCGAACACCCGCTGCCCCTCGGTGGCGGTGCTGAGCCGCGAATCCAGCCCTCGGGTCTCCCCGGGTGCATCGTCTCCGGCCAGGGTCGCGGTGTCCTCGCCCACGGTCTGCTCGAGGGTCGGGACCGATACCCGCGTCTCGTCCGGCTCCACGGAGCTCTCGTTCAGCCCCGGGCCGTGGAGGGCCTTGGCCAGGCCGAAGTCCAGGACGCGGACGCGACCGTCCCGCGGGAGGATCACGTTCTCCGGCTTCAGATCCCTGTGGAGCACGCCGTGGTCGTGGGCTTCGGCGAGGGCGTCCGCGATGGCGATGCCCAGCCGCATGACCTCCCGGGCCCCCAGGGGGTCGCTCTCCAGCCGCTCCCTCAGGGTGCGGCCCTCCAGGTACTCCAGCGCCACGTACGGGCGCTCGTCGTACTCGCCGACCGCGTAGATCGTCACGATGTGGGGGTGGGCGAAGCGGGCGGTGGTCCGGGCCTCGAAGAGGAAGCGGTCCAGGGCCTCTCGGGTACCGATGCGCTTCTGGTGGACCACCTTGAGGGCGACCCGGCGACCCAGCTTGGTGTCCCGGGCCAGGTAGACCTCGCCCATCCCGCCCTTGCCCAGGAGTCGGGACACGCGGAAGTGATCGACCATGGTGCCGCGGGGGAGGAGGACCTCCTCGCCCTCCGCCCACTGGTCGACCCTCGCCAGGGTGTCCTGGTCGCGCGGGCCGTCCCCGTCCCGTCGCCCCCCCGCTGTGGTGGGCGCCGGCTCGACCCTCGGTTCCTCCACCGGCGGGGGCCGGGGGACGGTGGTGTCGTCGTCGGTCATGGGCGATCTCGGATCCTCGACTCGGTCCCGAGGCTACCACCGGCGCCCCATGCCGAACAGACCGCCGGTTGGACGGCCGGGGCCGCCGGGCGATACGCTCCGACCCGATGGACGATGGGATCCCCGGTCGCGGACAGGAGAACGCCCCTGCGGACACGGAGGTCTCCCGGGAGCTGCTCCGCGGCGCCCTGGAGGCCATCGAGGCCCACGCAGCTACCCTGCCGCCCCCCCTTCGGCGGCTGTGGCGCGAGGTCCGGGACGAGTGGACGGCGAACATCGCGCCGGCGACCGCCGAGGACCTGTTCGCGGGCCCCACCGGGACGCCGGCCTTCCCCCTGCTGGTGTGGGTCGCCCGCGGCGCCCTCGGCGACCCCCTGGCCCCGCCGATGCGGCAGGCCGCCGAGGCCACCCTGGCGTGGTACTTCGCCCTGCGCTGCCAGGACGACGTGGTGGACGGGGACGCCACCCCGGAGCGCCTGTTCCTGGAGTCGAGTCTCACCGCCCACGCCGTCCGTCTCCTCACCGAGGCCGCCGGGGACGCCCGGGCGATGCTGGCGGTGTGGCAGGACCTCACCGACCGCTTCGCCGCCTTCGCGGCCACCGACGCAGGGGACCGAGCCGACGCGGATACACGCTGGGGCGACGACCGGATCGCGCGTCAGGGGGAGAAGTACCTCCCCATGGCCGGCGCGCCGGCTGCCCTGCTGATCCGCGCCGGTGACGGCGAGCAGATCCCGGCGCTGGTCGAGGGGGTCTCCCTCCTCTCGCGGGGGCTGCAGCTGACCAACGACCTGCACGGGGCGCGCCGGGATCTCGCCGCCGGGCTCCACAGCCCCTATCTGGACGCCCTGGGCCTGCGACCGGGCCTCCACGGCCCGGAGGACGAGGCCCCCGGAATCCGGCGCGCGTCCTCCACCGGCCGCTACGACGCCTACATCGACACCATCGTCGAGGCGCTGGACCAGGGCGGACGGTGTCTGGCGGAGCTGTTGGACCACGTCGGGCCCCTCGACCACGTGGCGGGGCGGCGGGCGGCCCTCGAGGACCGGCGCGCAAGGGCCCTGTTCCGTGCCACCTTCCAGGCCCCCCAGCGGGTGGTCGACGTGGAGCTGACGCGGCGCTGCGATCTGCGCTGCGTCCACTGCTTCGTCCGCGCACAGGACGAGTCGGCCGCCGAGCTCTCCACGGCCCTCGCCCTGGAGGTGGTGGACGAGCTGGCGGGCTACGACGCCGTGCTCCACCTCACCGGGGGGGAACCCTTCGTGCACCCGGGGATCTGGGACGTGCTCGAACGGGCCGGTCAGGCGCGGGTCCGCGAGGTTGCGATCAACACCCACGGCGGACGCCTGGACGACGGGGACCTGGATCGCCTCTCCCGGCTCCCGGTCCCCGTTCGGCTGCTGGTGAGCCTCGATGGCCCGCCCGGCCTCCACGACCGGGTCCGCGGCGACGGAGCCACGGCGGCTGCCCTGTCGACGATCCGGCGGGCCACCGCGGCGGGCCTGCGGGCCAGCCCCGGCTCCCTGCTCACCCGGGCGCTGCTCGACTACGGGATCTCCCGCTGGCACGCCTGGCTCGCCGCGGAGCTGGGGGCCCCCACCCCCCTGGCCGTGTGGCCTCTGTTCGGCGGTCCCGGGGCCGCGCAGGACGTCAGGGCCGCCGGGGGGACCCTGGACGCCGAGACCCTGGTCCGCGCCGCCCGCCAGGTAGCCGAGGCCCTCTCCGCAGGTGCGGCACTCCACGTCGCCGACTACCCACCGATCAACCCGCTCTTGCGGCGCCTCGGCGTACCGCAGGATCGGCTCTGGCAGTGCGGCGCCGGCCGCGAACGTCTCTGCGTGCAGGCGGACGGGGTCGTGTCTCCCTGCCACCCCCTCCGACTCCCGCTGGGCCGCGTGACCGAGGGGGCGGTCGGAGGATTCGTCGCCCGGGCGCTCGCCCACCCGGACGCCCGCCGGCTGCGGGAACGGAGCCACGACGGCTGTCGGGAGTGCGGCGACCGGGACGTCTGCGGGAGCTGTCAGGCGGTGCTGTGGGGCGCTCGGATCGATCTGTTCGCGCGCGACCCGATGTGCGAGGATGCGAAGCGGGTGCTGGCCGCATCCGTCGGTGACGCCGGAGACAGCCCGCGCTCGAGCTGACCACACCCACCAGGGGAGGCACGGGACCATGGGCAAAGGCGACGTTCACGACAGCTGCAACATCCGCACCTTCATCGACCGGGCGAGGGGCAAGGAAGAGTCCTCGGACGACCTCGCCGCCGCCGTCCACCGCGAGCGGCACTACGCCATGACCGCGGTGATGTCCAGCGACAGCCAGGTCGACCGGATCAAGAACCTGGGGATCAGCTACGGTGTGACCCTCGCCGACGACGAGGCCGAGTGGCTGGCCGAGATGTGGGACGAGAAGAAGGCCTTCGCCGGCAATCCCGAGATCGCCTGGACCTGACCGGACGCCATACCGCCATCGGGCACCCAGGGGGGGAGCTGTGCGGGAGACCACCATGAGCATGAGTGCGCTGATCGCGCGCCGGGGCGTGCGGCGCACCGGTGCGCACGTGGCGGCCGAGGAGCAGGAGGCCGCCCAGGCCGGACTGACGGTCGAGCTGCGGCTCCCCTTCGCGCTGCTGGTCGAGGGGCCCGAGGCCGCGCTCACCGCCCTGGCCTCGAGGGGCTACCGGGTCAAGCTGCTGCGCGATCGCCACCGGATCGCGGTCAACGGTTGCGAGATCGACATCCGCGACGGCGCGGCCGCGGGGCCCGTCGACCCCGATGTGCCCGCCGGGCTCGCGTCCAGCTGGTCCCACCACCTCGTGCAGCTGGCCGCCCCGCCGATCCCCGACTGGATCCGCGCCATCGAGGAGCAGGGCGTCCAGGTGGTCCAGAATGTGTCCGCCTACGGCCTCTTCGTGGTGGGACCACCGGATCGGGTGGACGCCCTGTCCGCCCTCCCCTTCGTGACCTGGACCGGCCCCTTCCGGCCGGGCTACCGGATCCACCCCAACCTGGCCGGACGGACGGGGGAGGTCCGGTTCGTGGACATCGGCATCTTCCCCCGTTCGGCGACCCCGACGGTGCGCCGGGTCGTGGAGGGCGCGGGGGGGCGCGTCGTGGACACACGGCGACGGGGGACCCACGCCGGTCAGGGGTATGGCGAGCTCGTGGTGGCCCTCGACGCGGCGAAGATCCGCGAGATCGCCAGCCTACCGCCCGTTCGCTGGCTCGAGTACATGGATCCGTCGCCCTTTCCCGCCGACGAGCGGTACGGCCAGGTGATGGCAGGCGAGCTCTCGCCCACCACCGCCCACGGGCCCCAGCCGGTCCCCGGCTACCCGGCCCGTCTCGCGGATCTGGGGGTGGACGGGACCGGTGTCGTGGTGGGCATCTGCGACTCGGGGGTGGACACCGCCGACGACACGACCCTGCACGAAGATCTGCGGGGGCGCCGGATCTTCTCCATCGACAAGACCGGAGGCGTGAACCCCAACGACGTCCTGGGACACGGGACCCACATGGCGGCGACGGCGGTGGGCTCGGGGACCGCGGACTCGGACGCCGAGGACGACGACGGGTTCCGGATCGGGATGGGCATCGCGCCCGGGGCCCAGTTCGGATCCATCAACAACGTGATGCTCCTGCTGGCCGGTAGCGGATCCCTGGCCGACCGCATCGCCGCCGCCAACGACGTGGCGGGGCTGGCCCGGACCCTGGTCGAGCAGGGCGCCCACGTGATGAACAACAGCTGGTACGCGTCCGGTTCGGGCTACACCCAGCTGGCCGAGACCGTGGACGCGACCGTGCGGGATCCCCACGACGGACTCGGGGGGCTCCAGAAGCTGGCGATCGTGTTCGCCGCGGGCAACGACGGCGGTGCCCCGGGCACCATCACGAACCCCGGAGAATCCAAGAGCGCCATCGTCGTCGGCGCCTCCCTGGGGGCCCGGCCGGACGAGGGAGTGTGGGACGACCACATCGACGGCATCGCCGGGATGTCGGGCCGCGGGCCGGCCGCCGACGGTCGGATCCTGCCCACCGTGGTGGCACCGGGCGTGGACGTGGTCGGTGCCCGGGCGTCGACCATGAACTGGGTCTGGTCGACCTACATGTACCCCTTCACCGACAAGGGCGGGACCACCCACCCCCTGCACACCCTGGGCGGGGGCACCTCCCACGCGACGGCCCACGTCTCGGGCCTGCTGGCGCTGTACATCCAGTGGTGGCGGTCGATCCACGGCGGGGAACCCAGCCAGGCCATGCTCAAGGCGCTGCTGGTCAACGGCGCCGTGGACCTCGAGGGAGGCCCCAACTGGAAGGTGGTCAAGGGACGCGCAGGCGTCTCGGGGGACGACTGGGTCCAGGACGGCACCACCGGCGGCCACGTGATCTGGCGCTACGACGCCCCCGGCTACACACCGTCGGAGGTGCACGAGATCAACTTCAACGGACTCGTGTGGCGCTACGAGGCCCTCGTACCCAAGGCCTCGGTGTCCGAGCTCGACGGCCCGGGCCAGTGGACCTTCGAGGGCGACGATCTGTACGTGGTCACCCACCACGGCCAGGAACCCAACCCGGGTGTCCCGGGGGACGCCATCGCGTTCATCGACACCTGCTACATCTGGGCCCGGGACAGCCAGGACGTGGCGGCGATCCCCAACAACGACCAGGGTTGGGGCCGGGTCAGCCTGGACAACGTCCTGACGACCGAGAGCCGCGGACCCCGGCTGATGTTCGACCAGGGGCACGCCTTCACGGTCCCGTTCCAGGAGTTCACGGTCCGCGTGGCGGCAGTGAACCCCGGCAGCCCCCTGCGGGTGACCCTGGCCTGGAGCGACGCCGCGGGCTCCCAGGGGGACGGCGCACCGGCGCTGATGAACGATCTCCACCTGGAGGTCAGGCCCGACGGCGGCACCGACCTGTACGTGGGCAACGACTTCGACGGCAACGGATTCTCGAGCCTGGGCGGCGTGCTGGACGACGACAACACCGTGGAGTGCGTGTACATCCAGGCGGCCAGCGGCACCTACGAGGTCACGGTGGTCGCCAGTGAACTGCGGGACAACGCCACGCAGCCCGGCAATCCCGGCACGCCCTGGCAGGACTTCGCGCTGGTGATCGAGAACGCCGAGATGGCCGCGGCCGATCCGGCAGCCCTGGTGACGGCGCTGGACCGGTCCAGCTCGATGGTCACCTCCGGGTACGACGTGCCCGCCACGGTGGCCACCAAGCTCCTGCTCGACCACCTGGAGGCCGACGACGCGGTGGGCCTGGTCAGCTTCGGCACCACCGCGGACGTGGAGCACCCCGACGGCGGTGGCACCATGCCGGTGATCACCGACGCCGCGGACCGCCAGGCCGCCAAGGACGAGGTCGACGGGATCCCCTTCGGCGGCTGGACCTTCATGGGCGGCGCCCTGGAGCGGGCCCAGACCCTGCTGAGCAGTGCACCGCCGAACGCCTCACCCGCGGTGGTCCTGCTCTCGGACGGCTACGACAACCAAGGCAACGACGCGTCCAACCCGGACGCCGTCACCGCAGCCGCGGCGATGGGCGGGACACCGGTGTACACCTGCGCCATGGGTCCCGCCTCGGACACCGCCCTGCTGGAGCAGATCGCCGACGTCACCGGGGGGCGCTACTACTTCGCCCCGGACGCCGCCGATCTGTTCGAGATCTACAACTTCATTCGCGGTCGCCTCTCCTCCACGGGGGTCGTGGTCAACGAGGCGGCCAGCGCGTCGTCGGCAGCGGTCGCGGTGCCCGTGGACGACGGTTGCGCCTCCCTGGCCGTGACGGTGGGGTGGGCCGATCTCGAGCTGATTGCGGTGAACCACGCGCCCCAGAAGCCGGGTGAGGTCGACGTGCGGTTGAGGGATCCGGCGGGAAGACTCCTGCCGCGCCACGCCTCCCACGTCCTGCGGCGCAACGGGCCCGGGTACGTCAGCTTCGATCTGCCGACGCCCGCGTCCGGGTCCTGGACCGTGCTGGTGGAGACGGGCCCGTCAACCCACGTGCGGTTCACCGTGGGCGGCTTCGTGGACTCGCGGCGGCGGCTGGACCTGGACGCCCCCTCGCGCATCAAGGCGGGTGCCCCGTGGAACCTGTCAGCTCGCCTCACCGACCACGGCCTCCCCGTGGCCAACGCGCGCATCTCCGCCCAGGTGAGCGTGCCACAGGTGGGATTCCCGGAGCTGGAGCACAAGTACGCCGCGCGCCTCGCCAGCCTCGGGCCCCAGAGCGGCGCGGACGACGGGATCCCCGAGCGGATCGCTCGGCTCCAGCTCCTGCGGGAAGCTCTGCTGGACGACGAGGGGACCGATGTCTTCGCGCGGGATTCGCTGCCCCTGCAGCTGCTGCCGGCCAGCGATCCCTCCGGCCACACGGGAGGCGGACCGCCGCGTCGGATGCGCAGGGCGAGGCCGGATCTGCAGCTGGACGAGGTCCTGGCCGTGGACGCGGCCGACCACCATCACGTCGCGCGGCTGGTCCGCACGGCCCAGGCGGGGTCGTACGTCGCGGTGGTGACCGCCACCGGGATCTCGCCCCGGACCGGTCATCGCTTCGTGCGCAAGGAGGTCGCGTGCGTCCACGTCGAGGCCCCCTGACCGTCGGGGCCGCTCGACGGCCGCCGGGGGGGAGAGGTAGGCTCGCAGGGTGATTCGCAGCGCCCGCCGCACCCGCCTCGTCCGCGGCATCATCGTCGTCTGGCTCCTCGCCGACGTGGCCCTGCTCGCCTACTGTGGCGTCTCCCTCCGTCGGTCCGCGGACCTGGACGTGGAGCTCGTCGCTGGAGACGACGACTGCGCTTGGCGGCTCGTGGTCGCCGACGACGAGGACGGGGACGGATCCCCATGCGTAGAGTCCGTGGCGGGGGTCGAACTCGCCGGTCCCAGCCTGGTGCGCGAGCCGACCTATCTGGGCAACCTCGACGATTTCCAGCGATGGCAGCGGGACCAGCGCGCCCTTCGCGCAGCGCTCGCCAACCGTGACCGGACCGAGGTCTCCCTCGTGCTCGCGGGGGGCGACCGGCAGGCACGGTCGGTGGCCGTCACCCGGCCGGCCCTCGGACCCCTGGTGGGACAGATCGTCACGGCGATGCTGGTGGCCTTCGCCCTGCTGGGCATCGGCACCTTCGTGGTGCTCCGGCGCCCGGGTCAGCTCGCCGCCCGCTCCCTGTTCGCATTCTGCGAGGCGGTGTTCGTCTGCAACGTGATCTCGGTGGTCAACGGAATGCGCGGGGTGACCTTCCCCGCCGTGGCCGAGCGCACCCTCTACGAGCTGAATCTGGCGTTCGCGCTGGTGGCCGCGGGCGCCGCCGTCCACCTGGCCGCGACCTTCCCCGCCCCCCAGCTGGGAGGACACACCCGTCGGATCGCCCTCCTGGGCCCCCTGGCCCTGGGCGTGGCGGCCCTGGCGGCCGAACACCTGGGGGCCTTCGGCGCCGTACCCGGGGCGGCCTTCGCGATGGTGCTGGGCGCGGTGGCCCTGCTGGTCGTCGCCCAGATCCGTCCCCTGCGCCCGGTCCAGCGCCTGCAGGCCCGCTGGGTGATGTGGGGGCTCGGGGCCCTGCTGATCGTCGTCCTCCTGCTCCGCGCCCCCGTGGCCCTGGGGCTGATCGAGGCCAAGGACCCCAGCGACATCCTGCTGGTCCTCCCCGTCCTGCCCCTCCCCATCGGGATCGGCGTGGCGATCCTGCGGCACCGATTGCTCGACATCGAGGTCGTCATCCGGCGCACGATCCTCGGCGCCGGTGTGACCCTGGTGGTGCTCTTCGGCTACAACCTGGCGGTCTCGACCTTCGCGTCGGGGCTCACGGAATCCGGCGGCGCGGCGGGCCAGGGGCTGACCGCGATCCTCATCACTGCCATCGTGCTGACCTTCCTCCTGGTCCCGGCCCAGACCCGGCTCGAGGCCCTGCTGGATCGAACGTTCTTCCGCAACCGCTACCACTACCGGCGGGTCCTGGCGCAGATCCCCAACGACCTGGCGGGCCTCGACGCCCCCAACGACGTGGCCGAGGCGGTCCTATCCCGGGTGGGCGCCGCCATGGAGAGCCACGGGGTGGTGGTGGCCCTGGCCCCGGGGCTCAGCGGCGCCCGGCACTGGAGCCGGGTGTCCGGGGGTGCGGGATCGTCGCGGGAGATGCCGTCCGCCGGTGCGCTGCGTCCCCCCGAGGACGGGGAATTCTGGGCCCAGGTCAAGCGAATCCAGAACGTGCACTTCTGCTCGTCCGAGGAGACGGCCGGGATCCTGGACCACTGGCTGCTCTCGAGCGGGCTGGAGCTCCTGCTCCCCCTGCACACCGACGACGAGCTCGTGGGGCTGTTCGCCAGTACGGGGCTCCCCGGGGGGGCCCTCCTCTCCGCGGAAGACGTGGAGCTGCTGCGCACCGTGGCCTCCAGCCTGGCGCTGGCCCTGAGCCGGACGCTGGCCTACGAGACCATCCGCCGGATGAACGAGGAGCTCGAGGAGCGCATCGAGGAGCGCACCACCCAGCTGGAGCAGACCCGACTTCAGCTCTACCAGTGGGAGAAGATGGCCTCCCTGGGCGTCCTGGCCGCGGGAGTCGCCCACGAGCTGAACACCCCCCTCGGGGTGGTTCTATCCAGCGCGGACCAGCTCTCGACCCTCGCCCAGCGTCGGGAGGCCTCGCCGGATCGTCTCGAGCGCTTGACGAAGCTGTGCCTGGACGGCGCGAGACGGGCCACCGACATCGTCCAGAACCTGCGGGCCTTCTCCAAACCCGAGTCCCAGGACCTGCAGGTGGTGGACCTGCACGAGATGCTGGACTCGACCCTGCGCCTGATGGAGCCCACCCTGCGCTCCCGCGGCATCGCGGTGATCCAGGACCGGGGGGACGTGGTCCCCATCGAGGGGTACCCGGTGCTGATGAACCAGCTGCTGACCAACCTGATGCTCAACGCCGCGTCCGCGGTCGAGCAGGACGGGGAGATCCGGGTCTCCACCGAGCGCCGGGGGAACGACCGACTGGCCCTGGTGGTCGAGGACAACGGCCCCGGCGTCGCGGACGAGATCCGGGGACGGATCTTCGAGCCCTTCTTCACGACCCGCCCCCCCGGCGAGGGCACCGGGCTAGGCCTGAGCCTGTGCTACACCTTCGTCGAGCAGCACGGCGGGCGGATCTGGGAGGAGGGCAAGCCGGGCGAGGGGGCGCGCTTCGTGGTCGAGCTGCCCCTGCGCCATCCCCCTCAGCTGAGGGAGCAGCGGATCAAGGACACGACCCCGGACGTGTGATGCGCAGCAGCGCCGACAGGGCCAGGGCCGAGGCCAGGGTTCCGCTGCGGAAGGGTCGGATCGCGCCTCCAGGGTGCGGGCACAGGTACACGTCGGCCTCGGGCCAGGTCCCGTCCCAGCGCTGGGAGCCCACCAGGTAGCCCGCCGCCGCCACGGGGGCGTCGTCGTCGAGCTGCCCCGCTGCCGCCAGCGACAACACCGCCGCGCCGGTCTCCAGCGCGGATCGGCCGATGGCTCCGTCCCGGCGCTGTTCGCCGCGGAGCCAGGTCGCGGCCCGCTCCGCCGCGTCGCGCACCGGGTCGCCGCCCCCGCCCGTCCCGGCCAGCGCCTCCAGGACCAGGGCGGTGGTCAGCACGCGGGTGGGGTAGTGCGTGCCCAGGTACCCCCCATCCGGTTCGCTCCGGGCGGCCAGCCAGATCGCGGTTCGCGCGGTGATCCCCGATTCGAAGTCCCCGTCGATCACCATGGCCCGCAGGGCCCGGGCCGAGACGCCGTTGCAGACCGGCCCCAGCCATGGGCCCGCGGGCCGGCGATCCGGGCGGTCGGGATCCGCGACCCAGGTCCGCACGGCCCCGTCCCCCTTCACAGCGGCTCGGAGCACGGCCCGTGCCCGCGCCACACCCCGCCAGCGGGAGCCGCCCGGGAAGGCCAGCAGCACCGCCGCCGCGTCGTCGGCGTCCCAGGGGAGTGCGGAGCAGTCGCGGTAGTAGTGGATGTCCCCGTCGGGGCGGAGCTGCGCGACCCGTTCGCGGGCGGATGTCACGTCGAGGCCACCGCGCCCGAGGACCTCGGCGATCCACAGGGGCACGAACAGGTCGCCGATCAGCTCGGACCTGCCCAGGAATCCGGAGCGCTGGACCTCCCGGCTGCCCGTGCCGTGAGCCCAACCGTCGCAGGTCAGCCGCGCCAGCCGTACGGCCTCCGCCGAGGCGTCCATCGTGGATTTTCGGTCGCGGGTGTTCATCTGTGCTCCGACGTTCCCGGTGGGGAGTTTACCGCCGCACCGCCTCGGTGTGACAATGCACTGGCGTGGGGGTGGATCCTCGGGATCCCGGGATGGGGCTGGAGCGGAGATTCGGGAGCGACGATGACCCCCGCGTTGGGACGGCCGAGCTTACTGGTGGTGGACGACGACGCGCTGGTCCTCGGCGCGCTCGAGCTGCTGCTGATGGAGCGGTGGGAGATCCACACCGCCGGCTCGGCCGCCGAGGCCCGGACGATCCTCGAGCGCGAGCCCATCGCGGTGGTGATATCCGACCAGCGCATGCCCCGGGAGAGCGGCGTGGAGCTGCTGGCCTGGTCCCGCGCACAGTTCCCGGACACGGTGCGGATCCTGCTCACCGGCTACACGGACGCCGAGGCCGTGGTCCAGGCCATCAACAAGGCCCAGGTCTGGCGCTACATCCGCAAACCCTGGGACAACCAGCAGGTGGTGGGTCTGGTGGAACGGGCGCTGGAGCACCGCGCCCGGGAGATCGAGGCCCGAAAGCGCTACGAGGGCACCCTGCGCTCCCTGGTCAGCGCCCTGGAGGCGAGCCATCCCTTCACCGACGGCCACTCCGATCGGGTGGCCGAGTACGCGGACCTGCTGTGCGAGGAGCTGGTGCTCTCCGCCCGCGACCGTGGCAAAGTGGTGCTGGCGGCCCAGCTCCACGACATCGGCAAGATCGGCATCGACGACCACTACCTGGACAAGGCGGGACCCCTGACCGATTCGGAGCGGGATGGCGTCCAGTCCCACGTGGACCTGGGTCAGAAGATCCTGAGGGAGGCGGGTTTCCTCGAGCCGATCATCCCCCTGGTGGCGAGCCACCACGAGTGGTTCGACGGTAGCGGCTACCCCGCGGGGCTGGCAGGTGAGCAGATCCCCTTCGGCGCCCGGATGCTCGCGGTGGTCGACGCCTTCGAGGCCATCACCTCGGACCGTGCCCACCGTCGCGGGATGCCCCGGGCCGAGGCCCTGCTCCAGCTCCGAGGTGGGGCCGGCACCCAGTTCGATCCCGAGGTGGTCGACGCCTTCCAGCGGTGTTTCGACCGCAGCATGGAGCAGCCCCTGATCAGCCGCCCCGGCACCCGCACCGAGCCCCTGAACCTGGATTCGGAGGCCGCGACGCAGGAGACGCTGGGGTACTCGGGCGAGGCGAAGCCCGACGACTGAGATCCTTCCGGCCACCCTGCTCTCCGGATGGCGGATGGGCGGGGGAGGGTGTTGAGGAGGGGTGAGCGGAACCGGCGGTCACCCGATTTCCCGGCGCTCGCGCAGCGCCAGGTAGACCTCCTTGAGGAACAGCAGCCGGTCGCGGTCGCCTTCGAAGACCGGGGGCGGGCGCATGCGCACGGCGAGCCCGTGACTCAGGCCGTGGATGGTGCGGCGTTCCTGGAACGGGTCGAGCCGGGGGCGGCCGAAGAACTGGGCCAGGACCTGCTCGTGCTCCTCGTCGAAGCCCTCGATGGCGTCCCGGTCCAGGTGGAATCGGCGCTCGGTCAGCGTGGAGTAGCGTTGATCGCCGAAGGGCAGCCCGGCCGAGGAGCGGGGGCGCTCCCGGACCACCACCGTGCCGGCCATCATGTCCCCCAGTCGCTTCTCCTTGCGGTGGGCGATCATCACGACCATGCCCACCAGGTAGGTCTGGGGCAGCATGTCCACCAGTCGCGCCAGGTTGCGCAACAGCGACGCGGTGAGGGTGAGGCCGTAGCCGCCGTCCCGGATGACCCGGATACCCAGGGCCCGCTTGCCGATGGTCTGGCCGTTGGTCACCATCTCCAGGACCACGTAGTAGCCGAAGTTGACCACGAAGCCCGCCACCAGGGAGATGGCGAACAGGTAGGCCGTGGGCCCACCGCCCCGGGAGAGTTCGTCGGCGGCCGACTGGATGTCCGTCTCGTTGATCCACTCCCCCAGCACCCCGAACAGCAACGCCGCGAACAGCAGACCGATCTCGATACTCAGGACGATCATCTGGTCCAGGAGGCCCGCGAGGATCCGGCTCCCCGGCCCGGCCAACTCGAAGGACAGGGGGACGTCCTCGGGGGTGGCGAAATCGACGGTCGGCCGCATCGTCGTCCTCGGGTTGCGAAGGCGGGCGGATGCTATCATGCGCCGGCATTCGATGGGCGACCCCTACCAGAAGCATCGGCCGGTGTGGAACGAGCTCGAGCGGCTCCTGGCCACGGCACACACCCGCGGTTTGACCCGTCTCGACTTCGAGGAGACCGAGCGCCTCGGCGCCACGTACCGCCTGGTGACCGCCCACCTGGCCCGCTACCGCCAGGAGGGGCGGGATCCGGACATCGTCGCCTACCTCAACGACCTGGCGATCCGCGCCCACGGCACCCTCTACCGGCCCACGCGGGATCGCGTCGATCCGGTGGGATTCTATCGGCGGCGCTTTCCCCGGGTGTTCCGGGCCACCTGGCGCTACCAGGCCGCGGTCTGGGCCCTGATGCTGGGGGCGGCGGCGGTGGCCTTTCTCGCGGTCCAGATCGACGCCGAGCTGGCCTACTCCCTGGTACCGGCCGGGTTCTACCCGCGGGACGCTCTCCACGCCCTGATCCTCGACCGGGCGGCCCAGGACGCCCTGCTGACCAGCGGCCGAGACACCCTGGCGGGTGAGAAGACCCTGTTCGCGTCCTACCTGATGACCCACAACACCAAGGTGGGTCTGCTGGCCTTCGCTTCGGGCATCCTGGCCACCGTGCCCACGGTCCTGCTCGTCCTGTACAACGGCATCATGCTGGGCGCGTTCTCGTCGGTGTTCTTCGGCGAGGGAGGGTTGCACCCCCTCTTCCTCCCCTGGTTGCTGCCCCACGGAGTCACCGAACTGGCGGCCATCAACATCTCCTGCGCCGCCGGACTCTACATGGGCATCGGCGTGATCGACCCGGGTCGCCTCCCGCGCGCGGACGCGATCCGGATCCGCGCCCGCGTCGCGCTGGCGCTGATGATGGGAACCCTGCCTATGTACGTCGCCGCAGGGTTGATCGAGAGCTTCCTGCGCCAGTCGGAGCTGGGGAGCCTGCCGCGGCTGCTGTTCGCCGCGGTCACCGCCGCCCTGTGGGTGGCCTACTTCGGCTGGGCGGGCCGCGTCCGGTCCGAGCGGAGGGACCCATGATCAGACGCTGGCGCACCGTCCTGCTCGCGGCCCTGCTGGGGCTCGCCACCGTCCTGGGAACGGTCGCACAGGCCGCCCCTGGGAAGGCCCGGCGCCTGGTGGTCGAGGCGGGTCGATTCACCGTGGCCGCAGATCGGGCCGGGGGTCGGGCCCCCGAGATCGCCCGGCAGCTGGTGGCCCAGGACCTCCTGCTGTCCGGCTGGCTCACGGTCCCGCGGGCGCAGCTCCAGCAGCCGGTGACCCTGCTGTACCTGCACCGGACCCGCGGCCTCGACCGCAAGCTCCCCTTCCGCGGCGACCGCATCGGCCACGAGGTCCTGGTCCCCACCGACCTGCGGCTGTGGGCGGTCGTGTCGGAAGAGACCGGCCTGGAGGACCTGCGACCGGCCACGATCCAGATCGCCGAGTACGGTCTCTTCCAGATCGCGGGCGAGCTGCCTCCCTGGCTCCGGTCCGGGATGTACGAGCTGATGGCACGCCTGCAGGTGGTGGAGGGGCAGGTCTGGCTCACCGAACCCTCCTTCCCTGCGCTGCAGGCCGCCGGCGCGGTCCGCGCCCCCCTCGCGGAGGCCGCGGAGACCGGCTGGAGCCGATACCAGTCGCCCCGGCGCTGGTACACCTCGATCCTGGCCGTGGGCTACCTCTTCGACGAGGACCCCGCCGCTCTTTCCCGGGCCCTGGCCGATCCGACCTCCTTCGACCTGGACGAGGAGGTGGATCACGCCCGATTCGAGGCCTGGGTCGAGGCCGCCGTGATCCCGGGGGACCGGCCACCCCAGGTGCTGGCCCAGGAGCTCCCGGTCGCCGTGGAGAGCGCCGAGCTGGACGACGATCGGCTCGCGGCCATGCTCGTGGACCTGTCCCTGGTCCACAAGCGTGGACCCCGGGCGTTCCGTCTGAGTACCGGGTCCCTGGACCCCGCCGCGGCCGAGGCGCTCTCGCTGCGCGCCAACGCCGAGGCGCTCTCCTGCGGCGCGCTCTGGGAGTCCCCGGTCCCGGAGCACCGCTACCTGCTCGGTCTGTGCCTGGCGGGCCGATCGCCCCACGCCGCCGAGGAGGTCCTGCGCGAGCTCTTCCGGGCGGAGGCCGGCATCCCCCGCGCGGCTCTCCAGGCGGCGGCGATGGCGCTGCGGAGCGGGGACCGGGACGGCTCGGCCGCTCCGCTGGTCGAGCAGGCCCTGGCGGTCGCACCCGCGGACGCGGACGCCCAGCTCCTGTGGTCGGTGCTCCGGGCCCGCGACGGCCACTGCACCGGCTGGGAGGAGGCCGCGCCGGGTCGGCTGACCGCCCCCTGGGACGCGCTGCCCTACGCACTCGGTCCCGTCGAGGCGTCCCGGGACGCCTTCGTCCGCGAGGTCCTCGAGTGCACCTCAGAGTGAGAGGGTGAGTACGAATGGGCCACCGTGGCCCTCGTGGATCCCGTCGACCACCAGGTAGTACGTGCCCTCCGCCGGAGCGCTGAAGAACAGCGTCTCCTCCTCGTCCGTCCGGTCGTCGACACCGGCGAGGCAGGCACCGGCCGGTTCCAGGGGATCGTCGGACAGGTAGAGCACCGCGTCCTGCACGCCGGGTGCGTAGACCACGTTGGCCGTGAGCGACTGACCGGCCTGGAGGGGCAGCGCGACGACGGCGTCGGACCCCGCCGCTTCACTCCCCGTACAGGTGATGGAATCCCGCCAGTCGTCGGTAAAATCGCTCCCGTCACCCACCAACGCGGTGGATTCGGTCACCAACGGTGCCTCGCCGGCACCGTCCGCGGGCCGCTCCCCCAAAGAGACGGTCAGCGACTCCGTCCAGCTCAGGCTGCCCGAGCCGAGGACCAGCTCCAGCCCGTGGGAGTGGGTGGTCGAGGCGGCGGGTTCTGCACTCACCAGCAGGTCGGCACTCCAGGTGCTGTCACCGGAGGCCAGGTCCCCCAGGGAGAACACGGACTCGTCCGCCACCAGGTCTGACGAGGAGGTGGACAGACCGCCGTTGACGCCCGTAGCGGGCACGTTTCCCCGGTTGTGTACGAGCACCCGCAGGGCCCAGGTCTCGCCGGGGTCGACCCACGGGTCCCCGTCGCCCGACACCTCGGCCCACTCGGTCCCGGTCAGCGCGAGCCAGGGCTGGGCCACGCAGTCCACCAGACCCAGGGCGTCCCGATCGTCGGGATCGTCCGGGGCGTGGTCCAGCTCGATGCCGGCGGGATCCACGGCCACCGCGTGCAGCAGGGCGAAGGTCGGCCGATCGATCTGGGCCAGTTCCACTCCGAACGCCGCGTGGTTGCTGCCCGGCGCGAAGTCCAGGGTCGCCAGGGCTTCGCCGCGGACCCACGCGCCGTCCTCGGCCCGGTAGTGGGCGCCGGTGAATCCGCCGGTGACCGCGTCGTAGGTGGACAGCAGGTGGTCCGGGATCCCGTCTTGGTCCACGTCCAGGAGCACGTCGACCTCCTGGTCCCCGCCGTGGCTCCCGTGACTGCTCACCCGCACCTGCAGCTCCGTCCAGGTGACGGCGTAGGACACGCCGGAGATATCGAACGCCCCCCCCACGTCGTCGGCGTCGCTGAGCAGGTCGGTGGTGGGGATCTGGGCCGGGTACTCCACCCGCAGCGGAGGCAGGACGAGGTCCTGGATCGGGCCGTCATCGTCCATCAGCGACAGGGTCAGCTCGAGCACCTGCCCCGCGCTGGCCGACGGGTCGATGGAGAAGGTGAACGGGGTGTCCGACGAGACCACGTCGCCCATGACCAGGGGATTACCGCCATCGAACCAGGCCCCGGAATCGACCAACTCGACCGCCGCCGTGGAGCCGGGCGAGAGGACCAGCTCGCCGGTCAGCAGCGGGCCCGTGTCCGGCCCGCAGCCGTCGTTGTGGATCGTGGGGGTCAGGCCCACCGTCTCCCCGGGCTCGAGGATGCCGTCCCCGTCCCCGCCGATGGCGTCGTCGACCGCGATCCCGTCGAGGGAGAGGAGAAGGACGTCGGTCAGCTGGAAGTCGGCCCAGTGGCCGGAGGTCCACAGGGTGTCGGGGGCCGCGTCACCCGCACCGCTGGCGTCGACCACCTCCACGCCTCCCCGCAGCCGGCAGCCCCGGAGTTCGGTGTCCGACAGGTTCACTCCGACGGCGAGGGAGTAGGCCGTGTCGACGTCCATCACCAGCGACGACGGCGCGTCCAGATGGGTCCAGATGGCCAGCTCGTCGGTGGTGGTCCACAGCTGGGTCGGGCCGGGGACGGGCGAGACGTTGTCGTGGACCAGGCAGTAGGCGCGCTCCTCGTCCCGGAGGTACATGCGCACGGTCAGGTCCGGATCGTCGTCGTCGAAGGGTACCCAGCTCCACATCCGCAGGGCCAGGTCCCCTCCGTCGCGGCGGAACTGGTAACGCATGACGTCCGCGCCCGGGTGGAGGCTGTCCCCCTCGGGATCGGCGTCCTCGAACACGTCCTCCCAGTCGGTTTCGGTGGAGTCGTCGTCGGCGGGGGTGTCGTCGTCGTCGGCGACGTCGTCGTCGTCGAAGTCGTCGTCGTCCGGGGTGACGTCGTCGTCCCCGATCCCACCGCACTCCACACCCGCGAGCAGGGGGACGAGCGCCAAAAAGCCCAGGAGCTGGACGGTGACGCGCACCCTGCGGCGGCTCTCCTCGACCATGTCCTCCGTCTCCTCTCCGTGCCCGACACACCGCTCAGGGCGGCGTGCTCTGGCCGCTGGCGTCGTCGCCCCAGCAGAACACCCTGCCGTCGGTGGCCACGCCACACCCGTGACGGGCCCCGGCACCCAGCTGGGTGAGGGTGACCTGGGGCGGGCTGGACTGGCCCAACCCGTCATCGCCCCAGCAGCCGACGGTCCCATCGCTGCGCAGGGCACAGCTGTGGTAGACCCCGGCGACCACCTGGGTCACCCCGTCCGCGGGCGCCTCGCACTGCCCCTGGTCCATGCCGCCGCAACCCCAACAGCTCGGGGTGCCGGCCTCGGTCACACCGCAGGTGTGAAACGAGCCGGCGGCCAGCTGGCTGAACGTGTCCGGGGGGGGGGTCGTCTGACCCGCGTCCCCGTCGCCCCAGCAGCTCGCCGCGCCGACCTCGTCCAGGGCGCAGCCATGGGCACGCCCCAGATCGAATGCAACGAACGTGCCGGGTGGCGGCGCAACCTGTCCCAGGTCGTCATCACCCCAGCAGAGCAGCCCACCGCCGGGGGTCAGGCCGCAGGTGACGTGGGTCCCCGCACCGAGCTGTACGAAGGACAGGGTGAGGGGGAAGGTCGGCGGCTGGGATTCGCCCTCGTCGTCGGAACCCCAGCAGGTGACGTCGCCCGCGGACACCGCGCAGCTGTGCTCGTCCCCCGCCACCACCGCGTCGTAGGTGCCCGGCGGGGCGTCGCACTGGCCGCGGTCCGTACCGACGCCCTCGCAGCCCCAGCAGGTCACCCCACCCTGCCCGTCCAGTCCGCAGCTGTGGTGGTTCCCCGCGGCCACCGCCACCCATCCCCCGGCGGTGGACACCTGGGGGTGACAGTCGCTGTCCCAGTCATCCACGGACCCGTCGCAGTCGTTGTCGCCGTCGTCCCCGCAGATCTCGGGCTGGCCCGGCGCCACCGCCGGATCGCCGTCGTCGCAATCGGGAGGCTCGTCGCAGGTGGTCACCCCGTCCCCGTCCGCGTCCAGGACGTTGAGGTCCGGGTCGGAGTCGTCGCAGTCGTCGATCCCGGCGCAGCCTCCGTCGCCGTCGGCGTCGACGCACTCCTGACCGTCGCAGTCGTTGTCGATCCCGTCGCCGGGGACCTCGGGGGCATCCGGGTGCACGGCCGGATCCTCGTCGTCGCAGTCCTCCCCGCCGGAACCCGGGGTGGCGTGGCCGTCCCCGTCCCCGTCCACCCCGTCGTGACCGTCGCAGTTGAAGTCCACCAGGTCGCCGGCGTTGTCGGCCGCCTCGGGGTGGATGTCGGGGTTGGCGTCGTCGCAGTCGTAGAGTTCCGGCGCGGCGATCTCCACCAGATCGTCCCCGGGGTAGCCGTCCCCGTCCCCGTCCGTTCCGTCCACCCCGTCACAGTTCTGGTCCCGGTTGTCGGTGAAGGGATCGGTGGCCCCGGGGTGGGTGTCGGGGGCGTCCGGATCGCAGTCCGCCAGGGAACCGTACCCATCGCCGTCGGGATCCCACGACGCCGGGTACACCGCGGGTAGGCATCCGCCGGTGACCAGGAGGACCGGCGCGATCAGCAGCGAGCAGCGCGAAACCAAGGGTGAACGTCTCCCAGGCCGAGTCTACCACCGTCCACCCCGGCCAACCCGGGCCACCTCTGACCGCCAGGGCTGGCATGGGGGTGTCAGGGGTGGCAGGACTCGCGCGAATAGGAGTCAGGCGTCAGGCGTCTCGCACCTGGCACGACCCTTGCTCGTTGGTCAGGGCAGGAGCCGGAGGTCAGACCATGAATCGCTCGATCGTTCCCATCCTTCTTCTCGCGGGTCTCTCGATGCTCGTCGGCGCTGGTTGTGCCGGAGACAGGGTCGTGATCAACGACGATATCGTGGCGCCCTTCCTCTTCATCCATCAGCCCGCCCCCGACGGGCTCCACCAGCCGTACGTCCGCGGCACCGAGACCCGGATCCACGTGTCGAGTCGATCGTTCTTCGACACCGTCGGCAACTGGTCGGTGGCGAGCTCCGATCCGTCCGTGCTGGAGATCACCGAGGTGGACGAGGACCGGCGTTCCCTGGACCTGCACGTGATCGCCCGGGGCGAGGGTTCCTGCCGGCTCACCGTCTTCGACGGCAATGGCGCCGAGCTGCGCACCGTGGGCGTGGAGGTGCTGCTCCCCGATCGCGCCGTGGTCAAGCCCCACGGTGACATGGCCAGTGATTTCGAGGAGCTGGTGGAGGACACCTCCGAGTTCCAGGTGCTCCTGGATGGGACCGCCACCTTCCTGGTCCAGTGGTTCGCCGGCACGGTGCCCCTGTACGGTACCGGCTCGCTCTCGGTCATGGTGAACGCCGAGTCCCTGGACGCCCGGGCCCGGCGGACCTCGCTGTTCGAGGAGCGCGAGTACCTGGAGGTGACCCCCGAAGAGGTGGGCGAGTTCGAGGTCCTGCTGTTCGCCGACGGCGTGGAGATCGACGAGGTCGACATCCAGGTCCTCGAGGACCAGGACATCGACCAGATCCGCATCTATTCCGAGGGCGAGGAGGACGCCTCGCCGGGGCAGACCCTGCACCTGCTGGCCCACGCCGAAGACGACGACGGCCGCCCGATCTACGGCGCCGCCTTCGACTGGCGGTTCGACGGCAGCCACGAGCCCGGTGAGGGCGATCTGTACGTCTACGAGTTCGATCCCCGCGAGGAGCACACGATCAAGGTCGAGTACGACGAGCTGGACGACTTCGTCGAGATCCACGGCAGCGAGGGCGAGGTGGCCTCGACCACCTCCATCGGCTGCAACGCCGGCGGCTCCGGCAACGCCGCCATCCCCGCCACCGCCCTCCTCCTGGCCCTGCTCGCCGGCCTCCGCCGCCGGCACTGACCCGACGCACCCTCCCGATCCGCCTTCCGTCGACCGGGCGTCCGGGCCCGGTTCCGCCCGCGCCCGCTTCGTAGCCCCGTTGCTATACTCCTTCCGTGCATCGCCCGTCTCGCCACCTCCTGGGCGCTTGCCTGTTCGCCCTCGTCGCCTGCGCCAGCCCCGTGGCGGCCGGTGCGGCCGATGCCGTCGTCCCACTGCTGCTGTACGGCGCCGAGGGGCCGGATCCGGTGCTCGGTGAGCGGGCGCTGGCGGCCTTCAACCTGCAGACCCGTGCCCGGGGGGCCCCCCGGGTCCGTCACGTGTCCACGATCCTGGCCCACGAGCCCCTCTTCGAGGTCGCCGGCGGCGAGGAACGGACCTGTCACGGCTCCCCGGTGACCCTCGACGCCTTCCGCGGGACGCTCACCGAGGCCTTCGGCCACGTCCAGTACGTCCGGGTGGAGGCGGCCCAGGCGACCCTGGAGCAGCTGGACGGGCTGCTGCCCTGCCTGGCGGAGGTCCTGCCCCGGGAGGATCTGGCACGCATCGCCTTCCTCGAGGGCGTCGCCTGGGCCTATGACGGGGAGGCCGATCGGGCGCGGGAGAGCTTCCGGCGCGCGCTGTTGGTGGCTCCAGAGCTCTCGTGGGAGCCCCGCTTCCCCCCGGATCCCGAGTCCCTCTTCCGCGAGGCCGCGATGGAGGCCCTGCGCAGCCCGACCACGGCGCTGAGCGTCAGTCCGGTGGCCCTGGAGAGCGCCACGTTGTGGGTGGACGGGGTGGCCTACCCGGCGGCGGGGGGCGACACCACCGTGGCGGTGGGCGAACACCTGGTGCAATGGGAGCTGCGGGACGGGACCTTCGCCACGCGCGTGGTCAGGGCGTCGGCAGAGACCCCCGTTCGCGTCCGCTCGCGAGGGGACGTGGCCGCCGCGGTTCTCGGCGGCACCGGGTCCGTCGACGCCATGGAGCGAGCCACGGACAGCCTGGTACGCGCGGCCGACGAGGCCGGCGTGACGGAGGTCTACCTCGCCGAGCTGGGGAAGGTGGACCGGATCCACCGCTTCGTGGTGACCGATGGGCGCTGGGAGCTGGCCGACGAGGGCACCGTCGCCCGGAGGATCAAGGACCGCCGCATCCGGCGCTCCGGTCGAATCGCCCTGCTGGTGGGGGGGGTGGCCGCCGGCACCGGGCTGATCCTCGGCGGTCTCGGTCACGCGCGGGCCCAGCAGCTGTGGGACGAGCAGTACTCACACCAGAGTCAGGACGAGTTCCTGGCCGCCTCGGGGCGCTACTCCAACAGCCGTGTCCAGGCCATCGTCGGCTGGAGCCTCGCGGCGCTCGGGGGAGCCACCGCGGTCACCGGGATCGTGCTCGCGACGGGTTCGCCACGCTCCCCGGGAGTCGGTGATCCCGCGGCTGCGGCGCTGCGGATGGAGTTCGCGCCGGGATCCCTGGGGCTGAGGGGGAGCTTCCGGTGAACGAGGAACCGGTCGCCGCGGCCCCCGAGGTCTTCGGCCCCTACGCCCTGCTGGCCTGCCTCGGGGAGGGGGGCATGGCCCGGGTGTACCGCGCCGTGCGCGAGGGCCCGATGGGCTTTCGCAAGGAGGTGGCGATCAAGCGCATCCGGCGCGACCTGACCCGGGACGACCAGACCCTGGTCAAGCACCTGATCAACGAGGCCCGCCTGGGGGGACAGCTGCGCCACCCGAACATCGTGGACGTCTACGAGTTCGGGCAGGTGGGCGACGAGCACTACATCGCCATGGAGTTCGTCAACGGCCTGACCCTGGAGGCGCTGATCTACGGCGTGCGCAGGCGTGGGCTGACCCTGCCCCGCAGTGCGGTGCTGGACCTGGGGCGGCAGGTCGCCGACGGCCTGTCGTACGCCCACGGCGCGTCCACCGGCGATGGGGATCCCCTGAACCTGGTCCACCGGGACCTCAAGCCGGCCAACGTCATCGTCTCGGCCGCCGGCCAGGCCAAGATCATGGACTTCGGCATCGCCCGGACCGCCGAGGCCCTCTACAAGACCACCGCCACCGACGCGGCCAAGGGCACCCTGCAGTACATGGCCCCCGAGCAGCTCGAGGAGCCGGACGGCATCGATCACCGGGCCGACATCTTCGCCCTGGGTTCGATCCTGTTCGAGACGCTGGTCGGGGAGCCCCTGCTTCAGAACTCCACCGCCCAGAGTCTGATGTGGATGGTGGTGGCGGGCACCTTCCGGCCCCGACTGGGCATGCTCGACGAGGTCTTCCCGGAGATCCGGCCGCTGGTGGCCCGCTGCGTGGAGGTGGACCGGGACGAGCGCTTCGCCGACGCGGCCGAGCTCGGCAAGGAGCTACAGCGGCTGCACGAGGAGGTGGCGCGGGGGCCCGGGTGCAAGGAGCTCATGGGCATGGTCGGGGCCCGGGCGGATGGGGACGTGGACCGCCTGGAGCAGCTCGGCGACGACGTCCTGGCGTCGGAGCGCCGCAGCGGGGGGGACACCGGCTGGTCCGACTTCGTGAGCGGGCTCAAGGAGATCCCCACGGACTCGGACGATCCCTTCGCCTGCGGTTTCCACACGCCCATCAGCGCCGCGTCCATCGCCGGGACGGTGCCCGAGGTGGAGGTGAGCCGGAAGGTCACGGTGGCCTGGCGGGCGGAGGGGGGGGAGGAGCAGGAGCAGGAGCAGGAGCGGGGGCAGGAGCCGAAGAAGGACGGAGAGAACGGGAAGGAGAAGGGGACGGGGACCGGCGCGGGCGCGGACGAGGGGGGAGAGTCGGTCCCACCGGCCCGGCCGGATCGACGCATCTTCGTCGGTGTCGGACTGATCCTGGTCGGACTGGTGGTGGTCCTGGGCTGGTGGCGGCCCTGGTCGTCGCCCATCGGCGTGGATCCGGTCTCCCCCGACGCCGCGGCGTCAGGCGATGCCGGTGCCTCGACGACCTCGTGGGTCGAGGGGGAGTCGACCCGCGCCGGGACGGAGGCCACCCCGGTTCACGGTGCGACCGCCCCGGTCGAAGACGGCGCCGAACCGTCGGGGGAGGCATCGACGGAAGCCGCGACGGGGTCCGTGGGCGCGGGCGAGGACATCACGTCCGGGGAACCGCCGCCGCGGGAGCGAACCGCTGATCTCCCGCCGCCCGAAGCCCCCCCGGAGACCGCCGACGCCGACGCACCGACGGTGGCCGTCCGGATCAACTCGGATCCCTGGTCGATGGTGACCATGGGCGGCGACCAGCAGGCCCCACCCCGGCAGAGCCCCTACTCGGTGGATCTGCCCCCGGGCACCTACCGCTTCGATCTGCGGGTCCCGGACACGGGCCAGACCAAGACGCTGACCGTCACCCTGGACGGCAGCGAGGGCACACTCTCCCGCTGCCACCACTTTGGCAAGGACGGTCCCTGCTAGTACGATCCCCCTTCGACCCACCGGACGGGGGATTCGATGACCGACGATATCCAGGGCAAGACCGACGTACTCTCCCCCGACGAGCTCGACAGCCTGCGGGCCGAAGCCCGGGCCGAGGCCGGGGCCCAGCTGGCGCTGACCGTCTACCACCGAGACGGCGTCCGGGTGATCCCGCTGGTGGAGGGCTGCAGTCATGTGCTGGGCCGTTTTCCTCCGGCGGACGTGACGATCCGCGACAGCAGCATGTCCCGTCAGCACGCCTGCGTGGAGCTGCAGGACGGACAGGTCGAGGTGGAGGATCTGGGCTCGACCAACGGGACCTGGATCGGCGACCAGCGCATCGAGCGGGCCCCGCTGGAGGCCGGCGACGAGCTACGCTTCGGTGCGGTGGCGGCCAGCCTGCAGACCGTCGACGCCACGGACCGCTGGGGACTGGAGAGCCACGACAGCTTCCGCCTGCGACTGGACGCGGAGCGGGCGCGCGCCCGCCGGTTCGGACGGCCGATGACGGTGGCGATGCTCCTGGGCCGCGCGGGCACGGCGCGCAGGGTGTCGGCCTGGGTGCCGGCGGTGCGCCGCAGGCTGCGCCCCTTCGACCTGATGGCGCTGTACAGCGGCAGGGCGGCGCTGGTACTGCTCCCCGAAGCGGACGGCGCGGACGGCGCATCCCTGGTCACCTCCCTCCTCCGGGGGGTGGACGGGCTGGTCGCCGGAGTGGCCACGTACCCCGAGCACGGCGGCACGGGCGACGAGCTGCTGGACGTGGTCCGCCGGGCTGCGCGCGCGGCGACGGTCGAACAGCCGGTCCAGGTCGCGGAGGCGTCGTCGGCCCGCACGGCGAGCCCCGCCGAGATGGCCAGCGGCCCGGTCCCGGTGGTCCAGAGCGCCGCCATGCGCGAGGTCTTCCGCACCGCCGGCCGCCTGGCCTCGTCATCGATACCCGTGCTGATCACCGGGGAGACCGGGACCGGCAAGGAGGTGCTGGCCCGTTTCCTGGCGAGCTCGGGCAAGCGCACGAACCGCCCCCTGGTCTGTGTCAACTGCGGCGCCATCCCCGGCCAGCTGATCGAGAGCACCCTGTTCGGCCACGTCAAGGGCGCCTTCACCGGCGCGAGCCAGGCCGCCAAGGGGGTCTTCGAGGCCGCCGACGGCGGTACCGTATTGCTGGACGAGGTGGGCGAACTCCCGGCGCCGGCCCAGGCGGCCCTGCTGAGGGTGCTGGAGGACAAGCGCCTCACCCGCGTCGGCGCCACCAAGGAGATCGAGGTCGACGTGCGGGTCCTGGCGGCCACCCACCGGGATCTCGAGGCCATGTGCGACGAGGGCACCTTCCGCTGGGACCTCTACTACCGGCTCAACGCGATGACGCTGCCCATTCCTCCCCTGCGGGATCGGGTGGAGGAGATCGAACCTCTGACCAGACAATTCGTCGAGCAGTCCAACCGGGCCAACGACTGCCACGTGGCGGGCATCGACGACGCCGCCCTGGACCTGCTCAGCCGCTACCACTGGCCGGGCAACGTGCGCGAGCTGCGCAACGCCATCGAACGGGCGGTGGTGATCGCCTTCGACGAGACCATCACCGCGGACGAACTGCCCGAGCCGGTGCGGCGCCTGGCCGAGGCCGTCCCCGATCGACCGCTCGCCACGGGGGAGGTGACCGCCGAGGAGGCCCAGGTGGGGGACGAGGCCGTCAACCTCAAGGACGAGCTGGGGCGGGTGGAGGCCGAGCTGATCCTCGCAGCCCTGCGCCGAACCGGCTGGAACCGCGAGGAGGCCGCCCGCGCCCTGGGGGTCTCCCTGCGCACCCTGGCCCGGAGGATGGCCGCCCACGGCATCCGGCGCGTGTCCTACGAGCAGGAGTCGGGGTAGTCCCCCGGCTGTTGGACCGAACGGTGATCAGCCGCCGTAGTTGATGGCCGCGAGCTGGATCTCGGTGATCGCGACCTCGGCGTGGGAGGAGCCGGGGTAGACGTCCTTGACCTGGATCCGGACCTCACCCCAGGCGCTGCCGTTGTAGCCACCCTTGACCGGGAAATCGATCCACTGCATCTCCCGCTTGTCCTCGAGGGTCACGACGAACGACTCCATCATCACGCGGATCTCGACGGTCTTGGGCCGACTGTAGGAGGTGAAGTTGGAGGACGAGGATCCGTGCCCCGGGAAGATCCCCACCTTGGAGATCGACCAGTCCGGGGACTCGACGGTCACCCACTCCTCGGCGCCGCCGGTGGCGACCCAGACGCTCTTGGTGCTCTCGTCGGTGATCTTGCCCTTGTCGCCCTCGTTGGACGACAGCTCGACGACCATGGTCGGACAGGGCTGATCGGCGAAGTTGGCCTGGATCTCGGTGATGGCCGCCAGCGTGTCGAAGTCCGTGCCGGTGTACACGCTGCGGATGGTGAACCGGGCCTTGCCGCCCCAGAGCTCTCCGCCGATGGCCAGATCGCCGGTCTCGATGGTCACCGGACCCCAGGTGTCCTCGAAGGCATGGGTCACCTGCTTGACCTGCACCGGGTTCTGCGCGTCGTCCAGCGAGAAGATGTCGATGTCGACCTGCTTGGGTCGGGCGTAGCGCCGGAACTGGGTGTCGTCGGGACCCTTGCCAGCGGTGATCGTGAAGCTCTTCAGCGTGCCCCGGGGGATGTCCACCTCGACCCATTCCCCGGTTCCGTCGTTCTCGTTGCCCTCGATCCAGGCGGTCTCCAGGCTGCCGTCCACCGTGGAGTTGGCCGCGGACGCCCCGGACTCGCCCCAGGAGTCCTTGAGCTCGGAGGAGGCGGTCGCGCCAGCGAGGGCGATGGCGGGGATCAGCAGCGCGCCGAGCAGCGCGGCAGAGAGGACGTGGGCGGAACGGATCATGGGATGCTCCAGGTTGCGGCCCCCGACGCGCGGGGGACCGGGACCGCTCATCGTACAGCAAAGCCGCCGACGCGTCAGTGGCAGCGGCGTCCGGGTTCCCCGGAGCGCTCAGGCCGGCTGACGCCGGGGCAGGAAGAGGCGGGCGGTCATCCGAAACAGGGTGTAGGCGAGGACCGCCACCCCCCCCACGATGAACACCGTCAGTACCGGCACCAGGATCGCCACCGCGGCCGTGACCAGGGCGATGCCGTCCTCTGCGAGGCTGACGAAGGGATTGAGGATCCCCGCGGTGGTCGCGGAGCTCGCCACCCGCAGCTTGGCCTTGAGCAGCTGGACGACCCCGGCCGAGGAGCCGCCGAGCACCAGACCCGAGGCGGAGGCGACGCCCGGATCGAGTTCGCCCAGAGCCGCCGCGGCCACGAGGGCGCCTGCCGCGGGGCGGAGCAGCAGCCCGATGGAGTCCAGGACGTGGTCGAGGGCGGGGACCTTGTCCGCTGCGATCTCCAGCACCACGGCCAGCCCGAAGATCACCATCGTCGCCGGGCTCGCGATCCATGCAAATCCCTCGTTGAGGTGCAGCAGACCCAGGTGATGGGCGACGGCGGCCAGGAAGACGGGCAAGAACGCCCGGAGGCCGCAGGTGGACGCCAGCGCGATGGCCAGCCCGACCTGCAAGGCCAGCTGGATCGGGTCCTCGGTGGGCGTGGGCAGCATGGGACCTCCTCGGGTTCTCCCCTGCCCTGGTCCTACGCAGGCCTCGCACCGGACATTTCAATCTCCATCGAGTACCATGCGGCCGATGGCTGCACGTCCACTGAGGCTGCTGTTCGTGTGCTCGGGCAATCTCTGCCGCTCGCCGATGGCCGAGGGCATCGCGAGGTACCTGGGCGAGGAGCGGGGGCTCGACCTGGAGATCCGGTCCTGCGGGACCATCGCCCGGCCCGGCATGGAGGCCAGCGAGAACGCCGTGGCGGCCTGCCAGGAGAAGGGCGTGGACATCTCGGATCACCGCAGCCAGCCGCTGACCCAGGAGCTGGTGGAGTGGGCGGACCAGATCCTGGTCATGGAGGAGAACCACCTCCACGCCGTCAACGCCCGGGACTGGCGTGCCCCGTTCAAGACCTGGTCCCTGGGCTCCTTCATCGACGCCAAGCGGATCAAGGACCCCTACCGCCGCTCCCTGCGCAAGTACCGCAAGGCCCGAGACATCATCTGGAAGGCGGTCGACGAGGCCCTGAACCGCCTGGTGGTCTGAAGGCCCTTCCCCGCCGCCCGTGTGCATCTCCCGCCGGGCACCGTATAGTGGGTGTATGCGAAATCCACACGCACTTCCGTGGCTGATGGCCGCCCTGATGGCCGCGTTGCTGCTCCCGCAGACCTCCCTGGCCCAGGACGACGACGACGACGAGGAGCAGGAGGAGGACACCCCGGAGCGGGTCATCTACCAGTACACCGACCTCCACGGGGTCACCTACATGGTCGACGACCTGAACCGCGTGCCCCTCGCCTTTCGAACCGAGAACCACCTCACCCGGATCGTGATCCAGGAACGGGAACCCACCGAGGACGAGTGGGATCGGGCCCGGGGCGGCGGCCCCCCCGATCTGGTGGACGTGAGCGACCGGATGGAGGAGCGCGCGACGGAGAGGGACGAGGCCCGCAAGGAGCCCCCGCCGCCCCCCCCGGAGGAGCGCATCGCCGAGCTCGAGGCCCGGCGCCTGGAACTCCAGGACCAGATGGCCGCGCTCGAGGAGGGGTCGGCCGGCCCCGGCCTCGCGTCGATGACCGCCGAGCAGCTCGATGCCCTGCTCACCGAATCCCAGGAAGAGCTCGCCGCTGTCGAGTCGGAGCTGGAGATCCTCGAGAAGCAGACCTCGCCCTGATCGGCGTCCCTACTTGCCCAAGAACCAGGACCTCACCCGGTCCCACGAGGTGCCCGCCTTGCCCGACGGGGGCTCGGTCGGCTCCTCGACGGTCGTCGCGCGCGGCACGTCGAAGCGGGGGGTGGCGCCCTCGGAGTAGAGGCGCGCGACGCCGGCCAGGTCGGGGGTCGCCGGCTCGGCCCGGGCCACGTCCACCAGCAGCTGCTCCGCCTCCAGCGCCGACGCGGGTCGGCGATTCACCGGACGCTCGATGAGCCTGGCCAGGACGGCGGTGAGGGCGGGCGATCGGTCGTGGGCCAGCGCCAGCCGATCGCTCAGGTCACCCTCCAGGACCATGGTCACCAGCTTGAACCCCGCCTCCTGGAACAGGACCTCCCCGGTGAGCAGTTCGTACAGCACGCACCCCAGGGCGAACAGGTCGCTCCGCCCGTCGAGGGCCTCCCCCCGCAGCTGCTCCGGGGACATGTAGCAGGGGGTCCCCCGGGTGAGGTTGAGGGTGGTGGTCAGAAAGAGGTTCGCGGTGGACCGGGCGATGCCGAAGTCCAGGACCTTCACCAGGCCGCCCTGGGCGAGGATCAGATTCTCCGGCTTCAGATCCCGGTGGACCAGGTGCAGGGCGTTGCCCTCCGGATCCAGCCGTTCGATGGCGTGGGTCAGCGCCCGGCAGACCTGGGCCCCCACCTCGGCCACCAGCCCCCCAGGCAGCGGCTGAGCCCGCTTGTTGAGCCACTCCACCAGCGCCCGGAAGCTCGGCCCCTCCACGTACTCCATGGCGAGCACGTGGCGGCCGCTGTACTCGGCGAAGTCGATGATCCGAACCACATTGGGATGGGAGAGCAGCCCGCCGATGCGTGCCTCGTTCACCAGGGAGCGGATCATGTCCGGCTGGGACTCGAGCAACTCCTCGTGGACCACCTTGAGGGCGACCTCGGTCTGGAAGCCCATGGGCCCCTCCACCCGGGCGGAGTAGATCCGCGCGTACGCACCCTCGCCGATGCGCTCGACGATGATGTACGGGCCGAGCTTCGCGCCCATCTCCAGAGTGCGGGGGGAGGTCATGGTGGGTCGATTGTGGACCGGGTGTCCGCGGGGGGCAAGGACCCCGGGCGGTTACAGCTCGACGGCTGTGAACGCGTCGCCACCCTGGTCCCGGGCCGCTGCCCGGGAGCGGCGCGCGTACGGGCTCTGTTTGAGATGGGCCCGCACCGCCTTGCGCAGGGCGCCCGTGCCGTGCCCGTGGAGGATGAACACCACCCCGTCGCCCCGCATCGAGGCTTCGTCCAGGAATCGGTCCACCCGGTCCAGGGCGTCGTCCACCCGCTCGCCCCGCAGGTCGAGGGTGTTGGCTTCGGTGCGGATCGCGCTGTCCAGGTCGCCGGAGCTCGTGGGCATCTCGGCCGGCAGCGCGGGCCTGGACCGCCGTTCTCCCACACCGGAGCCCTTGCGCTCGCTCCGAGACGGCCCCACGTCCCGGATCCTGCAGCGGACTCGCACCCCCCCGATCTGCACCTCCAGCTTGCCCTGGGAGTCGGGCAGCGACGCCAGCTCTCCCTCGCGATCTCCGGCGAGCAGGCGCACGGGCATGCCCGGCTGGGCCTGGCTCCAGTCGATGCGTTCCCCCTCGCCCCGGGCCTTCAATCCGGCCGCGTGGGTGAGCTTCTCGCGCAGCTCGCGCCCCCCCCCCCCCACGCGCCGGCGGGCGCGGTCCGCCGCCGACAGGCTCGGCTCGCGCTGCAGCTCCCGGATGACGCCCCTCACGACCTCGCGGTACCCCTCCACCTCCCTGTCGAAGGAGGCCAGGACGTCCGCCTGGATCTCCTTCTCCCGGCGTCGGAGTTCGGCGCTCCGGCGTTCCAGGTCCCGGCGCTCCCGGCGGGCCTCGTCGCGCTCGGCCTCCGCGTCGTCGAGGCGCTTGCGCACCTGGGCGCGCTCCCGCTCCAGGCTCGCCAGCAACGACTCGACCTCGCGTTCGGTGGGGGCCATTCGCCCGTGGGCGGCCTCCAGCACCGTCTCGGGCAGCCCCAGCTGACGCGCGATGTCGATGGCGTAGCTGCGCCCCGGATGACCGACGGTCAACCGGTAGGTGGGCGTGAGGGCGTCCCCGTCGAACTCCAGACGGCCGTTGACGAAGCGTTCGTCGGTCTCGGCCAGGGCCTTGAGCGGGGCGAAGTGGGTCGTGGCCGCCAGCAGAGCCCCGCGGTCGACCAGAGCCTCGAGCACGGCCGAGGCCAGCGCCGCGCCCTGCTGGGGATCCGTACCCACGGCGATCTCGTCGATGAGCACCAGCGCGTCCAGGTCGTCCGCCTGCAGGATCTCGAGGATGGTCTTGAGCGCGAGGACGTGTCCGCTGAAGGTGGACAGGTCCTGCTCCACCGACTGCTGGTCGCCGATGTCGGCCAGCAGATGGGGGAAGAGACCGATGGACGAGCCCACCTCGACCGGGAGGTGCATGCCCGCGCGGACCATCAGCGCACACAGCCCGAGGGTCTTGAGGCAGATGGTCTTGCCGCCGGCATTGGGGCCGCTGAGGATCAACGCCCGCCGGCCCCCGGTGAGCGTCAGGTCGTTGGGCACCACATCGAGCCCGCGCAGCGCCAGCAGGGGGTGGCGGGCGCCCCGCAATGCCACCGATGCCCCGTCGACCAAGGTGGGCTCCGCGGCGTCCAGATCGCCGGCGAGGCGGGCCATGGCCGCCAGGACGTCCAGGTCGGCGGCCGCGTCCAGGCCGGTCAGCAGGTCGTCGCCCCAGATGGCCACCGCCTCGCACAGCGACGCGAGGATCGCCAGCTCCTCCCGCTGCAACTCCGCGTCGGCCATCTTGAGCTTGTTGTTCAGCCCCACCACCTCCCGGGGCTCCACGTAGACCGTCTGGCCGGAGCCCGAGGTGTCGTGCACGATCCCCAGGTCCAGGGAGCGGGCCTGGACCTTGACCGGTACCACGTAGCGGTCGTTGCGCTGGGTGAGGTAGTCCTCCTGCAGGGCGCCGGACCAGGCCTCGCTGGACGTGAGGTCCTCGAGCCGCTCGCGGATGGTCCCGTGCAGCCGGGCCTTGCGGCTGCGAAGCTCGGCCAGGTGGGGGTAGGTGACCGTGGACAGCTCCCCCTGGCGATCGAAGGATGCCTCCAGGCGCGAGCGCAGCTCGGTGAGCGGATCGATGCGCTCGGAGATGCTGCGCAGGGACGAGACGTCCACCGTCGCGCCGGCGAAGAAGCGCTTGAGAGAGGCGCAACCGCCCAGGGTGTCGGCAACCTCCAGCAGGTTGCGGCCGTCGAGGACCTCCCCCTTGCGGCAACGGGCTACCTGATCCCGCACATCGCGGATGCCGCCCAGGGGGACCGGGGCCTCCCGTGTGGCGTCTCGCATCTGGGTCACGCGCCCGAGGCGGCGGCGAATTCGCTCGGGATCGTCGTCCAGCAGCGGGGTCTCGCAACGCTCGCGGCCCATGGCGGTCTGGGCGCGCTCCCCCAGGGCCTGCACGAGCCGGGGCCAGTCCAGCGCCAGCTGGCTGCGTTCCTCGAAGGTCGGGGCTTCGCCATCCACGGGTGCATGATCTCGATCCGCGCCCCCCGGGGCAAGCTTGCCCGCGGCGGGGCCAACCCCTACCCTCCACCCCGTGAGTGCCCTCGACCGGTCCCTGCGCGCCCTGCTCCGCCCCACGGGGGTGGCCATCACCCGCTACCGGATGATCCGCGATGGCGATCGCGTCCTCGTGGCGCTGTCGGGGGGCAAGGACAGTTCCACGCTGCTGTACCTGCTGCGCAACCTCCAGTCCCGGGCGCCGGTCCGGTTCTCCCTGGGCGCGGTGACGGTGGACGGTGGCTGGGGGGGGCACCCCACCGCCAAGCTCGAGCGCTTCTGTCGCCTCCTCGACGTGCCGCTCTCGGTCCGGTCGGCCGACATCGTGGGTGCGGTCGTGGAGCGGGTGGACGAGGACGACACCCCCTGCCCCCTGTGCGCCCGGCTGCGGCGCGGCGCCATCTACCGGTCCGCGCGGGAGGAGGGCTACCCCACCGTCGCCCTGGGACACCACGCGGACGACCAGGCGGAGACCCTGCTGCTCAACGCCCTGTCCAACGGCCGGCTCAAGGCCATGCCCCCCGTGCTCGAGGCGGACGACGGGGAGACCACGGTCATCCGCCCGCTGCTGGGTGTCCCCGAGGCGACGATCCGGGACTTCGCGCGCGCGGCCCGTCTGCCCTCGGTGCCCTGCCAGTGCCTGGGTTCGGGGCGCCGGGACCTGCGCCGGCCGCAGATCAAGGAGCTGGTGAACGAGCTGGAGGACCGCTTCCCCGGCGCGCGGACCAACCTCGCCCGGGCCACCGGCCGCCTCCACCCCCGCCACCTGGCCGACGAACGCTGGCTCCCCCTGGGCGCCCCCCCCGGGGCCACGCCCGGAGAACGGCCCCAGGCCCCGCCGGATCCGGAGACCCTGCGCAGGAGGCTCGGGGGCTGACCGCGACTCAGAAGGTACCGGCGAGCACCAGACCGCCGGATCGGCTGAGGGGATCGATGTAGGGGATCGGCATCAGCTGGGAGGTGGCGTAGGCCTCGCGCACCCGCTCGGAGCGGGTGAGACCGGCCTTGCGGATCTCCAGGCCGCTGACCAGCAGCGCGGCGCCGGCCCCGACCACGAGGATCGGGACGCCGATGTAGTTGGGATTCACCGTGACGCCGGCGTCCGCCAGGTCCACGCCGCCGTCCACCACCCAGATCCCCCCCACCAGCAGCAGGGACCCCACCGCGACCGACAGCCCCCCGGTGAGGGCCATCGAGGTGCCGAAGGCGTTCATGGTCCGGCCCTGCCAGTAGCGGCTGTCGTTGGCGACCTCCCGGCGTAGCTTCTCGTCGCCCCGGGTGTTGCGGGTCAACTGGCGGTGCATCTCGCCGCCCACGGACCACAGGGGACCGCCGAGCTGGAGGCCGACCCCGGTGACCACCCCCAGGGGGATGGCCCAGGCGCGCATGTTCTGCAGACGCTGCTCGTCGCCGCTGCGGATGACGGCCAGCGCGACGTTGAAGCTCACCACGGCCGCGACCGCGCCGGCGATGGAGAGGGTCGCACCCACCCCCCGGTACGTCCGGGCTCGCTTCATGAGGACGGGATCGGGGAACACCAGCCCCGCGGGAAGCGGCACGTCCACGGCGTCGCCGGAGGCGCCATCCCCTTCGGCCTCTCCCGCGGCGTCCGGCTCGCCCCCGGTGTCCGCCAGGGCCGAGGGCGCTATCGCGAAGACCAGCGCGGCGAACATCGCGGCGATTCCGGCGCGCGGGGCGCTACACATCGTCCCTCCTGTCGGACATCGATGATAGGGCCCCCCCCGCGGCCCATCAAGCGGGCAACGGCCACGGGGAGGCGCTCAGCTGTCCCGGTGGTGGCGCAGCCCGTCCCAGACCCGCTGAAAGTCCTCGGGAGGATCCTGATAGAAGGCCATGTACTCCCCGGTGCGGGGATGCTCGAAGCCCAGGTGGCGGGCGTGCAACAGCTGCCTCTCGATGGGCAGGAGCAGCTCGGCCAGCTCGGAGTCGTCGTCCAGCTTCCGCCGGGCGCGGCCCCCGTAGACCGGATCCCCAACCACCGGGTGCTGCTTCTCGGACATGTGGACGCGGATCTGGTGCGTCCGCCCGGTCTCGAGCACCAGCTCCAGGCGGCTGATCGGGCCCAGATCCTCCTCCACCCGGTAGTGGGTCACCGCGCGTTTTCCGTGGTCGGCGCGGCTGCTCATCTTCTTGCGGTCGGTGGGGTGGCGGCCGATCTCGGAGACCACGGTCCCCTCCGAGGGAATCGGCCTACCCCAGACCAGGGCCATGTACCGACGGGTGGTGGTGTGGTCGCGGAACTGGTCCGCCAGCGCCTCGTGGGCCCGATCGTTCTTGGCCACCACCAGCAGGCCGGTGGTCAGCTTGTCCAGCCGGTGCACGATGCCCGGCCGCTCCACTCCGGAGATCCCCGACAGGTCGTCCACGTGATACAGCAGCGCGTTGACCAGGGTCCCGGTGGACTCGTGCTGGGTGGGGTGCACCACCATCCCGGCGGGCTTGTTGACCACCAGCAGATCCTGGTCCTGGTAGGTGAACTCCAGCGGTATGTCCTCGGCCAGCACGTCGTAGGCCTGCACATCCGGGATGTAGACGCAGACCTCCTCCTCGCCCCGAAGGCGGAACGAACGTCTGCGCCAGGCGCCATCGACGAGCACGCGGCCCTCGTCGATCAGGCTCTGGAGCCGGGATCGGGAGAAGTCGGCCAGACGGGTCGCCAGGAACTGGTCGAGCCTACGGCCCTGTTCCCGCTTGGCGACGTTGAAGACGCGTTCTTCAGCCACAGACCTTCTGGTAGTGCTCCATGTACCGGTCGACCATGTCGGTGGGGAGGTCGAGCAGGCGAGCGTACTGGTCCAGGAAACCCTTGAGGTAGATCGCCGCCGGCAGGTTGTCGTACACGTCACCCTCGATGAAGCGAAGGTACATGATCGAGATCTTGGTCCGTTCGCAGATGGTGTCCAGGTCGATGCCCCGCTCCTGGCGCAGCCGCCGCAGGGAACTCCCGCTGATGTTCTTGGCCTTGCGGACGTCGCGCAGGAGCCTGTCGTCCAGGGGATTGAGCCGGAACGAGGCCTCTGCGTTGCGGCGCTCGGTGGCGAACTCGCGGGTCCACGCGCGCAGCCGCGGGGTGGAGGTGGTGGACGCCTCGTCCGGGTCCGCGGAGACTCCGTAGCCGGTGGTGGTCTCCTCGACCGCGGGCAGGGACGCACGTTCGTCCAGATCGGGGTCCTCGTACCCCAGGGGCAGCTCCAGGACCCCTTCGGTGCTCTCGAGCCCGTCGTGGTCGCCGGTGTCCGCGTCCTCGGTGGGCTGCTCGTCCAGGGCGTCGTCGTAGACCGCCTCCAGGCTGGCGTCTTCCAGATCGATCTCCACCGGCGGCAGCTCGGGATCCAGCTGCACCGGCACCTCCAGGTCGCCGTCCATCTCGTCGTCGAAGTCGATGGAGACGTCCGCGCGGGCCACCGCGCCGGCCTCCACCGCATCGTCCACCAGCTCCTCGAGAACGCCGAGTTCGCGGATGTCGTGCACGTTGTCGAAGAACTCGTCGGGATCGTCGGGCACTGGATCCAGCTCGTCGGTGCAGCGGAGGTACTTGTCGTACACGCGGCGCCGGTCCCGGTTGGTCAGGATGCGGAAGGCTTCGTCGATCTTGGCCCCGATGGACTCGGTCTCCTCCGGTGAGTACAGGGAGTAGATGGCCATCGAATCGGGCTCGAAGGAGGCGCGAACCAGGCGGTATGCCCGCTTCACGTCCTCGTCCGAGGCCGCAGGATCGACGTCGAGGATCTCGTAGTAGTTCTGGCTGACGAACTTCACGATACTGCTAGCTCTCGTACGGCTCTACGTGCGAACCACTCCTCCGGTTTGTCCTACCCGTGCGACCCCCTCCGTGCGGTTCTCGTTCGGGATCCCGAGTTCCAGCAACAGGGCGTCCACGAGCTCCTTCAGGTCGTCCCCGAGGCCCGACACCGGGCCCCAGTCGGAGACTGCCTGGTTTTTCCTCATCGCGATCCAGACGCGCTCGTCGTACTGGATCGCCCCCACCGTGCGCAGCTCGCAGCCGAAGGTGGTACGCGCCACCTGTTCCAGGCCGTTGGCCACGCTGAGATCCCCCAGACGGCGGACCTGGTTCAACACCAGGTAGATCGGCCGCCCCGCCAGCTCCCGGCGGACCCGCTCCACCAACGAGGCGGCCCCCGCTCCGAGATCGTCGGCGCGCTTGCGCAATTCCTCCATCGAACGGACCTGACGCAGATCGTCCCAGCCCTGCGGGACGGCGTCGCCCGCAGCCTCCAGGGCAGCGCCCATGCGCCGGCGGACCAGTCCGCCGAGGAATCGATAGCTGTTCTCCACCCCCACGGCGTCCGGGACGGTCACCAGCAGGGGAACGTCCGCGTCCAGGAAGGGCGATGCGATGTGGTCCTCGGGGCCCGAACCCAGGTCCATCACCAGGTGGTGACAGGGCATCCTGCGCAGGACCAGCATCAGCTCCTGCCGGGCCTCGGTCGTCGGGGCGTCGAAGAATCCGGAGACCCCCGGGAGCAACCGCAGGCCCGTCCGGACCATGGGAAGCGCCGACGGAGTGTCCGGCGCGCGTCCCTCGGCCAGGTCGCTCACCGAGACCGATGAAGGGGAGCCGCCGAGGAGGGTCTGGAGGTTTCCACCGTCCCAGTCCAGGTCGGCCATCAGGACCTGCCAGCCCCGGGACGCGAGGTCGGCACCGAGGTGCGCGGTCAGCAGGCTCTTGCCGGTGCCGCCGCGAGCCCCGGCGACCGCCCAGGACACACTCCGCGCACGGATCACGGTACCCTGGTGGTCGCCGAAGGCTCCCCCGTCCCGCCGGGAGGCGGTTTTCAGCTTCCGAAACAGCATCAGCACTTACCGCAGCAGGTTCAGCGTTCTACGGTTCGCATTCAACCAAAACGCCCCTGGATCGTCAACACCTTTTCGGCGGAAAATCCGTGGAATTTCGCCAAGCTACCATAGGATGCGCCAACCCGGCGCGCCGTACCCACCGCGCGGCTGCACGCCCGCCCCCACACGGCATTATTTCGATGACTCAAAACTGTTGCTGCGGACTCCAGAACGGTGGGTCGTCGTGGGGAACAGGATCCCCACCCTTTTCTGCGGAGGGCGGGCGGACGGGATCGGGTGGCGGGTGGCGAGGTGGGGTGGGCGGTTACTGCAGCTTGCCAGGCAATCCATCGAGGAACTCGGGGCGACAGCGGGGACACATGAGGAAGGCACGACGGGCGACCACCTGCTCCTCGAGCTGGCCGGCGAGGCCCTCGTTGGCGGCCTCCTGCATGCCCGTGAGGGTGCGATCGATCTCTCCATCGAGGTCGTCGGGGATCACCAGCAAGGGGTCGAAGTCGGCGGTCACCGCGATCTCGGTGATGTACCTCAACGAGCCCGTGGGAAGCGGGGCGGCACACAGGGCACAGGAGGGCGATCCCGCCAGGAGAATCTCTTCTTCTTCTTCGTTCATGGGAGGGTGCTCTCCAGGGCGTCGGCGACGATCGTGTCGTCGCCGGGTAGCAGGGTCCTCGGGTGGATCCACAGGCAGTCCTCGGCCACTCGGACCAGGACCGCCGGCGCACCCAGGCGTAGCCTCTCCGCCCAGGCGGCGGCACCACCGCTGAGGGGACGGAGGCGGAGGGCGAACCCCGGGAGATCGACCTGGGCCAGGGCGCCACCGCCGGCCCGCGCGACGGCCGGCGCCACGTCCAGCTCCGCGTGGTCGGTCAGCGCCGGGACCCGACGCTCGAGCCGCGCCGCGAGATGCTCGGCCTCCTGCCGCAGGTCGTCGGAGGTCGCGTGGATCATCCGGTGGGTCGGCACCCGACCGGCCTCGTTGTCCAGGTAGTGGCGCAGGGTGCCCTCGAGGGCGGCGTAGGTCAGCTTGTCCACGCGCAGGACCCGCATCATCGGGTCCTTGGCGAGGCGCGCGACGATGTCTGCCTTGCCCGCGAGGATGCCGGCCTGACAGCCCCCGAGCAGCTTGTCGCCCGAGAAGCAGACGAGATCGACTCCGGCGGCGATCACCTCGGCCACGGTGGGCTCATCACCCACCGGGCTGGCCAGCAGCTGGCCGCTGCCCAGATCCTCGACCACCGGCAGTCCACGCTCGCGCCCCAACGCCACCAGCTCCTCCCGGCTCACCTCGGCCACGAAGCCGATCACCCGGAAGTTGCTCCGGTGCACCTTCAGCAGCAGCCCGGTCCCCTCGTCCACGGCCCCCTCGTAGTCCCGTAGATGGGTGCGGTTGGTGGTCCCGACCTCCCGGAGGACCGCGCCGCTGGCCCCCATCACGTCGGGGATGCGGAAGGACCCGCCGATCTCCACCAGCTCTCCGCGGGAGACGATGGTCTCCTTCCCCCCGGAGAGGACCCTCAGGGCCAGGAACACGGCCGCGGCGTTGTTGTTGACCACCACGGCCGCCTCGGCACCTGTGAGCCGGGTCACCAGGCCCGCGACCCCGCGGCCCCGTCCCCCGCGCTCGCCCGCCTCGATGTCGAATTCCACGTTGCTGTAGCCGCTGCCGACCTCGGCGATCCGCGCCATGGCCGCGGGGGGAAGGGGGGAGCGCCCCAGGTTGGTGTGGATCACGACGCCGGTGGCGTTGACCACCGGACGAAGGTGGTAGCCGGCGAGACGTGCGGCGGCCACGAGGGCGTCGTTGGCCACGGCGTCGGCTCCCAGGTCGGCGTCCCCACCGCCCAGCAGGAGCTGGCGCCGGTCCTCGAGGACCTGCCTCACGGCCTCCTTGATGGTCCAGACCGGCGGGCCGTCCGGTGCCGACAGGCGCGGGTGACCGAGCATCTCCCCCACCTGGGGGAGGGAGCGCAACCGCCTTCGGATCTCTTCGTTCATCCTCGTCACCCCGTCACCCCTGCACTCCGGCGTTGTACACTCCGGACGTGCAGACCGTCGCGCCGCTGATCACCGCGTTCATCGCCGCCGCCCTCGCCGTGTCGGTGCTGATCCGCGACCGACGGAACCGAGTGTACCGGCGCTACGCCATCTTCGCCGCGGTCGTCGCCGAGGTCTTCTTCTGCATGTTCTTCTACGTGCACACCCGCCAGCTGTTCTGGCGCTACGGCGTGCTGGTGGGCGCGGTGCTCGTGGCACCCACCTCGGTGCAGGTCTACCACCTGGTGCTGCGCAGGTACAGGCCGCCCACGGGGGCCCTGATTCGCACCCTCTACATCGCCGCCGTGGCCCAGGTGGTGATCGTGATCGGGCTGGCCCGGCGCTTCGACCAGATCCACCTGCTGACCGGCCTCATCGCGTTCTCGGGCATGGCCGCCAACCTGATCCTGCTGTTCCGGGTCCAGCGGGGCATCGAGCAGCCGGTGGACAGGGCCCGCCTGCGGACCCTGGCGATCCTGGGGGCCGTGGCCGTGGGCCTGCTGCTCACGGAGATGACCGTCCAGGCCTACAACCTGGATGCCGGAGGCTTCTTCGGCATCATCCCCTTCCCACCGGTGGGGACGCTGACCACGGCCGTCTACATCTATTTCCTGGGGCAGGTGATCCTGCTGTACCGCTTGCTCGCCCTGCACGAGCTCATCGCCCAGCTGGCCTCCTTCGTGGTCATGTCCGTGGTCCTGGCCGTGGTGTACGCCGCGCTGGTCCTGTGGCCCGGCAGCGATCACTCCCTGCTGGCGTCGGTGGTCAACACCCTCATGGCCACCGCGGTGATGCTGATCCTCTACGCCCCCCTGCGGGAGATCATCGACCGCTGGACCGTACGGCTGTTCTTCAAGGAGCGCTACCAGGTGGAGCGGGCGGCGGCGCGTCTGAAACGGCGGCTGCCGGGGATCTTCCAGGTCGACGCGCTGGTGGACGAGCTGCTCACCGCGCTCACGGGCTCGGGCCGTGTACACGCGGCCTCGGTCTACCTGTGGAGTGACGAGGACCGGGCGTACCGGATGGCAGCCCACAGCGGCGAGCACTCCCAGCCCGAGCTCCAGCGGGTCCCCTCCCGGCCCTTCGCCGAGGGATTGCTCCGGGGGCGGTCGCCGGTGCTCAAGGAGAACTTCCGGCGCCAGGTCCAGCACAACTCCCTGCTGCCACCGCCGCGGACCGACGCGGATGCCCGGGAGCGCGAGTGGCAGGCCGGCGCTCTGGACACCATGGAGGGCATGGGGACGGACGTGACCCTTCCCTTCCTCTCGGGCCGGAGCGTTCTCGGCTGGCTGAACCTGACCGGCGAGCCCGGCGCCGTGGGTTTCACCCGGGCCGAGATCGAGATCATCGGCCAGGTGGTGGAGCGGGCCGCGGCGGGCATCGACAACAGCCGCCAGTTCGAGCGGATGAAAGACCGGGACCGGCTGGCCGCCCTCGGCGAGATGTCCGCCGGTCTGGCCCACGAGATCCGCAATCCCCTGGGCGCGATCAAGGGCGCCGCACAGGTGATCCGCGAGCAGGAGGAAGAGGAGGAGCGGACGGAGTTCCTGCGGATCATCGTGGAGGAGGTGGACCGGCTCAACGCGGTGGTCAGCCAGTTCCTGGACTACGCGAGGCCCATGCAGCTGGAGCGGGATCCGGTGAGCATCGGCCCCGTGCTCCGGGCCACAGCCCGGATGCTCGACACCGACGGCCTCCCGGACGGGGTGGCCATCGACCTCGACCTGGCCGACGAACTGCCCCCGGTACCGGTGGACGTCGAGAAGATGCGCCAGGTGTTGCTGAACCTGTACCGCAACGGGATCGAGGCTATGCCCCGCGGCGGTAGCCTTCGCATCAGCGCGCGACACATCCGGGCCCTGCGGCGGGTACGTCCCCTGGGTTCGTCGAAGAACCAGCGCCGGATGGGCGCGCTGGCCAATCCCCTCAACGGCGCCATCGAGGTGGCCATCGAGGACGAGGGCCAGGGCATCTCCGCCGAAGATCTGAGTCGGCTCTTCATCCCCTTCTACACCACCAAGAACGGCGGCAACGGCCTGGGCCTGCCGATCTGCGAGCGCATCGTGCGCGAGCACGGCGGTGAGCTGGACGTGCAGTCGACCCCCGGTCAGGGCGCCCGGTTCGTCATGCGGCTGCCGATGGATCCGGATCAGACGAGCGAGGGATCGTCACACTCGCTGGAGACGGTGGGGCTGGGGGAGTAGCGCCGGGGAGCCTATCGCGCCGCGACCTGGATCCGCATCAGGAGGCGGGACAGCTCCTCGCGCTCGTGGGGTTCGAGGACGTCCAGGTACTGCTTGAGATAGGACACGTGCCCGGTGAAGACCTCCTCGTAGAGGGCCTCGCCGTCCTCGGTGAGGAAGACGACCGTGGAGCGCCGATCGGAGTCGCTGGGGGCCCGCCGGACGAACCCGCGCTCCTCCAGTCGGTTGATCACCCCGGTGAGGGTGCCCTTGGTCACCGGGACCTTCCGCGACAGCTCCTTCAGCGTCATCCCCGAGGTGCTCCCCAGGGCCGCCAGGACCTCGAACTGCGGGCGGCTGAGGTCGTAGGACTCGATGAAGCCGTCGCTCCGGCCCCTCAGCACGCGATAGGTGGCCTGCAGGGTGCGGAACACCTCCATCGCCGGCTCGTTCCGCGCGATGATCGACCGTCGGATGGTGGTCACGAAGGCCCTCCTGTCCCCGAGGACGATACCAGAAACGGAGAGAGGCATCCGGCGTCAGGCGCCCGACGCCCTCTTCAACCGAAGGTGTTGTACTTGACGATCGCCCAGATCGCCTCGAACCCGTCGCGGACGCCGATCTTCTTGCCCTCGTCGTAGTCGCGACCGGAATAGGAGATGCCGACCTCGTAGATCCGCCAGCGGCCCTTGGCCACCCGGGCGGTGATCTCGGGCTCGATGTCGAAGCGTTCGGACGTGAGCCGGATCTGTTCCAGGACCTCCCTGCGAAAGACCTTGTAGCAGGTCTCCATGTCCGTGAGGTTCAGGTCGGTGAACACGTTGGACATGGTGGTCAGCAGGCGGTTGCCGATCATGTGCCAGAAGTAGAGTACCCGGTGCTCCTCGGAGCCCACGAAGCGGGAGCCGAAGACGACGTCCGCGCGGCCGTCGAGGATCGGGCGCAGCAGGCGGGTGTAGTCCCCCGGGTCGTACTCCAGGTCCGCGTCCTGGACCAGCACGATGTCCCCGGTCACCACGGCGAAGCCGGTGCGCAGCGCGGCCCCCTTGCCCCGGTTCCGGGGGTGCAGCTCCACCCGGATCCCCACGTCCGGGTGCGCGGCGACGATCTCGTCGTAGAGGTCGCGGGTACCGTCGGTCGATCCGTCGTCGACCAGCACGATCTCCAGCTCCATGTCCACGTCCACCGCCGCCACCCGGGCGACGATCTCGCGGACCGTCGCCAGCTCGTTGAACACCGGCATCACCACCGAGAGCTTCACGATCGCCTTCCTTCCTCGCTCACGTGCCCGTGCCCGTGCCCGACTCCCCCCGATTCGCTCCTCCGGCCCGGGGGGGATTCTTCTCCCCCCCATCCGGGACCCGACCCCGGCCGCCGTGGGGCTCACCGTACCGGGCGATGGCCGGCACGCTCATCAGCAGGATCGCGAGATCCAACCACAGCGAACGGTTGTGCAGATAGTACAGATCCTTGTCGATTCGTTCTTCCCAGCTCTGGCTGCCTCGGGCCGTCACCGCTGCCCAGCCGGTCATCCCGGGGGAGGCCGCGCGCCGGCCGGCCTGATGCCGGTGCAGGAGCGCGTCGTGCTCCGGGACGAGGGGGCGGGGCCCCACCAGGCTCATGTCACCCCGCAGGACGTTGACCAGCTGGGGCAGCTCGTCCAGGGCCCAGCGGCGGATGAACCTGCCCACCCGGGTGACCCGGTGCGCTCGCGGGTCGCCGCTGGGGTCCCCGCCCCCGCGGGTGGGGGGGGAGTCCCCGTCCTGGGGCTCCATGGAGCGGAACTTGAGGATGGTGAAGTGCTCACCGTCCTGTCCCACCCGGCGCTGGCGGAAGATCACCGGCCGCCCCGCCTCCAGCCACACCGCCAGGGCCGTCGCGCCCATCAACGGCGCGAGCGCCACCAGCCCGGCGGAGGACACGCCCAGGTCGAGGGCGCGCTTGAGCGGTGGGGGACGGCGGGTGCTCACCGCGCTGCGCTCGACGGGGGACGGGATCGCTTCATGATCATCCGATTCGTTGAACCGCTCCGGGGGTCCTCAGGGGACGCAGGAACGGAACTCGGAGACCACGCGCTCCAGGTCCTCGTCCGTCAACGCCGTACCGCTGGGTAGACAGAGGCCGCGCTCGAACAGCTCCTCGCCCACGGTTCCGCCGACGAATGGGCACCCGGCGAACACCGGCTGGAGATGCATGGGTTTCCACACGGGCCGGGACTCGATGTTGCAGGTCTCCAGGTGAGTTCGGATCGCCTCGCGGTCGGTCCCCAGGACCGCCCCGTCGATCTGGGCCACCGTGAGCCAGCAGTTGCTGCGGTTGTGGGGTGCCTCTTCCAGGAAGGACACGCCGGGCAGATCCCCGAGGGCGTCCCGGTAGAAGGTGTGGATCCGCTTGCGGATCCCGATCCGGGGTTCCAGGGCCCGCAGCTGCCCGCGCCCCACGGCGGCCAGCACGTTGGAGAGGCGGTAGTTGTAGCCGACGGTCGAGTGCTGGTAGTGGGGCGCCGGATCCCGGGCCTGGGTCGCGAGGAAGCGGGCACGGGAGACAAACTCCTCCCGCGCGGAGACCAGCATCCCGCCCCCGCCGCAGGTGATGATCTTGTTGCCGTTGAACGACAGGGCGGCCATCTCGCCGAAGCTGCCTGCGGGGCGCCCCTTGTAGGCGGCTCCGAGGGCCTCGGCCGCGTCCTCGATCAGGGGCACGCCGAAGCGGCCACAGGCCTCCACGATGGGATCGTAGTCGGCGCACTGGCCGTACAGGTCGACCGCCAACACCGCAGCGGGGAGCTGTCCCCTGGCCGCCGAACGCTCGAGCTCCTCGGCCAGCAGCGCCGGATCCAGGTTCCAGCTGACGGGCTCGGCGTCCACGAACACCGGCTCGGCCCCCACGTAGGTGATGGCGTTGGCGGACGCGGCGAAGGTCAGGTCCGAGCAGATCACCCGGTCCCCGCGCTGGACGCCCAACATCAACAGGGCCAGGTGCAGGGCCGCGGTGCCGGACGACAGGGCGGCGGCGTGGTCCACCCCGGCCCAGGCCGCGATCTCGGCCTCGAACGCGTCCACGTGGGGCCCCAGGGGGGCGATCCAGTTGGTGTCGAAGGCCTCCTGCACCAGGGGCAGTTCCTCGCCGCACATGTGGGGAGGCGAGAGGTAGATACGGTCCATGGCCCCTCCGGCTTGGGGTGGCTCGCTCGTTGTAGGAACGCGCCGCCGACCCTGTCAAGCGGGAGGCGGGAGAGTTACCATGCAGCGATGGCCACACTCCCACCGATCCCTCCCCTGGACCTGAAGGCACAGTACGCGACCATCGGCGCCGAGATCCGGGCAGCGGTGGACCGGGTTCTGGAGAGCCAGCGCTTCATCATGGGCCCCCAGGTGGAGGCCTTCGAGCAGGAGACCGCGGCCTACCTGGGCTGCGCCCGCGCCCTGGGTGTGTCCAGCGGGACCGACGCCCTGCTGGCCGCGTTGATGGCGCTGGACATCGGCCCGGGCGACCGGGTCGTGACCACGCCGTTCACCTTCTTCGCCACCGCCGGTGTGGTCCACCGATTGGGTGCCACGCCGGTCTTCGCCGACATCGATCCGGACACCTACAACCTGGATCCCGGGTCCCTCGAGGGCGTCGACCCGACCGGGGTCAAGGCGGTGATCCCGGTGCACCTGTACGGCCGCGTCGCGGACATGGGGCGGATCGGTGCCTGGGCCGACGCCCACGGAATCGCGGTGGTCGAGGATGCCTGCCAGGCCATCGGGGCGGACCGCGGGGGGTGGCGCGCCGGCTGTCTGGGCGCCATCGGCTGCTTCAGCTTCTTCCCCTCCAAGAACCTGGGTGGGATCGGAGACGGCGGCCTGATCACCGTCGCCGACGCGGAGCTGGCGGACCGCCTGTCGATCCTCCGCCTGCACGGCGCGAAGCCCAAGTACCACCACCACGTGGTCGGCGGGAACTTCCGCCTGGACGCCATCAACGCGGCCGCGCTCCGGGTCAAGCTGACCTACCTGGACCGCTGGAACGAGGCGCGGCGGGCGGTGGCGGCCCGCTACGACCGGCTGTTCACCGACGCCGGGCTGGTGGGCGAGGGACGACCCGTGCTGGCCCTGCCCGCACCGGAGCCGAACGGGACCCAGGTCTTCCACCAGTACGTGATCCGGGCCGAACGTCGGGACGCGCTGCGGGAAGCCCTGGGGGCAGCCGGCATCGGCTCGATGGTCTACTACCCCGTCCCCCTGCACCTGCAGGGCTGCTTCGCGTCCCTGGGGTACGCGGAGGGCGACCTCCCGGTGGCCGAGAAGGCGGCGGGGGAGGTGTTGGCCCTGCCCATGTACCCCGAGCTGAACGAAGAACAACAAACGCGGGTGGTGGGCACCATCCGCGACTTCTACCGGACGACGACATGAACCGAATCGGACTGGTCGGATGCGGGCGCATCGCGCCCCGTCACGTGGATGCGATCCAGAAGACCGACGGGCTGGAGCTGGTCGCGGTCTGCGACAACATGGCCCCGCGAGCCAAGGAGCTGGCCGATCCCCTGGGGATCCCGATCTACCCCAAGCTCCGTGGGATGCTGGAGGACGCGGACCTGGACACCGTGGTCCTGTGCACCCCCAGCGGCTTCCATGCCGCCCAGGGCATCGCCGCGGCCAACGCGGGCAAGAACGTCATCACCGAGAAGCCGATGGCGACCACGGTGCACGACGCCGACGCGCTGATCGCGGCCTGCGACGAGGCCGACGTCCACCTCTTCGTGGTCAAGCAGAACCGCCTCAACCCACCGGTCAAGCTGCTCAAACGCGCAGCGGACAAGGGCCGCTTCGGGCGGATCTTCATGATCAACGCCACGGTGCGCTGGTCCCGGCCCCAGGGCTACTACGACCAGGACAAGTGGCGGGGCACCTGGGAGTTCGACGGCGGCTGCTTCATGAACCAGGCCAGCCACTACCTGGACCTGGTCCTGTGGCTGATGGGTCCGGTGGCGAGCGTGACGGCCAAGACCGCGACCCTGGCCCGCCGGATCGAGACCGAGGACACCGGCGCCGCGATCATCCGCTTCAGCGACGGCGCGCTGGGGGTGATCGAGGTGACCGTGCTCACCTACCCGCGCAACCTCGAGGGTTCGGTGACCGTCATCGGCGAACGGGGCACGGTCAAGCTCGGCGGGGTGGCCGTCAACAAGATGGAGACCTGGAACTTCTCCGAGTACGACGACGACGATCGGGAGGTCGAGGACGCCTCCTACGCGCCCAAGGACGTCTACGGCGTGGGCCACCTGGGCTACTACCAGAACGTGGCCAAGGTCCTCCGCGGCGAGGGCGTCCCCGACCCCGACGGCCGCGACGGCCGCAAGAGCCTCGAGCTGATCCAGGCGATCTACCAGTCGGCGCGGGAGGGGCGGGAGATCCCGTTGCCCCTGCAGAATCGTTAGGTCGGAGCGACCCACGGCAACGGCGAAGAGGCGGCTGTCCGCCTCGGCCCCGCACCCGAATCACCCGAAATCCGCATCCCGTTCGATGCGGTCCCAGTTCTCCCGGAACCACTCCACCGTGCGGGTCAGGCCCTCCTCGAGGGAGACCGAACCCGGGTCGATCCCCAGGAGCTCCTGGGCCGCAGACGGATCCCCACAGAGGCGGGGTTTGTGGTCCCATTCGCGCCGGGGCACGTACTCGACCGGGACGTCGGCCCCGGTGGCCGTCAGGACGCCCTCGGCCAGGTCGCGGATCGCCACCTCCCGGCCGGAGGCGACCTCGATGGCCCGTCCGACGGCCTCCGGGCGGACGCCGCAGGCCATCAACGCGCCCACCGCGTCGCCGACCCAGCAGAAGTCCCGCGTCTCGTCGCCGCTGCCGGTGACCACCAGCGGCTGGCCCGTCATCGCCCGGTAGACGAAGTTGGCGATCACGTTGCGGTACCGGCCGGGCACCTCGCCGGGGCCGTAGACGTTGAACAGCCGAGCCCGGACCACCGGAAGTTGGTGGTGGAGGTGGTAGAAGGCCGCGTAGTGCTCCCCGAGCAGCTTGGTGATCTGATAGGGCGTGGTCAGGGTGCCCGGCTCGGCGGCGCCGTTCGCGGGTCCGTCGCCGGTGGCCAGGGCGCACCCCGACGCAGCGACGACGACCCGGTCCACGACCGCGTCGAGCGCCGCCTGCAACACCCGCAGGGTACCCAGCCCATTGACCCTGAGATCCCGCTCGGGGTGGTCCACGGAGTTCTGGTTCGCGAAGTGGGCCGCCAGGTGGAAGACCACCGAGGGCCCGGTGAGAAAGGCGCGGCCGAGGATCTCGGGATCGGTGATCGATCCCTCGATCAGCTGGACGTCCGGCAGCCCGTCCAGGTGCCAGCGGAATCCGCTGGAGAGGTCGTCGACGACGGTGACCCGAGCAGCCCCGGCGGCACCGATGGCGCGCACGAGGTTGCCGCCGATGGCCCCCGCCCCGCCGGTGACCAGGACGGATCGACCGCGGTACGCCGACCTCGCGCCGCCCTCGGTCACGGACGTCGCTCCGGTCCCGCCGACCCGGAGCTGTCTGCGGAGCTGCGCCCCCGCCCCGCCTCCAGCCGCTTCACCCGGTGGAGCACGTCCTCCACCAGCTTGCGGTTGGCACCGATCAGATCGGCCAGCAGTCCCATGAGTACGACCTGGACTCCGATTCCCATCAGGGCGGCGGACAGGACCACCGACTGCACGTGTCCCGAGCCGCCCCCCGTGAAGTAGTAGAACAGGAAGCGGACGCCGAGGGCGACTCCCGCGGCCAGGACCAGCCCTCCCAGCCACAGGAACACGGTCAACGGCCGGTACATCAGGAAGATCCGCAGGATGGTGCCCACGGACCGGCGCACGTACTGGGGGATGCTGCTGAACAGCCGGGACGGGCGGGTCACGTCGTTGGTGCGGACCGGCACCGAGTGCACCGCCATGCGGTTCTGTCCCGCCTGGATGATGGTCTCCAGCGTGTAGGTGAACTCGCTGACCAGATTGAGCCTCAGCGCGGCCTCCCGCGAGTAGGCCCGGAAGCCGCTCGTGGTGTCCGGCACCGTGGTCCGCGAGACCTGGCGGACCACGGCCGAGCCCAGCTTCTGCAGCTTCTTCTTGACGAACCCGAAGTGGGGGATCGTCTCCACCCGGCGGTCCCCGATCACCATGTCGGCCTCGCCGTCGAGGATCGGCTTGACCAGGGCCCGCACGTCGCCTCCGCGGTACTGGTTGTCCGCGTCGGTGTTGACGATCACGTCGGCTCCCAGGCGCAGGGAGGCGTCTAGGCCGGCCTTGAAGGCGTAGGCCAGGCCCCGGTTGCGGCGGAAGCTGACCAGGTGGTGCACGCCCAGGTCCCGCGCCACCTGGGCGGTGCGGTCGGCGCTGCCGTCGTCGATGACCATCAGCTCGATCACGTCGATGCCGGGGATCTCCCTGGGCAGGGCGTCCACGGTCTCGGGCAGGGTCTGCTCCTCGTCGAAGCAGGGGATCTGGATGATGAGCTTCATGGTCAGGCGTCGGGCGTCGGGTGTCGGGCGTCAGGCTCGGAGCGAAGACACCGGATCCCTATCGCAGGCTGTCCCCCAGTGCGGCGTTCATCACGACCTCGACCGACGAGTCCAGCTCCAGCGGCGGGCTCTCTTCGGCCTTGCGGGCGCGCTCGGCGCGCTCCCGGACCAGGGCGATCTCCGTGTCGGTGATCACCCCCGACGGGCCGCGGATGGTCGCCAGCCGCAGCCCGTGCTTCATGGCCTGCTTGTAGACCTCCTTGACCCGGTCGAAGCGCACGTCGAAGGCGACCGTGAAGCACTCGAACTGGGACTCGAGGGTCAGCAGGGCGGGTTCGGCCATGCAGGCGAAGGCGACCTTGGGGGGCAGCCCCATGTCGACCCCGATGTCCACCGCCCCGGGCAGCTCCAGCTCGCCGCTGCCGATGAACAGCACGTCGGGCCGCGACGCCGCGTCCGTGCGGCTGAAGGTGGTGGGCCGTGCGCAGTCGCAGACCACGGCCCCCGGCTTGAGCCGCGACAGGTCGAAGGGGCGGGTCCACTCCGGGTTCACCCCGGTGACCACGATGTCCGCGTCCTCCAGCTGGTCCCGGGTGGAGATCGACACGTCGTACTGCACGTCGGGGTACTTGGACTCCAGCGACTCGGTGAACTCCAGCAGCTTGTCCGGCTGCTCGCCGATGAGCACCACGTTGCGGAAGGCCAGGGACGCCAGCTCCGCCACCACCGCCCCCGCCGCCGATTCGGCCCCGAAAACCAGGCACTTGGCGTCGATCAGCACGGATCCGTAGAACGGCATGCCCATGCTGATGCAGGCCTGACGGCAGGCCCACAGGGTCGCCGAGACGGTCATCGAGTGGCCGGAGGTGATGGGGATGGTCTCGTCCAGCGCCACCCGCCGGCCAGCCTCGCCGATGTTGTTGGTGAAGGTGCCCAGGCCGAGGATCTCGGCCCCGAGCTGCCTGGCCAGCTGGGCGGCCTGGCGGACGCGCTTCTCCACCAGGTCCAGGGGCTGCTTGTCGAGGCGGTCGGCGGTGGTGGGCAGCAGGAGGATCACCCCCTCCGCCTCGTCGCCTGTGGGGCTCTGAATCCCGCGGACCGAGCCGAAGTACATCGGCGGCGCCAGGGAGGCGGCGCCCTCGACCCGACCCCGCAGCCCCTCGGGCAGCCCACGCATCCACTGCAGGGCCGGCAGCCGAAGCAGGTCGCGCTGGGTGTCGGGGCAATACAGGTAGGCGAACTTGCGCCGGCGCACGGCGCGGCCCTGGGCGTAGATCACCCGGGGTCGGGCCTCGAGCTGACGGATCAGGCTGAGATAGTCGTCGTCGGTGATCTCGTCGGGCGGCTTGCCCAGGTGGGCGATGAACACGGCCTGGATCACGTTCAGGTCGGCCCGGTGGCCCGGGAAGACCTCGGGCGTGGTCGTGCAGACGATGTCCACGCCCCGCTCGCGCAGCAGGGTCAGGCGCTCGTCGTCGATGGTGTCGGTCACCACCGTCTTGCCCCGCAGGTCCTCGGGCGAGAAATGCAGCACCAGGGACAGATCGCCGACGATAACGTCCGCCTTCTGGAACGGATCCGACAGCAACAGGTTCTGCAGCTCCTCCCCGGTCTTGCCCCGCGGGAAGAAGGTGACGTAGGGGCGGCGGGTCAGCATGGGCATCGAGACCCGGGCGTAGCGGCGGAACGACCGCTCGCTGTGCATCACCTTGGGCACGCCGAAGTGCAGGATGGCGTCCCCGAAGCTGACGTTCTCGGTGAACTCGCGCATCACCGAGTAGATGTCCCAGTTGGCCACGCCCGACAGGAAGAACACGTTCTTGCGCCGGAAGATCCCCGGCTCACGGGCCGCCAGATCGCGGATGGCCCAGCGGTCCAGGATCCGCTTGAGGCCCCGCCCTCCGACCACCGGCGTATAGCGGGCGGCGTGGGCGACCTTCAGGGTCTCCTTGTGCCGGTAGATCTTGTCGGCCACGTGGAACATGACCGACATGCCCGCCAGGCCGATGGCGTCGACCTGGCCGTCGTGCTCTCGCACCAGCTTTCGCGCGAGGCGGACGTCCCCTCCCGTGCCGATCCGTCGGATGTGGTAGGGAGTTCCCAGGAGCTTGTCCACGAACTCGTAGTCGTAGTCCGGGCTTCCCAGGGAAATCGAGACGATCTTGTTCATTTCCAGGGCCCCTCGGGAGAGCCCCGAAATACCGTAAAACCCTCGTCAAATCAACGGGAATCACCGCCCTCTCGATTGACCCTTCGACACCCTTCGTAGTATCCCGGCTGTCTGGCCAACTGAACCCATGCCGAGGGCATACCGATGAGCCAATGGCGGATCACGCGCGGCGACGAGCAGTTTGTGGCCCAGGACCTTGCGGAGCTGAAGGTCTGGGCGGCCAACGGCAAGGTGCGGCCGGACGACCTCATCCAGGCTCCCGGAGCCACGGAGTGGAACTACGCTGCCGAGACCGCCGAGCTGGACGGCTTGCTGCGGGGGCACGGCGGCGACGGTCCCACGGAGGAGGACTTCCACCGACAGAAGTCCGAGAAGACCCTGCGCCAGATCGTCCTGGTGGTGACCGGGATCGGCGTGGTCATCGCCTTCGCGGTCATGATCCGTGTCCTGATGGACCCCCCGGATCCGGCGGACAAGGACCTTCGAACGGGCACCTTCGCGGTCAAGGCGCGCGACGCGCTGATCACCACCGACTGCGCCCTGCGGCGCAGCCCCGATGCCCGCAGCGCCGCGGTGACCAACCTGGCCAAGGACGACCGGGTCCAGCTGCTGTCCAAGTACGGGGACTTCTACCAGGTCGCGGCCGAGGGCAACCACCAGGGCTACGTCGCCGTCGACGACATCCTCCCGGGCTACTACCTGGCCAAGGAGGACCACGAGAAGTGGGACCCGATCTACAACCCCGAGATCTACCTGTCGGTGAGCATGAGCAACTGGCAGGTGGTGATGGAAGAGTACAAACCCCGGGATGTCGAGCACCTGACCTACCTGTCCCTGAACGTGGCCAACACCAGCCAGTACGACATGGATGGCATCGTCTTTCTGGTCCACTTCTGGGATTCGGTCGACGAGACCATGGCCCGGGAGGTCAAGGCCGAGGAGGTCACCCTCGAGGAGGTCGTCCCGGCCAACGGGAGCCTCTACCACGAGCTGGAGTTCGAGGTGAACATCGAGGAGGTGCCCCGGGCCACGCTCGACGTCATCGGCGCCCGGGTCATCGACCAGCCGATCCGCTAGCCTCCTCGCCCCCTCATGCCGTCGGGTTCCTCACGTCTTCACGCGCTGCTGCTCTGGCTACCGGTGTTCCTCCCCCTCTTCGCGGGCGGAGTCTCGTTGTACATCGGCCTGCCCTACCGCGACTGGGACTGGGTGACCCTGCTGCTGCTGCTGCTGGCCTCCTGGGGGGCATCCGTCGGCGCCTTCTCGGGGTGGGTGCTCGCTGGCGTGCGTCTGCCCCGCGCCCTGGCCGGGCTGGCGATGCTGCTGCTGGTGGGCCCGGCCTTCAACGCCATCCTGACGACCATCGTGGGAACGCCGGTGGCGCTGGTGGCGTTCTTCCTCGACGCCACCCCCGACCGCCTGGTGGTGATCGTGCTGACGGTGTGGTTCCTGGTCGCCGCTGCCGCCCACGTGGAGATCCTCGACCGCAGCCTGCGTAGGCGGGCGCCCGACGTCGACTGAGGCACGCGACCCCTCAGGGAGGGGCGGCCTCGGTTCCCGGGAAGTAGGCCCCGAGGATCTCGTCCAGACCCTGGCCCGCCAGGGCCCGGCCGATGGCTCCCTGCTGACAGAGCCCCACCCCGTGGCCCAGACCGGTGCCCTCCAGCCACCACACCCCGCCCCCCTTCCAGGGCAGCAGACGGGCGACGAAGTCGTTGCTCTTGACCACGTTCCAGCCGTGGAGGCGGCCCACCGCGAGGCGGAAGAGGTCGGGTTCCTGCTCCGGATCCGGCAAGTCCGTGCTCATCACCGCGGCGGTCCAGGCTCCGTGGGGGCTGTGGTCGCAGTAGGCGGTGCCGTCGGGGCGGAGGTCGGAGACGCCGGGCAGGTGGGGGGCGACGGTGCCCCAGATCCGCGCGGACGCCAGCGTGCGGCCGCCGCAGGTGGAGTGGAAGGGCGCCTCCACGGGAAGCCCCCCGTCGACGAGCACCCGGTCGGCGGTGTCCTCCACCGCGCGGCGGGCGGCGTCGAGATCGGTGATCCCGCGGAAGGACTGGCAGTGGGTGAGATCGCACAGGGTCCAGGGATCCCCCGGGTGCCGGTCCCCACGGGTCAATAGACTCCGGGACGCCACGGCCTGGGCGCCCAGGGCGGCGCCGGGCGCCTCGCCGCCCATCTCGGAGACCACCACACCTGCGAGGTAGTCGTCCCGGTCGAGGGTCAGGTGGGCGACGGTCCCCTCCCCTCCCTGCTCGACCACCAGGCTGCCCACGTAGACGCGGACGTCGCCGGGGACGAGCTCGACGGTGCTGCCGGGGGGCAGTTCGAGTTCATCACGCAGGTCCCGGCCGAGGACGCGGATCGTGCCGCCGGGGAGAGACACGCGCACCTCGTCCAGCTGGAGTCGGGCGCCGATCCGGACGGTGACGCGTTCGGGCAGATCGGCCGCGCCCGCACCGTGGGCCTGCAGGGCAATGACCAGGGTGACGAGGAGACACAGTCCGTGGGTTGGGCGGAGCACGGAGACAGTGTCTCCCGGCGGGCGCGGCCGTGCCAAGAACGACCCGGATCCCCCCGGTGGATTGGGCTACCATGAGGGACATGGGTACCCGCGTCCAACGGTTCGCGCTGCTGTGGGTGATGCTCCTGGGTCCCGGGGTGATCGCCGGCTGCGCCGTTCCCCTGGGGCTCCAGGACGACGACGTGACCGGGGACGACGACGACGACGACGACGACATCTCCCCCTGGGGAGAGGTGGAGATCAACTCGGTGTCCCCCAACCACGGCATCGTCGAGGGGGGGACGACGGTCGAGATCCGCGGCGAGAACCTGGACGGGGCGGGGCTGGACGTTCGCATCGGTGGGGAGGCGGCCCCGTTGATCTCCATCGACGACGACCTGCTGCAGGTCACCACGCCGTCGGCCTCGGCGCCCGGCCACGTGGACGTCAGCGTGACCACCGACGACGGCTCGGACACCCTGTCCGGCGGCTTCCTCTACGAGTGGAGCGGTGAGGGTCTGGACGGCGGTCGGGTCTTCCTGTTCCACCTGGAGGAGCCGGCCTTCGGGACCCGCCTGGCCAACGCCCTCGGGCGGCTCTACACCCCCGACGACTGGGGCTTCCTGGACCACCTGCCCGCCAACGGGGCCTGCGGCTACAACGTGGAGTCACCCACGGCGCTGTACGACTACCTGGACGCCGGGAGCCAGATCTCCTTCGGCACCGCCCAGGGCTCCATCGTGCTCTCCCAGACCTCGGACGACACCGGGGGACCGATCTACGAGGAGCCCAACCTCCCGGTCGCGACCGTCCAGTTCAACGGGACCTACAGCCTGGAACTCCCGGGCGGCGGCGGCCTGCCCGAGATGTCCATCCCCCAGGCCATCCGCGCCGGGCCGGACTTCTCCGTCTTCGATCCCGACCTGTCCAGCCAGTTCATGACCCAGTGGCACCGCGACCCGGGCGCCACCCTGCAGTGGACCACCGGCGGTGACGCCAGCTCGCGGATGCTGATCCAGCTGATCAGCATCGACCCCAACGGCACCCCCACCGGCGGCAACCTCACCTGCACCAGCAACGACGGCGGCGGCTTCGTCTTCGGCCCCTCGGAACTGGCCTACCTGCAAAACGGCTACAACGCCCTGTGGGTCAGCCGCTACGACATCACCAGCTGGCAGAACCCCTACAACGGCTCGGATGGGTACGGGGTGTTCGTGACGAGCAAGGTCGGGACGGTCTTCCTGATCAACTAGGGGCCTGTCGGGCATTGCCGCCACAGGCGGCGAGCCAGACGGCTCCTCCCGTGCCCGTGCCCGTGCCCGTGCCCGTGCCCAGGCCGAAGGCCGGTGCCCGATCCTCCTTTTCGTCGCTTGTAAGCCCTCTGGGCGCTCAGATCGCCTTGCGGCGAGTGACTCGGCGCGGACGCTAGCGGGTAGGAAGGTCAGCCGAAGTTCAGCTTCTTGGTGAGCCTCCCCACCGCATCCACCACCGCACCGGATTCGCCAGCGGCGGCCTCGACGGTGGGCAGCAACTCCGCGGCGACCCCCTCCAGACCGCCCTCCACGAGCACGTCCAGGAGGTAGACCTGCTCGAGACTTCGTTCGGGGAGCCTCTTCGCAAGGCACTCCCTCACCCACGCTTCGGCCTCGTCCCCCCGGCCCAGCCCCAGCAGCGCCTTCGCCCGCGCCACCACCGCGTGCCGGTGGGCCGGCTGCCAGTCGAGGAGCCGGTCCGCCACGGCCAGCGCCTCCTGCTGGGCACCCGCGGCCAGCAGGCCCTCCAGGCGGATCCAGCGGATGTGGTCCACGAATCCCAGGCAGCACCCGCGGCAGTGGTCGGGCATCCGCCCGGCCAGGAAGTCCTCCCGCCAGCGCCGGAACACGGGGCCGTGCCAGATCTCTTCGAGGGAGGCGTCCCGCACGTTGCCCAGTTCCGCGCCCCGCCACTCCCAGCAGGGGCTGACCCGTCCGTCGAAGTGGACCACTGCGGTGGTCCAGGGCAGGAAGCAGTGGGCCCGGAACAGGGGATCGTCGACGTGGTCCACATCGCCACGCAGGGCCGCGTCCAGGCCTGCGTCCTCCAGCAGCGCGGGCTGGAGCAGGTCCGCGGCGTTGGTGGCCAGGCCACGTCGACCCGCCCGATCCACGGCCCTCGACACGACCTCGGGAAGCGCCTCCAGAGCGGCGGCATCCAGCCGCATCTGCGGGTACGCGGAGCTCATGTCCTTGAGGGACTGGAAGGTGATCTCGGTGGCGCCGAGCTCCGCCGCGCGGTCGACCATCTCCGGCAGGGTTCGCCAGTTGTCGGCGCTGACGACCGTGGCCAGGCCGATCTCGGGGAGGGCGGCTCCCGCGCGATTCCGCAGCCGACGGAGACGTCCGACCCCCTCCTGGACCCGTTCGTACGTCCCGGAGGGTGGCCGCAGGGCGTCGTTGGTCTCGGGATCCGGCCCGTCCAGGGAGACCTGCACCCGGTCCCAGCCCAGGTCCACCAGGGCTCGAGCGACCCCCTCGTCGAGCAGCGTGCCGTTGGTGGTCAGATCCCCCCGCAGCCCCGCCGCCTTCACCCGCTTCATCAGCGCCAGCGCCACCTCGCGGCGGACCAGGATCTCCCCACCCACCAGGTACAGCTCCTCGACACCGAGGTCGATGGCTTCGTCGGCCACCCTCAACAGCGCGTCGTCGTCCAGTTCCTGGTCGCGCGTCCGGGGCGGCAGCTGCCCCATGAAGCACGACCGGCAGGCCAGGTTGCAGCGCTCGGTGAGCACCAGGTGTAGCCGAAGCGGCCCCGGGGTCTCTCCCCGGCGCCAGGCCAGCAGGCGCTCGATCTCGCGGCGGGCGGGATCCATGGGATGAAGATAGCCGATCGGGCGGGACCTACGCTGCCCGTGTCGTCCGATGACGCCCGAAGAGACACCCGGCCAGGCCGAGCAGCAGCAGCGACCCTGCGCCGGGGGCGCTCGCGGGGGTGTGACACTGGCAGCCCCCGGGGTCGTCCCCGTCCAGGTCGCCGTCGGGGACCTCGGCACCCGGACCCGCCAGCTCGAACACGTGGCGGCAGACCAGGGTGGTCACCGCCGTGTTGAACGCCAGGTCCACGCCGTCGAGGGTGTCGTCCACCGTGTGGTAGGTGGGCGGCTGGGGGAAGCTGCCGAGATGGAGGGCGGGCCACCCGGCGACCCAGAACGGGTAGTGGTCCGCGCGGGCGTCGCCGCCGATCAGGGACTCGTCCACGCCGTTGACCTGGATGAAGAGGTCCTGGTCCTCGGCGAAGTCCAGCAGCGCCTCGGCGAATCCGGCCGACGGCTCGTCGTGGGTGAAGAACAGCAGATCGCCCGGGTTGTAGCCCACCGGGTCGAGGATGAAGGCCACCTCCACGGGATCGTCGGTCGCGAGACGTCGGTCCACGTGCTCGTAGCTGCCCAGCAGTCCCTGCTCCTCGGCGTTCAACAGCACGAAGTGGACGGTTCGTTCGAAGGGCTCGCCGGACCCCCCGAGCAGGCGGGCGCACTCGATCGCCGCGGCGACGGCGGCGGCGGCGTCGTCCGCCCCGGGGGCGGGGTCGACCGTCCCGTCCCAGCCCGGGGTCAGGCTGGCGATCGAGTCCAGGTGGGCGCCCAGGAACAGGGGCGGGAGATCGTCGTCGACACCGGGGAGGGTCGCCACCACGTTGTCCAGGCCGCTGGCCCCGGCCGCGTCGAAGGTCTCCAGCTCCAGCTCGATCCCCTCGACCGCCTCCAGCTCGTCCGCGATCCAGTGCACCGCGTCGGCGTTTCCCGGGTGGTGGATGTAGCGGGACACGATCGGCGCCCCGCCATCGGGCTGCGAATCCACGCCCGTGAGGACACGCAGGGCCTCCTCGATCCGGTCCTCGGATGCCTCCAGCGGTTGCCCCGCGGCCGACCCCGACGAGAGGATGGCGACCCCGGCGACGACGATCCCGAACACGGCGCAGCGCATCGCTCCATTGTTCTTCACGCACTCGCCGGTTGCCAGCGGCCCGCGCCACCGGAAGGGCTGGCCATTTCCGCCGCGGAGGGGTACCTATGCACTTCGGTTCCCCGAAGAGGAGAGATCATGCTCGGGCGCATGCTGACGATCTACGGGGTCGTCCGGAGGGTCTTCGGCCGGACGATCACGCCGCTGTTCACCGGCTGGTTGCTGATCAACTTCCAGATCTACAGTCGCTTCACCCTGTGGCTGGACAACCTGTTCTTCCCGGCCTACCGCGAGCAGAAGATCGACCGGCCGATCTTCATCGTCAGCAATCCCCGCTCCGGCACCACGGTCATGCAGCGCTTCCTGGAGAGTTCGGGCGTGCTGTGCTCGTTCCAGGTCTGGCAGATGATCGTGCCGTCGATCCTGGGCCAGAAGCTGATCAAGCCCTTCATCCCCTTCCTGGCCCGCTTCAACCCGGGCCGGCACTACATGAAGGGCGCCCACGAGACCGGCCTGGACTCCGTGGAGACCGACGAGGTCCTGCTGTCGTTCCGCTTCCTGGACGGCCTGTTCGTGCTGTTGTTCTTCCTGGGGTGGGACGAGGGCGACAAGGTCAAGGAGCTGCTGGCGTCCCACGCGACCGGGTCCGAGAAGAACCGCACGGAGCTCGCCTACTACGCCCAGTGCCTGCAGCGGAACCTCAAGACCTCGGGCAAGCCCCGGGTGCTCGGCAAGCCGTTCACCTTCACCCTGCGGACTGCCGACGTGCTCCAGCAGTTCCCCGACGCCAAGATGATCTACATGGTCCGCGACCCGGTCTCGGTCATCCCCTCGGGCATGAACATGCTGTCCAACGCCACCGACAACATGTTCAAGACCAAGAGCCTCCCCGCCGACGTGCGCAAGCGCTACTTCGAGAACCTCTACCAGGGCGAGGTCGCCCTCTACCGCCAGTTCCACGAGGCCTACAAGTCCGGCGCGATCCCGGAGGAGAACCTCCTCATCGTCCGCTACCCCGACCTGATGCAGAACTTCGAGAAGGTCATGGCCGATATCCTCGAGTTCACCGGCATCGAGGTCAGCGAGGAGTACATGGAGGAGGTCCGGGCCCAGGCCGAGAAGCAGCGCGCCTACGTCTCCAAGCACAAGTACGACCTGGCGGACTTCGGGATCACCGAGGAGCGGATCCGGGAGGATCTGGCGTTCGTGTACGAGGAGTTCGATCTCTGAGATCGGATCAGGGGACCGGCTCGTACTCCTCGTCCAGCCCCTCGAACAGCACGGTGAGCTCCACGCCGTCCTCGACCACGATCGGGTCCACGAGCCGATACTCCTCACCCGTCATGACGAACGACGTCGGGGTCTGGAAGGTGAGCTCGTGCTCGCCGGCCTCCACGAGCAGGGTCTCCGAGTCGCCGGTGTCCAGGAAGTAGGCGTACTCGTCCAGCAGGGCGGAGTAGCCCTCCTCGCCCAGGCGGGTGTCGTCCAGGTAGGGCTCGATGAGCTGGAAGGCGTCCGGGTCCACCTCGATGGTGAGATTCGCGCCCGGGAGCACCGTCACCTCGCAGACCGAAGGCGTGCCCCCCTCGGCGACCTCGATCGTGGCGCTGCCCGCGCCTACGGCGACCACGGTCGCCATCCGGGGATCGATGGCGTCCGCGGTGACGATCACCACGCTCTCGTCCGACGAGGTCCACTTCGTGGTCACCAGGTCGCTGGAGGTGGTCACACTGCCCGGTTGATCCGCGGTCAGCGTCGTCTCCTGGGAGTTGATGAGGGTGAGCGCGTCGGTGCTCAGCTCCAGCTCCACGCAGCCGGTCACGAGGATCGTCAGGGGCAACATCGCGAGGATTCGATTCCGGATCATCAGGGGCCCTCCTTCGGGTGCAGTCCGCTCCCACGGGCCCGCCGCGCGCCACACGTGTGGCGAGCCGTCCATCGATTCTCGTGTCGTGGGGAACGCGGTGTTCGACGCAGGAGCGGCCGGGATTATTCGAGAGCTACTCGAGTTCCCATTCGACGTCGATGGTCTCCTTGTCCCCCCAGGCACCCATGCCGTGGTCGGGCTCGTATTCGGGCCACTCCACCTCGATGGTGCCCTCGTCCGACCAGGCCGCGATGCCCTGATCCGGGTCGTGGGTGAAGGGATCGTCCTCCTCGCGGATCTCCCAGCTCAGGTCCAGCGCCTGCGCGAGGGCGACGGCCGCCGCCCCCCGGTCGGATTCGTACTCCGTCCACTCCAAGTCGATGTCGTCGGTCTCGCCCCAGGCGGCGATTCCCTGATCGGCCTCGTGGGGCGGAGGGCAGCCGTCCTCGCCGGCGATCCACTCCTCGTCGATGGCGTTGATCTCCCCCCACGCGGCGAGCCCTTGATCGCACTCGAGGGGCGGGGCCTCGTATTCGACCAGCCAGTCGTCCTCGTCCTCGGTCTCGGCGAGGGCGGGCTGGGTCGCCAGGAACAGCAGGATCGTCGGGATGGTCACGGCCAGGTGCTTCATCGGGAATCTCCTTCCGGTGATCGATGCCCCAACCCAAGCATCGCCGGAGGGAGGGCGCGCCGCCCTCACACGGGTCTCACACGGGGGACCTTCCCGAGATCGGGCGCCGTTCCCGATGGGCACTCATCCGAGGACGAGAGAGCTGCCGACGCGGGCCTCGAAGAAGGGAAGGAGCTGCTCCACGACGTGCTTGTTGGCGGCCTCCTGCGTCGGCGTTCGTGACGCCGGAGCGCCGATGGGCTGGATCACGATCATCCCGGCAGGGCCGACGACTCCGCCGGTGACCTGGAGAGGATCGGTCACCTGGTCGCCGCTCTCGAGCTTCGGCGCGGAGAGCACGACGCCGTCCGAGAGCGTCACCCGGTAGGCGAGCTCGTCCCCCAGGGCGACGCCCGGAGTCAGTCGCGCCGCCTGGATCAGGGTCTGTGCGACCACGCAGCGAAGCGCCAGCCCGGCCTCTTTGGAACGCTCGGCGGGCAGACCCTCGAGGAGTTCGAAGGCGAACAGCATGCCACCTCCGGCGATCTCCACCTTGCGAAGCGCAAGGACCACTCCCCCCAGCTGGGCATCGTCCACGGCCCCTCGGAGTTCAGCGCTCTGGACCCAGCCGCCACGCGAATTCCCGGATGACTCCGCTGGCGCAGTTGCCTTTCGCGAGGGGCGACCGGACCAGCCGCACTCACGACAGGTGGTGAACCCGATGGCTTGCCCGTACGCCATGACCACTCCCAGCAACCCGGTGGGCACCACCAGCAGCAGGAACCACCAGCTGTAGCGCAGGAGCACGAGGGGGCCGATGGCGAGGGAGAGTCCCAGGACCACGCCGACGGCGCGGGTGCCCCGAGGCCCGCCGATGGGGGAGCCACAGGAGGGGCAGGTCGCCGTACCCTTTCGCACCGGGTTCGCCGGGCCCGCATCGGGAGGGCGAACCGAGGACGCCGGTCTCGACGGGGTCACCTGGACGTCCCCCGGGGGTGGGGTGGCTGGCGGCCGTCCAGGCGGGGGCGCCATGCCCCTCCCCTCGACCCCGTCCAGTTGCGCCAGCCACATCTCCTTGAGCTCGAGGAGTTGCTGTGGCTCGTCGGGCAAGCCCTGGATCTCGGCTCGGGCCTCCCCCACCCGTCCCTGCTCCACCAGCGCCCCCGCCTTCTCGATCGTCGGCTCCAGCCGGGCCTTGATTCTCGCGTTGTCCTCGGCCTCGTCGATCTGTTTGAGGATGCTGAGGCGGAAGGCCTTGGTCTCCTTGTGATCGCTGGGCAACGCGTCGACGGCGGCACGAGCCCCCTCGAAGTCCTCCCCGGCGACCGCCTCCTGCACGCGGGCGACCACGCGCTCGAGGAGCCGGGACACCCGCACGGATCTCTCCGCCTCGTCGAGCTGCTCGTCCCAGGCCTTCTGGACCTCGGCCAGCTCTGGGTACTCGGCGAGCTCCTCGACGATCCGCCTCGCACCGGCGAAGTCCTTCTGTTTCGCCTTCTCCTCCAGCCTCGCCTGGACCGAATCGAGCTTGGCCTTGGCCTCGCCGAGCCGCATCACCGGGTCCTCGGGCGGCCGGCGCGTGCGCAGGATCTCGTCGACATCCAGATCGGGGAGGTGCCTCTCGATGACCGTTCGGAGAACCCCGTGAAGGACGGCCGGGTCATCCAGGTCGGGGGGCGACTGGCCGGCAGGTGTGACGATGGCCTTCTCCAACACGTCCCGGGTGATTCCGACCGTCCCGACGTGGCTCAGGAGCAACTCGTTGGCCGCGCCGAGGTCCCTTCCCGGGGGCATGGCGGGCTCGGGACGGCCACCTTCCTTCCCGGCCCTGGAGAGAGCCTGGAGCATGGCCAGCATCGGTTCCGCCGAATCGTTCGGCGATTTTCCCGGATCCGCGGCGGCTGAAGCCGAGGAACCCGTCGGACTCGCCCCCTGTCCCAGCAGGGACACGAGCTTCTTCAGCGCTTCCTCGGCGCCCGGCCGTCCATCGGGTTCCTCGGGCTCGTCGTCGTCCTGGCCCGGGGCCTTCGTCCACAGCGCGGTGAGGGTGCTCCCCTGCTCCGGCGTGAGGGATTCGCGTTCCCGCTCTGCCATCTCCAGGTCGGCGATCGTCTCGTCGTCGAACCCCTGGTCGCTCCGGGCCTGTCGAAATGCCTCGTCGTCGAGCACCTGGATCGCCCGGGCCCAGTCGCCGGTCCGCATCAGGTGGGCGGGCAGGTGGCGCAGGGCGTAGGACGACATCCGCCGCACGCCTGCGGAGTACTCGGCTTCGCACAGCTCGGCGAGCTTGCGGTGGCCGTGCTCGGCGAGGATCCGGTACGGCGTGCCCCGGGCGTGGCCGACCAACCAGTCGGCCAGGCTCTTGTGGAACAGTACGTGGCCATCCGCGCCGGTCTGGAGGAACTGGGAGAGAGCCGAGATGCCATCCTCCGCGTCGTAGCGACTCGCCACGGTCCGGCAGAGCAGGTCGTCGGGGAGGGGGGAACGGGCCACCACCAGCGCCTCGAGCAGGGGACGCAGCAGTTGGCGGTACTCGTCCACCTCGAACCGGTCCTCGAACATCTGGGTGTAGAGGCCCTTGGCGTCGCGCGGGAAGAGGGCCTCGGTGTCCGGCCCCTTGAAGGCGTCGAGGCCCCGTTCGGCCAACTCGTCGAGGGTCATGCTGGCGACCAGGAAGTTGCCTTCCACCGCCTCGACGATCCACCGGACCAGGGCCACCCGCTGACCGGGGTCGTCGGAGATCTCGGCCAGCTGGCCGACCCGGCTCTCGACGTAGGCGCGGACGTCGGCGAGGTTGGGCTCGGTGTCCGCCTCGATCTCGTCGACGCGGACGTGGCGGAGTGCGAAGCTCTCCTTCAGGCCCTGATCCGGCCGGCTGGTCACGATCACCCGCAGCCAGGGGGGGAAGTCCGCCACCGCATCCCGGATCGCGCGGCTCATGCCGTGGCCCTCGAGGGCGACGGCCTCGTCCAGGCCGTCCACCACGAAGACGAGCGGTTCGCTGACGTCCAGCGACGACTCCACCTGGGCCAGGGGGCCGGCGACGACCCGTCGGAAGAGGCCGCGGGTGTCCTGCCAGTCCGGCTCGGGCATGGACTCCAGCTGCCCCCGGTAGGCGGGGAACTGCAGGGCCAGCTGGTGGACCAGACCGGAGAGCCATGACTCGGGGCGGCAAGACCGGGGCATCGACCTGCGGCATAGATGCACCCCTCGCACGTTGAGCCGCACCGACGCCTGTGCCGCGATGGCGGTCTTGCCGATGCCCGCGGCCCCCGTGAGGAGGATGACCCGGGTGTCGGGGTCGCGGACGCGCTCTCGGAGGAGGTCGAACAGCCACTCGCGCCCCACGAACTTGCCGATGTGGCGACCCAGGTCCGCGTCGAAGTCCAGACGTTCGACCCGGGTGCACCAGGGTGCGTCGTCGCCGAACTCCCGCAGCGGAGACCGCCCCGTCTCCAGGGCCGTCTGGACCTGGGCGAGGACCTCCGCGAGGGCCGCCTCGCGGTCTCCCGAGACATCGATGGCGCTCAATCGGGCGATCGGAAAGGGAGGGAGGACACCGGCGACGAAGCAGACCGGGAGGATCGGGACCTCGGTGTTCCGCGCGTGGGCCAGCTCGTCCAGGCACCAGGACTCGTGGCGGACGCTCCAGGGGGTCAGGATCGCGACCAGCAGGTCGCTGCCCTCGATGCCCGCCTGGATGCGGGTGGTGAACACTGCCCCCGCCGAGATGTCGCGCTGGTCCCACCACACCCGGTAACCCCGGCTCTCCAGCAGCGCGCACAGCTCCTCGGCCGCCTCCGCGCCGTCCCGGCGACCGTAGGAGACGAAGATCTGTTCCTTCTCGGTGCTGGGGCCAGCCTCCTCCACGGGACAAAGATACGTGGAGGGACGGGTGACGGGCTACTCGGCGAACCCGAGAATCGCCTCTCCCTCGGCCACCAGCACGGGCTCCATGTCGGGGTCGACCTGGTCGTTGTCCCGGCGGTAGACGGCGACCTGGTAGGTGCCCTCCGGCAGGTCGACCAGGGTCACCTGGAGCTGGGTGGTGCAGTCGGATCCGGTGACGGCGTCGGGGTGGAGGTCGTCGGGCTGGACGAGGATGTCCACGTCGGTGCCCTCGACCACCTGGTAGGCCCGCAGGTCGTCGCTGCAGGGGAAGCTGGCGATGTACTGGACCTCCAGGCGGTCCAGGTTGCCGCTGATGGCCACGGTGCCCACGTCCGGATCCTCGGGGTCGGTCTCGCCCAGGTCGGTCACGTCCATCTCGTCGACCTCGGTGGCCTCCTCCCAGCCCTCGGGGAAGAGGTCGGTCGGGCAGCCGGTGAGGACCCAGAGCGAGGCCAGGGCGGCGGTGAGGATCGTGGCGCGAAGGGCTGCAAATCGGCGGAACGTGGTGGTCATCTCTGTCTCCTCGGGTCCAGGGAGGGAGCAACTCCCGTGCCAGCTCCTGGGGCACCGGCGGCACCCGGTGTCCGGGTCGGTCAGGAGGACTCGGGGGGGGCGACCTCGGGGGGCGAGTCCAGCCCGGCGAGACCCTCGTGGAACCGCTTCGCCAGCGACAGGGCCCGGTCCACCATCTCGTCCAGCCGGTCGCTGGCGAATCCCGGCACCGCCATCAGCACCGTGCCGCGGACCACCGCGGAACCGGGGTGGCCGTGCACCACCTCCAGGAGCTCGGCGCGGAGGTCGTCGTCGCGCAGCAGTATCCGGATCGTCTCGGGATCCCGGCCATGCACGGGGAGCAGGCGGTCCAGGATGGGGTCGCCGAGCTCCAGGCGTGGCGACGCGCCGGTGTACTCGGCCAGGGAGACATGGAGTCCCAGGGCATCCAGTCCGGGCACGCGGACACGGATGGCTGTGTGGGCGGGGCCCTTGTCCTCGTGGTAGCGGACCCGGACCGCCAGCGGGCCCACGTCGCCGCCTGCCCAGGGGCCACCGGGCAGTTCGGGCAGGTCCCAGCCCATCCGTTCGGCCAAGCGACGGAAGGGGCGCCCGGGTGCCCGCTCGAAGGCCTTGGCCACCACGGAGGTCTGGGTCACCCTCCGGTGCAGGTCCGCGGTCAGCTGGCCGCGGAACGCGGCCTCCACGTGGTGTTCGGTCAGCTGGAATCTGGCACCGGCCAGGAGCACGGGCTTGAGCGAGGCCTTCACGTCCACGTCGCCCAGGATCTTCCGGGCCAGGTCCGCGTCGTTGCACTCGATGGTGCACTGCTGGTCGATGGTGGTGTCGCCGACCTGGATGTCGGCAGCCAGGATCCGCTCGATGGACTGGCGTTCGGGGGTGATCCGCAGCCGGCCGGGAACCGGCGCCTCGAGGCGCATACGGACCACCGTCAGCAGGGCGAGGGAGTCGTCGGTCTGGCCGATGCGGGTCCGGATGGTCAGGTCCCGGCCGTCCAGGCTGCCGGAGATCACCCGGTCGTCGTACGACAAGCCCTGCTGGGCGGCCCAGCTGGCCCACAGCGCCCGGGACCGCCGGCGCTCGGTGAGGGAATCGCGCGCGTACATCACCACCGCGGTCCCGACCAGCGCCAGGAACATGCCGATGGTTCCGGAGATGACGGCGACCTCCATGGGGCTCCCTCGCTCCGTCGGTCAGCGTACCGGAGGGGCGGGGGGGATGCACGATCCCCGGCCTCGCGGCCGACGGCGGAGGAGGGCGAGGGCGAGGCCCGGGGCCAGGGCGAGAGAGGCGCCCCGGGGTGCCCCCTCCCCGTACCCGCAGGAACAATCCCCCTCGGGGGCCGATCCCGGGTCCGAGGACGAGTCGTCGTCGTCCGGCTCCGGGGGCTCGTCGGCGGGCGGGCACCACGGACCGGATTCGTAGTCCTCCACCGCGCCGTTGGTCGTCCGGTCGCGGACCACCTCGACCGCATCCACGACCACGGGGCCGGTGCCCACCACCCGGATCTCCAGGGTGTGAGGGCCGTCGGAACCAGCGTCGATCTCCACCGGGTGGGCGGGCTCGGTCACCCGGTCCCGGTGCAGGAGGACCTCGGCGACGAGTTCCCCGTCGAGGAACACCCGGGCCTCGCCGGCGCCCGGGAAGCGCCGGGTGAGCCAGCGGGCGGTATGCCCGGAGAACGTCATCTCCACCGCGTCACCCGGGTGTCCGCTCCGGGCCAGGGAGAGCCCGGTCCCCTCCCCCTCCACACGCTCCCAGCCCTTACCGCGGTAGCGCAGGTCGCAGGCGTCGTCCTCGAAGCGAATCAGTCGGTCCAGGAGGTGCCACTGCTCGCCATCGTCGCAGGTGAAGAAGGTCCCGTAGTGGGTGGACACCACCAGGGCCGTGTCCCGGGGATGGTCGGGGGACGCGGCGATGCGCAGGACCGTGGATAGGAAGGGGGTCGACAGTCGCTGCCAGCTCTCGCCGGCGTCGAGGGAGCGCGCGATCCCCGGGGGATCCAGGGAGAGGAAGAGCGCTGCGGGAGCTTCGCCATCCCCGTGGGGAATCTGCTGGCCTCGAAACACCGCCTGACCGGCGCCCGTCCCCTCGTCCCAGGTCGCCACGTCGGACGTCGATCGCCAGATCCGGCCGTCGGCGGACACCGCCACCAGGCGGTCGGCCCCGCCCTCTTCCAGGGCGAAAAGGGCCACGATCTCCACGCCGTCGGGAAACTCCGTGATCGTCTCCCACTCCCCTCCCCCGGTGGTGGACTGGAGCACCGCCGCCGGCGTGGACTGCCGGGCGTACAGGGTCCCGGAGATCGCTGGTGAGAACAGCACCTCCTCGATCTGCCGCTCGGGCCAACCATCCGCGACCCACACGGCAACCCAGTGCTCCCCGCCGTCCGTGGTGCGCGAGAGCGCGGTCCGACCGAGCGAGTCGCTCGTGCCCAGGGCGTACCCCACGGGGTGATCCGCGAATCGGGGCGAGAGCACGACGTCGTGCAGCTCCTCGATCCCGGACACGTGGACCAGTTCCCAGGAGGCTCCCGCGTCCACGGACCGCAGGAGCTTGCGGGTGGCGACCATCAGCAGCAGGGGATCGTCGGGGAACTCGGGGGACGGCACGAAGGATATCGCGTAGAGGCGCTCCTGATCGGCCGCGAGCACGGACCAGGTCTCGCCGTGATCGCGGGTCTCGTAGAGGCCCGAACCGTAGGAACCGATCCACAGGCGTGGGTCGTCGGGGAACGCCGGTGAGACGGCGAGCGCCCGGACGAAGGTCGGCCCGAGGGTGCAGATCTCTTCCCAGGTGGCGCCGCGGTCGTCGCTTCGCACCAGCCCCTCCCACGACGCCAGCAGGGTGGGCCGGTCGCCGTCGGGATCCCCCTCCAGCCGCCGATAGTGACCCCAGCTCTGGCTCTCCTGGAGGTAGCGCCAGGGGATCCCGTGGGAGCACTCTCTCCAGGACTCGCCGGCGTCGTTGCTACAGAGCACGGCGTGGTCCTCGGTGATCCCGAGGAGCCGATCGGGCGTGAGCGCCAGGAGATCGTTGACCGACTCCTCCTGTGGGTCGCCCGGGAAGATGCTCCCGAAGTCCCAGCTCTCCCCGCCGTCGGCGCTGCGCCGGACGCGGCCGCCCGTGGTACCCAGCCAGACCCTCCCGTCCGCGGCGAAGTCCGGGGACAGGGCGAGGGAGACCGGCGTGTTGAAGGGGCCCGAGGACTCGGTCGCCATCGCGTAGCTCTCCCCACCGTCCCGGGAGATCCACAGCTGTTCATCGCCGACGAGGGCCGCCACGCAGTCGCCGCCCTCGCAGCCCTCCACCGCGACGATCCGGTGAACCGGCGCCAGGGGGCCGTCGGACGCTGGGTTCCACGACGTTCCGCCGTCGTCGCTTCGGTACAGTCCCGCCTCGGTCCCCGCGTGGAGCACGGATCCGTCCGATCCGGAGGCGGACGGCTCCACACACAGCACGGCGGACCCATCCGGTTCTCCGGTCTCGTCCCAGGTCCACCCGCCGTCCTCGCTCACGTGGAGGTGCGGGTGCACGCCGTCCGCGGCGAGCAGCACGTCCTCGCCCGCGAACTCCAGATCGTCGAGCGCCTCTCGCGCGGCTTCGGCGGCCACGAAGGCCCAGCTCCCCCCCCGATCCTCGCTCACCAGCAGGAGCCTCCGCTCGGGGTAGGCGTACTGGGCCACGATGCGCTCCCCGTCGGGCGATGCCGCCACCTCGAGGATCACGTCGTGGGGGGAGTGGGCGGACGCGGGTCGCGGTACCGGGGCGAGGACGACCGCAGCGCAGAGGGCTGCGATGGACGGGCGTTGCGCGACCACGTCACCTCCCGGTTCCCCAGGGTACAACGGTGGACGGCGCCGTCCTATTGCGGGGGGATCATCCCCTCCAGCGTCCGCAGGAGCTCGGCGATGTCCACGGGCTTGCCGAGGACCGCGTCCGGGCCCCGGTCCACCCCGTGGCTGCTCGTATAGGTGCCCCCGCGATCCTCGAGGATCGCATCGTGGCCGGTGAGTACCAGGATCGGGATCGTCGCCCAGCGGGGATCCCGGCGGATCCGCACCAGGAGGTCGAGCCCGGAACGGCCGGGCATCATCACATCGAGGATGATCCCCGCGGGGACCGATGTCTCCAGCTGATCCAGGGCCTCCTCGCCATCCGCGCTGGAGCGGGTGAGGTAGCCGTGGTCCTCCAGGACGGAGGTCAGGTAGGTGACCGTGTCGGGATCGTCATCGACGATCAGGATCCGGCGGCTGTCCTCCATCCATTCCCTCTCCCTCTCCCGTGTCCCCACCAGGCGGCCTCGTGCTGGGCCTGGCCTCCAAGGGTATGCGTACCCGGAATCGGGAGCCAGCGCCGGGTTCGGACTCCACCTCGATGGTGCCGCCGTGTTTCTCCACGATCTTGTTGGAGATGAAGAGCCCGAGACCGGTGCCCTTGATGCCCTTGGAGGAGAAGAACAGCGAGAAGATCTTCTCACGGGTCTGGCGGTCCATCCCGATGCCGTTGTCCTCGATGTCGAAGACCATCCACGGCTCGGAACGACGGACGCGGAAGCGAACCTTGGAGTCGGACTCGTGCCGGTCCGCCCGGCACGCCTCCAGGCTGTTCTCGACGATGTTGAGGAGCATCGCCCGCATGGCCTGCCGGTCCCCTTCGAAGGACCCCAGATCGTCGGGGATGTCCAGCTCCAGGGTCACGTCCAGGTCTCCGGCCTTCTTGCGGACGATCTCCCGGACCTCGCCGGTGAGCTCGCTGGCGTCGATGTCCATCACGTCCAGGTCCCGGTCCTTGGCGTAGTACAGGATGTCCTGCACCATGCTCCGGATCCGGTCCACGTTGCGCTGGACCATCTCCCAGCCCTTCTCGACGCGCTCAGGGTTCTCCTTGGCGAAACCGGTGTTCACCAGGTAGATCCCGCCGTCCAGGCCGGTGAGCAGACCCTTGATTCCGTGGGAGATCGATCCCACCAGCAGGCCGATGGAGGTCAGCTGATCCTGGAGCGCTCTGAGCTGGGTGATGTCCGTGGACATCTCGATCACCGCAATGACCTCGCCCGACGCGTTGGTGATCGGGGCCGTGGTCGCCAGCACGTTGATCTTCTGCCCATCCGGCCCCGTCACGACCTCCTCGTGGGAACGGGTCTCCCCATCCTCGAAGGTCTTGATCGCGGGACAGACCAAACACTGCTCCTCGCGGTGCTTGTAGACCTCGTAGCAAAGACGGCCGACCGCCGGTCCGAAGGCTTCACGGAAGGCCCGATTCGCGTTCTGGATCACCAGATCGCGCCCCTGCACGGTGAGGTAGCACGGGACCTCTTCGAACAGCCTCGAGAGCCGTGTCCGGCTGTGCTCGAGCTGCTGCTTGAGGTGCCGCATTCCGGAGATGTCCGTATGCATCTCCATGACCGCCTTGACCTCGCCGTCGGCGTCTCGCAGCGGCGTGGTGTGAACCATCACCGGGATCGACCGACCGTCGAGGGTGGTGAGCGTCTTCTCGCAGGCGTGGCTCCGTCCGTCGTCGAAGGTGCGCTTCACGGGACAGTCGAGGCAGCGGGTTTCGCGCCCCTTGTAGGCCACGTAACAAAACGTGCCCTCCCGGTCGCCGAAGTCCTCGCGGAAGCGGCGGTTGCTGTCGACGATGCGGTACTCCCGGTCCTGGACGGACAGGTAGCAGGGCATCTCCTCGAAATAGTGATCGCGGTCCACGGGCATGGCCATGCCCTCCAGCATAGTCCCAGTGGGTGGGTGGGTCAGTCCGACTTGCGTTCCTGCAATTCGAGAATCCGGCGAACGTTCCAGACCAGATCCTCCCCGGACACGGGCTTGTTGAGATAGCCCTCCGGCGGACGCACGGGGCGGTCGTAGATGACCTTGCGGAACTCGGGGTGCCCCGTGATGATGCAGATTGGCAGGTCTTGCAGCTCCTCGTCCTGACGCATCTCCGTGAACGCCTGGACACCGTCCTTGCCCGGCATCGACAGGTCCAGGGTCATCAGATCCGGTTTCTCCCGTCGGGCGACCTCGATGGCCTGATCGCCGTCGGTCGCCTCCAGGATGGTTGCGCCTGCGTCCTCGAGCACGGTGGTGAGGTACAGACGGGCGTCGTCCTCGTCCTCCACCACCAGGATCCTTCGATCCGAGAGACCATTGGGATTGCTCATGGTTTCCTCCTTACGCGGTCGCGCCGTGGCTTCGCGGCGGCCGTGGTGTCATTCCGATTCGCCCGGCGTCCGGCCTTCCAGGACACGTGCCAGGGTTCCGAGCACGTCGTCCGATTCCAGCGGTTTGGCGATGTACCCGTCCGGCGGCCTCACCTGTCGCCGGCTCTTGATGAAGCCCTCGAAGTCTCGTGAGAGTCCGGTGACGATCACCACCGGGATCTGGTCCAGGATCGGGTCCGCCTGGATCTCGCGGAACATCCTCACGCCCGACGTCTCGGGCATCGAGATGTCCAGCGTGATCAGGTCGGGAGATTCGGCCCGCGCCACCTCGAGACCCTCCTGCCCGTCAGCCGCCGTACAGGTGACCATTCCGTGGTCCTCGAGCAGGGTGCAGAGGTAGGTCACGATATCGGGCTCGTCGTCGACGACGAGGATCTTCTTTCCCTGTAGCGTCTTGATATCTTGATCCATCATCACGCCTCTCGTTTCTCCCCCCGGAGTCGCGGGCTCGAGCACCCGCCCTACATCTCGTCCTCGAAATCGATGAACGGTTGGTTGATCTCGGGCATGGCGTTGACGATCAACTCCACCAGACCGCCGTAGTGGATGTTGGATTTCTCCGTCGCATCCCAGTAGCTGAGAATGTCTCGGATCGCCCCCTTGCAGTTGGAGCAAGGCGCACAAACGTACTTGGGTGTCTCGGGGTCCAGACAGTCGGGGAAGGCCTCGAGAATCTGGCGGAACTTCATGCGGGCGGAGATGGCGGTCCTCCAGTCGCTGAAGTTGTGTCCGTTCATGATCGCGAATCCGCTCCCCCCCCCGCAACAGTAGTTGTCGGCCCCATGGGGCGTCATCTCGCGGAACCTCGGCGCAATCTTGCGGACGATTCGCCTCTGCGGCTCGGACACACCCATCAACCTGGCCATGTTACAGGGATCATGAAGCGTCACAGGAAAGTCGTTCCTCGCGGGATCGAGATCGAGCTTCCCGCTGAACACGATGTCCGCGAGCAGTGTCATCGCGTTTTCCCGCTTCACGTGGAGATCGCCGGCCAGCACCCGGTCGGCGATCACCGTCAGCGCCTTGCTGGCGTGCCCACACTCACCGATGACGATCTTCTTCACGCCGAGTTTCTTCGCGATCTCGGCGTGTCTGATCGCCACCCTCGCGAGCTGGGCATCGTCGTACCACAGCCCGTAGTTGATGCCGTCGTAGCCCACCGCTTCGGACGACAGGGTCCAGCTCACACCCGCAGCCTCGAGGATGATGGCGAAGGCACCCGGATTCTCGGGCCAGGCCATGATCTCACCCGCGTTGTGAATCAGCAGGACGTCCGCCCCCTCCTTGTCCCAGGGGGTCTCGACGTGGATGCCGGTGATGTCCTCCATGTCCTCGTCGATGAACTCGATGTTGTCCTTGACCACCGCGGTGTTCATACCCGTCGACGATCCCACGCGCAGCTGTAGCATCGATCCATCCTCGTGGATCTCCTTGGGCGCGATGCCGAGTTCCATGCTGAACAACTTTCGGATCTCGTGGGTGATCAGCCCGTTGTCGATGCCTATGGGACAGGTCTGCGCACAACGACGACACAGGGTGCAACGGTACGAGAGCTCCACCAACCTCGCGAGCGTGGTGAAGTTGAGGTCGATGTCCTCGCCCTTGATCTTCGCCCGGACCTTCTTGCCCAGTGCGTACTTGTTCATCAACCGACGGAAGATCTCGGACCGATAGGTTGGACGGTAGAGGTCGTTGTGGCCGCTGGCCTCGTAGATTGGACAGGCGTCGTTGCAGGTCTGGCACTTCTCGCAATGCTCCAGCGACAGGAGGAGGGGCTGCAGCAACGTCCAGTTGTCTTCCTGCGACAGGAGCTTCTTGAGTCCGGAGACGAAACGGTCCAGCAGCGCCTGTTCCTCCTGCGCGGTAGCGGGCCGCTTCAGACTCACGGCGATCGTGTCGTCCAGGTCGCTGAAGTACGTCTCCTTGGCCGGATCCGAGACAGCGCCCCACTCCGGCTGCTCCTCGACCTTGTCGTAGGGCGCGGGCAAGGGCATCAGATCCGCCAGTTCGACGTGGGTCAGGGGACCGCCGGGCTTGTCGAAGTCCTTGAGGCTGACTCTCTTCCTGCTCATTCTCCGGTCTCCTTCGGCGGTTCTGTGGTCCACACAGCGGCCCTGGTCGTGGGGCGGGCGCCCCCGATGTGGGGCGCCGACCAGTGGACCGGGTAGCCCAGCTGCTCACCGATGGCCTTGTCGATCTTGTTGCCCGGCAGCAGGGCCTCGTCGTTCCAGCGGACGGAATGCCAGGTGAAGTACTTCGCCACGAAGTGCGACATGTGGGTCATCGGGATGTACATCACCATCACGCTGGCCATCACGATGGCCACGATCGCCAGCATCGGCAGGTCGGGTGCGGGCGAGAACGTGAACATCGCTCCGGTGAAGGAGTGCAACGCCACACCCCGAGGGTCCGTGGCCATCAGGGCCAGACCCACGCCGAACAGGACCACGAACGCGAAGAGGTTGAAGTAGTCCAGGGTCGAGGTGAAGTCCTTGAGCTCCGGATCACTCAACCTCCTGAGCAGGAGGCCGCAAGCTCCCACGATCCCCACCCCGAACCCCATGAATCCCAGGACCCCGGTGAAGACACCGACGACGGTTGCCAGGGCGGTGTCGTCCGGCGCGACACCCAGTCCGAAGGCTTGCACGAGTCCCGAGAGGAGCAGCAGCCCCACGAGGCCCATCAGGGAATACAGACCCAGGTGGAAGGGAAACGACACGAACCAGAGCTTCCGCTGGCTGTGCCACAGCGCCTTGATCAGCAGCATCTCCTGGAGCATCTCGACGATCTCGTTGACGTGGTCGACCTCGTGGGGTTTGTCCCACCAGTCCACGTCTTCGAGGTAGGAGCCCGCGTGGGACGCCTTCTCCGGCGGCTCGTGGGGCACGGGGTACAGCTCCCACCGCAGGTGCACCGGGTTGTTGGCGAAGTGAACGATTCGCCAGAGCACCGCCCCCGCGAATACCGCCAGGGTCACGTACCCGAGGACCGTCAATGCCATCATCGGTCTTCTCTCCTCCGGCCGGCCGATCCGCCGCCCCCGCGTACGAGGGCCGATCGCTCCAGGTTGTCGACGAGGTTCTGGATGTCGTCGCGAACGATGCGATAGCGGCAATACGCGCCCTGTCGGGTGGCCTCCACCATGTCTCTCAACCGCAGGATGCGGAGCTGCTGGGAGACCAGCGACGGACGCGAGTCCAGGATTTCGACCAGCTCGGTGACGGTCCGCTCACGCGTTCGCAGGAGCGCCAGGATCTGGAGTCGGTGGGGATGGGCCAGCAGCTTGAGAACCTCTGCGGCTTTCCGTGCGACGTCGCCCTGTTGAAGTGAACGGATCATCGGTATCTCGATTTCGCGAACTCCTGAATTCCGCCTATCCCTAGAATCACCAGCCGGACGGCGTTCGTCAAGACACAAAAAAAGATATTTTATCAATGATTTCGGGTATTTAAGATATTGTCTGTATTAATTACTGCGTTTATGGGGATTGCCGGTTGACAAGGGATTATTCCCGGCTATCTTGGGAACCTCGGGAGCGAGGGTGGGTGCCGCCGCTGCAGCCGGGGAGGTTGACCTTCGTGCGGTGGTCCGTAGAGTCCGACTGCTGAGGGCGGAGAGAATGGGACTGGTATGAAGCTGTCCACCAAGGCGCGCTACGGATTCCGGGCCCTGGCCGAGCTCGCCGCGCACCACGGAGAGGGTGCCATCGCCCTCAAGGACATCGCCGATGGCCAGAAGATCTCGAGGGCCTATCTCGAGAACCTCTTCAACTCGCTCAAGGTCGCCGGGTTGCTCATGAGCCGTCGCGGGCCCGGCGGCGGCTGGATCCTGACCCGCTCCCCGGACCGCATCCACCTCGACGAGGTGCTCACCGCCCTCGAAGGTGCGCTGGGGGTGGTTCCCTGCGTGGACCATCCCGACATGTGCACGTCGGTGCAGGCCTGTCCGACCCGGGAGATCTACGTCGAGGTCAGCGAGGCCGTTCGCACGGTCCTGCACCGGTACACCATCGAGGATATCCACCAACGCCGCCTCGAACTCGACGCCCTGGATGCGGCCATCGACACCCGCGGGGATCTCTGTCTGACTCCGAGTCGTGGGTAGCCCGTCGAGCCGGCAATCCGGCGTGGGTTGACTACGGTCCTGGTCGGTCTCAGCATGGCCGACAAGCCATCGCAGACGAGGTCGCCATGAGCCAACCTTCCCCGGTCAAGATCTGGGCCGCCCAGACGCGCGCGAACTTCCTCATCCTCTCGGTGCTGCTGGTCCTGGTCGGCGCTGGGGCCGCCCACATGGACGGCCACGGCCACCTCCTGCACACCCTGCTGGCCATCGTCGGAGTCGTACTGGCCCACGTGTCCGTGAACCTGTTCAACGAGCACTCGGACCACCGGACCGGAATCGACGACCTCACCCAGAGGACACCGTTCTCCGGGGGCAGCGGTTCGCTGCAGGAGGGCCGCACGACGCCCAGGGCGGTCCTGGGAGCAGCCATCGGCACACTGCTGGCCGCGGCCGCCATCGGCGTGTACCTGACCATGGTCTCGGGCTGGCCCCTGTTGATCCTCATCGGGCTGGGTGGCCTGGCTTCGGCCTTCTACACCTCCCACCTCGCTCGCTGGTCCATCGGTGAGCTGGCCGCGGGGCTGTGCCTGGGCACCTTCGTGGTCCTGGGCACCTACTACGTGCTCGCCGGCGCCTTGACCCTGCCGGTGATCATCCTCTCGATCCCCCCCGGCCTGCTGACGGCGCAGCTCCTGTTCCTCAACGAGTTCCCGGACGCGGAGGCCGACGCGGCCGGCGGGCGCCGTCATCTCGTGATCCTGCTGGGCAAACGCCGGGCCGCGAAGCTCTACGCCCTGGTGATGGCCCTGATCTACCTGATCATCGTCTCGGCCGCCGCTGCCCGGATCCTGCCCATGTGGTCCCTGCTCGCCCTGGCAACCCTGCCCCTGGCCGTGAAGGCCTCGCTGACCGCCCTGGACCACCACAGCGACCACGATCGATTGCTCCCCGCGCTGGGAGCCAACGTGATGACGGTGCTGGGGACGGATCTGGCGCTGGCGGTGGGATTGTTCATCGCGTAGTTCGCTGTCCTTGCGGGGAGGCGCCCGCCCACGCGCTTCAAGTCCGGGGATTCAGCCTCTCCACCAGCTCCCCCACGATCCTCTCGGCCGCCATCCCGTCCCACAGCGCGGGAATCCGGCCCCCCTTGCCCCGCCCCTCCAGCACCGCCTCCGCCTCGGCCACGATCCGCTCCGCGTCCGTCCCCACCAGGGTGTTGGTCCCCTCGGTGATCGTGATCGGCCGCTCGGTGTTCTCGCGGATGGTCAAGCAGGGGATGCCCAGGGCAGTGGTCTCCTCCTGGAGGCCTCCGGAGTCGGTGAGGACCAGCGTGGCGTCCTTCCACAGGGAGAGGAAGGCGTGGTAGCCGAGGGGTTCGGTGACGTGGATGCCGGACGGGAGAGTCTCCGGCGGTTCGTCGGGCAACTCGGTGAGCATGCCGTCCAGGCCGAACTCGGTCACCATCTTGCGGGTCCTGGGGTGGATCGGGAAGACCAGGGGTAGGCGCCGCGCGATGCGGTCGAGGGCGCCCAGGATCCGTTCCAGGCTCTCCCGGTCATCGACATTGGACGGGCGATGCAGGGTGACCACGCCGTACCTCGCCCCCGCGGGGACCCTCCTGGCCGGCGCCACCTCGTCCAGCCGCGCCAGCTGGGCCCGAAGGGTGTCGATCATCACGTTGCCGACGAGGACGACCTTCTCCGACGGCACCCCCTCCCGGGCCAGGTGCTCGTCCGCGTCGGGGCTCGTGGTAAACATCAGGTCCGAGATGGCGTCGGTCACCAGCCGGTTGATCTCCTCGGGCATGGTCCGGTCGCCCGAGCGCAGTCCGGCCTCCACGTGGCAGACCTGGATCCCGAGCTTGGTCGCCACCAGGCTCGCCGCCGCGGTGGAGTTCACGTCGCCGACCACCAGCACCATGTCCGGCCGCTCCCGCAGGCAGACCGGCTCGAAGCGCAGCATGATCTCGGCGGTCTGCACGGCCTGGGAGCCCGAACCCACCCCCAGGTCCACGTCGGGTGGCGGGATCTGCAGGTCCCGGAAGAAGGCGTCGAACATGCGCTGATCGTAGTGCTGGCCGGTGTGGATCAGCCGGTAGCGCAGGCTCCGCTCCGGATCCTGGGCGTTGTGGCGTTCGATGGCCGCGATCAGCGGCGCGATCTTCATGAAGTTGGGCCGTGCCCCGACCACGAGCAGCACGGTGGGCATCCCCACCTCCGGAGTGTCGGCAGAGCTCATGTGCCCCGGTCCTGAACGAAGGTCGCGATGGCCTCCCGGTCGTCCTCGCCCAGCTCCACGAACTCCAGTCCGTTGCCGATGGGGGCGTCGGGGAATCCCTCGCGGAACTCGGTACGGGCGTGGGTCACCCGGGCGTCACACTCCACCCAGCGGTCCACCCCGACCACGCGAAACGACAGGTGGAGCAGGGATCCGTTGTCGTAGGGCAGCAGCTCGTGGATGAACATCCCGCCCACGGACAGGTCGGAGGCCACGGTGGTGTGGATGGTCTCGGCCCGGCGGGCGACCTGGACCGACAGGTGGACGTCCACCCGCGCCCAGCGCCTGCGGTCCCCTGCGCCGTCGCCGGTCATCGCCCCTCCGGGAAGCCGGGTCAGTCCTCGCCGGTCATGATGCCGACGGCGTTGATCCCCGTACTCTTGATGATGTCCATGACCAGCACGGCCTGGCCGTACATGGCGTTGTCGTCGGCCTCGAAGAACACGAGCTTGATCTTCTGGAGCCGCAGCCCCGCCTCGACCTCGCGCTTGAGCTCGGACAGCTCCACGGGGCGGTGATTGACCTCGATGTGGTTGTCCTCGAACAGGTGGACGACCACCTGGCGCTTCATCTCGTCGGTGGGCTCGTCCAGCTCGGCCTTCTTGGGCACCAGCAGGGGCATGCTCTTGGTCATCAGCGGCGTGATGACCATGAAGATGATCAGCAGCACCAGGACGACATCCACCAGCGGCGTGATGTTGATGTCGGCCTTGAGGCCGCCGCCGCCCACGTCCATCGCCATCGTGTAGACCCTTCTCTACTCGATCCCCATCTCCTTGAGCTGCTCCCGCAGCTCGGAGACGGTGGAGTCCTTGTCGGTCATCAGCGACACGTTCTTGGCCTCGGCCCGCTCGCAGATCCCCATGATCTTGCGCACGTCCGCGTAGCGGGCGGCGAAGTCCCCCTTGATCAGGATCGGTTTGAAGGGCTCGGAGACGATGATGTTCGTCAGCCGGGTCTCGAGGATCTCGTGGGTCACCAGCTCGCTGTTGAGCCAGACCTCGCCGGTCTTCTGGACGCTGATGATCACGTCCTCGCTGCTGTCCTCCTTCTGATCCGCGTTGTCCGCGGCGGGCAGCAGCACGTCCGCGCCCCGGGTCAGCATGGGCGTGACCACGATGAAGATGATCAGCAGGACCAGCACCACGTCCACCAGGGGCGTGATGTTGATCTCGCTCTTGGGCCCGGTGTGCTTACCCGGCGCTTCCATCCAGGTGCTTCCTGTTCTTGAAGAAGTAGTCGAGCATCTCCGAGGCGTTGTGCCCCATCTCGATGACGAGGTTCTCTACGCGGCCGTTGAAGAAGTTGTAGAGCCACACCGCCGGGATGGCGACGAACAGCCCGAAGGCCGTCACCGCCAGTGCCTCGGCCAGGTTCACGCCCACCGCCTCGAGACTCGAGCCCTCGGTGGCCATCTTGTTGAACGTCCCGATGATGCCCAGCACCGTGCCCAGCAGCCCCACGAAGGGGGCGGTGGCGCCGATGGTGGCCAGGATCGAGAGCCAGCGCCGCAGCCCGACCGTCTCCTGATCCACGGTTCGGTCCATGGCCGAGCGGACCGTCGACAGGTCGGAGGTGTCCCCGGCGGTCTCCTGCAGGTCCTTGAAGTCAAGGACTCCCGTGTTGACGATCCGGGCGAGGTAGGCGTGCTTGAAGCGCTTCTCGCCCGCCAGCGTCGTGACCTGGCCCAGGTTCCGCTGCTTGAGCAGGGCCGCCACCAGCGCGGCGAAGCGCTTGGACTGCCCCTTGGCCATCTGGTAGGTGATCAGCCGCTCCACGGCCACGGCCAGCATCAGCACGGACATGATCATCAGGACAATCACCACGATCTTCGCGGCAATGGTCATCTCGTGCCAGATATCGACGAGAGAGAATTCCATCGAACGAACCTCCGGGGTTCCCTACCCGTACAGCGAGAAGCGCAGACGGATCGTCATCCGCACCTTGGTCACAACGTTTCCGGACCGGACCGGCTCGATCCGCCACTTCTCCACGGCCTTGATGGCCTCCTTGTGGAACAGCTTCGGACCCGCCTTGACCGTGATCTCCTCGGGGCTGCCATCCGTGCCGAAGATCACCTCCAGCACGACCTCCCCCTCGATTCCGTTCTTCTTGGCCAGCGCGGGGTACGCCGGATCGGGCTTGTCGAGCCACGTCACACTGGACGCGTCCACCGCCAGATCGAGGATCCCGCCACCGGGCGGCTCTCCACTCCCCACGCCGCCGATGACTCCGCCGACCACGCCACCGATCACGCCGCCCTCGACGCCACCTTCGACGCCCAGATCCGTACCCACCACCTCCTCGGTGGCCTCCATCTCCTCGGTCTCCGGGAGTTCCTCCACCTCTTCGGGCTGGACGATCTCCTCGGGCTTGACCTCGACCTTCTCGGCCTTGGGCGTGGTGCTCTTCTTGGAACTCGGCGGCGGAGGGGGGGGTGGCGGCGGAGGGGGTGGAGCCGGCGTGTGGGTGAAGAAGGTCACCTCCACCTCGACCGGCTCGTCGTCGACCAGCTTGTCACGCGCGGCCAGGTAGACGATCAGCGAGATCAGCAACACGTGGAACACGACAGAGACGATCACCCCGAAGGGGTTGCGCCGCTTCTGCCGGACCCGCTGGGTTGTGGCCTCGAACAAGGAGGTCGACCTCGCCTCTCTACCGCTTCTCAGACACGCCCGGTCGCCCGGGGTTCCAACAAACCTGCGTTGGTCCGGACCCGGGGGGACCGGACCTGTCTAGCACCGCTCCGCGGGCCCTGTCAAAAACGCGCGGACGCGCCCGCTAGCCGCCGTTTCAACGCACCAGCCGGATGCCCTGAATCCGCTTGACCACGAAGGAAGTGTCCGCGTTCTCCCGGTGGTCGAAGGCCGTGAACGACGACACCCCGCCGTTGCCCTTCACGCTCCGGGGGCTGACCCGGCTGAGCACCAGGTTCCCGCCCTCCCCGGACTGGCGGTACAGGATCTCGATGTCGTGGCTGCGATTGATCGCCGCCCGTACCAGGTCCAGGGTCTTGGCCGGGGAGAGCTTCAGCAGATCGCCGCTCCCCGCCGCACCGGGCTTGCGCCCCAGGTCGTGGCCGAGGCCCGCGATGGGACGGCCGTCACCGTTGAGTGCCGTGAACATCTCCAGCGAGTCGTCGGAGGTGATCTGACGGGCATCGATGGGTTGGAGCACCACCATCTTGCGGGCGGGAAAGTCCACCGGGGAGAGGTCCAGCGCCGCGAATCCACCCTCGTCCGCCCGCCGGACCACCGACGCCTTCGCCCGCTCCAGGCGGGTGCCGGAGGCCCCGGGCTGCTGGTACCGACGGACCCACGGAGCCGCGTGCAGCCCCTCGGCGGTGAGCCGCTCCACCAGCGCCTCCCGGGCCTCGGGGGCCATGGCCACGACCCCGGGCGCCATGCGCCGGTAGCCGGGGGCCACCTCCCTCAACGCGGCCAGCAGGACCTCCTCCCGCTCGGGGCGGATGGTCACCACCACGGCCTCGTGGAACTCCACCTCGCCGTAGCCCCCCATCCACTCGTCCACCGTGCTGTCCACGTTCTGGGGAACGCCGTGGGCTGCGCCGTCCCGCAGGAATCGCAGCAGCTCCGACCGCCGCCAGCCGCTGTCCATGGCCGTCCGCACCCGCTCACCGGTGAGCAGATACCCGTTGACGCGGTCACAGGACTGGAACTCGCACATCTGGCCCAGCCCCCGCAGCGTCTTCAGGGGCAATCCCACCGGTGCCAGCACCTCGAAGTTGGGCTGCAGGTGGAAGGGAAATCCCGACTCGTCCGCGGGCTCCCCGAGGGGCGCTCCCTCGAGGAACTGCCGACCGGACGCGCTCAGGCGCAGCAGGGGCCCCTCGCTGCCCAGCCCGCGCTCCACGAGGCCGGCGATCTGGAGGAACTCGAGGGGCGGCGACGGGTTGTAGAACCCGCTGGGGGGCAGATAGTAGGTCTTGTGGACGAAGCGAGTCTGGAACACGGCCCCCATGTACCGCCGTCGGTAGAGGGTGATCAGGGCATCCCGCGTGGTCCAGCGCTCCGGCTCGACCGCCGCCAGCGCCTCCAGCACCCAGGCGAGCATCGGTTCGGTCTGGGTGAAGGCCTCCAGGAAGAGATCCCGACGCTCGATGGGGGACAGGGCGTGCCACTCGGAGAGGTTCTCCTCGTCCGGGACCAGGTGTCCTTCCTGCTTCCTGACGAGCCCGAGCAGCTTGGCCAGCGACCGGTGCCACTCCAGCACCATCTCGGCGTCCGCCCGGCCCCACAGGTTGCCGAAGAACGCCGTGATCTCTTCGACGTTCTTCTTGAACACCTCCCCCTTCTGGGTCACGCGCACCGGGTGCTGGGAGAGGTAGGTCAACAGGCTCACCAGGCTGTGGCCCACCGGGAAGTTGAAGTTGGTGTCCTTGCTGAGGCGGACGTCCTTCTCTTCGGTGACCGGCAGGCCCAGACGCTTGGTGAAGTGGGCCGCGAGCACCTTCAGCAGGGGCTGGGGCAGCACGTAGAACAGGGGCGGCGCCTGGTGGCTGTTACCGAAGACCAGGAGCTTGCGGCCCAGCTCGTGCAAGACCACGGCCCAGGCGTCCTCGCTCCGGCCGTGGGCGAGCACCAGCTCCTGCAGCAACCAGGTCCCTCCGGCGATGCCGCCGGTCTGGACCAGCGCGATCAGCGCCCGGTGGTGGGGGGCCTGTAGCTGCTTGAGCACCGCGCGCACGCGGCGCTTGTCGTCGAAGGCCTCCGCCAGGGCGTCGGCGATGTCGTCTGCGCTCTGCAGCGCGGGATCGTCGTCCAGGTACTTGCGGCGGTAGGACAGCAGCACCTCGTGGGTACAGGCGAGGAAGTACTGCTGTAGCTCGCTACCCACCGCGGCCTCACATGGAGATCGAGGCCAGGTCGATGGCGTGGATGCCACCGGCCTCCTCGTCCCACTCCTCGATCATGTAGCTGTAGCCCTGCTCGGTGAGGAACAGCTGACGCTTGTGGGCGAAGTGCTGCTCGCGGGTGGCCCGAGTGACCACCGAGTAGAAGCTCGCGAAGGCGTCCTTGGGGCGCAGGATCCGCCCCAGCCGCTGGGCCTCCTCCTGGCGGCTGCCGAAGGTCCCCGACACCTGGATCGCCACGTTGGCGTCGGGCAGGTCGATGCTGAAGTTGGCCACCTTGCTGACGACCAGCACGTTGATGTCGCCGTCGCGGAACTTGTCGTAGAGCTCCTCGCGGACCGCGTTGGGGGTCTTGCCGGTGATCAGCGGGACCTTGAGTCGCTTGGCGATGGTCTTCAGCTGGTCCAGGTACATCCCGATGACCAGGATGTGCTCGCCCTCGTGGCGCCGCACCAGCTCCTTGACCACATCGAACTTGGCCGGGTTCTCCGCTGCGATCCGTACCTTGTTCCGCTCGCTCGCGGACGTGTAGAGCATGATCTTGTTGGTGGCCAGCTCCACCCGCACCTCGACACAGCGGGCCTGGGCGATGAAGCCCTTGCCCTCCAGCTCCTTCCACGGCACGTCGTAGCGCTTGGGTCCGATGAGGCTGAACACGTCGCCTTCGCGCCCATCCTCACGGACCAGCGTGGCGGTCAGGCCGAGTCGCCTACGGGCCTGGATGTCCGCGGTGATCCGGAACACGGGCGCGGGCAACAGGTGGACCTCATCGTAGATGATCAGGCCCCAGTCCCCGGCCTTGAACAGCCCGAGGTGGGCGAAGGTCTCCACGCCGGGCCGCCGATGGGTGAGGATCTGATAGGTGGTGATGGTCACCGGGCGGATCTGCTTGACCTCGCCCGAGTACTCACCGACGTCGTCCTCGGTCAGGTTGGTCTTGTCCACCAGCTCCCGGATCCACTGGCGTACAGCGGCTATGCCGGTGCACAGGATCAGGGTGTGGCAGCGGGTCTCGGCCATGGTGCCCATGGCCACGATCGTCTTGCCCGCGCCGCAGGGCAGGACAACCACACCGTGCCCGCCATCGGCGCCGCCGCTGCGGTAGAAGACGTCGGTGGCCTCGCGCTGGTAGGCCCGCAGGTCGAACAGCTCCCCTTCCCCGGTCCGCGGCGCCAGCCGTACGTCCAGGGGTGCCCCGTCCACGAAGCCCGCCCGGTCCGCCACCGGGTAGTGCATCTTCAACAGCGCCTGCTTGACCACCCCCCGGTTGCCCAGGGGCACCCGGAAGACACCCTCGCGCACCGCACCGGAGGTGAGCTTGGTGACCGCCTTGTTGTGGGCGATCTCCCGGGCCACGAAGGGATCCGCGGTCTCCAGCAGCACGTGTTCGTCGTCCCCGGGTAGCAGGCGGACCTTGCCGAATCGGCCCAGGTTCTCCTCGATGTCGACCATGATGTGGGCCGGCACGTCGTACTTGGAGAACCCCTCCAGGGTTTGACGGATGTCGGCCTGGGTCAGCCCCGCCGCCGCCGCGTTCCAGATGCTCAGGGGGGTGACCCGGTAGGTGTGGATGTGCTCGGGCGACTTCTCCAGCTCGGCGAACCGGCTGAGCTGGTCACGGGCGGCCTCGTGGAGGGGATTGTGCACCTCCAGCAGGACGGTGCCATCGCCCTGGACGATCAGAGGGTTGCCCGGATTGAACTGCATCGCTGCCCGCCCTCGACACTCGGAGCCCTGGTTGTCTTCCCAGGGCGTACGACCCCCCTGTACAACGGGTGGCCGGACTTTTAGTCACCGGATAGCGCCGATACTCGATCGGAGTTCCCCCTCCGGAACCGCTATCCCTGGAGTAGCGTGATGATAAGAGCCCGTATAGGGTCGGTCAAGGGGAAAGGAAGTCGGCTCTCGCTTCGGGATGGATGCCGGAAAAGGGCCGTGAGATCCCCTACTTGCCTCAATCGTTGCTGCCGGGAGCCATGCCTGGGTAGGGCGGCGGCTGCTCGCCGCCGGGGATCTCGGTTGCGCCGACGGCCTCCAGCTCCTTGGCCGCCTCCTCGGACCGGCGGAGATAGTCCTCGAACTCCTCCTCGGTCATGTCGTCCATCTTCTCCAGGAACTTCTCGGTACGTTCGATGTACTCCTCGTCCGAGAAGGTGGACTGGCGGGCCAGCTCCGCGTCCTTCACCTCGACCTTCACCTGGGTCGCGGCCTTGGAGCCACCCAGGCGGGCGCTGAAGCTCATCTGCCCCTCGCCACCGGCGGGATCGGTGGCGTAGATGGTCATCGAGTAGTCGCCCTCGCGGAACGTCGTGCCGACATCGACGCTCATGACGCCGGAGCGCTTGTCGATGCTCACCCCCGGCGGAGCCCCTTCCACCCGCCAGGTCAGCCGATCACCGTCCGGGTCCTTGGCCTGGAACGCCAGTCCATCCAGCTTCGGTTGCATGCCCAGGCTGTTGACGATCTGCGGGGTCGAGTTGGACACCTGGATGCCGTCCAGACGGAAGGTGTCGCTGCGCTTGTTGATGTCGATTGCGGTCACCTCGACGCTGACCAGGTCGTCCCGGGTGAAGCTCCCCTTGGCCAGGGTGTCGCTGCGTCGTCCGTGGAGTTCTTCACCGTTGACGAACCAGCGGTAGTCCAGCCGCGGCGTGGCACCCGCGGGGTTGTCTACCCGGGGATCGCAGCGCAGGGTCTTGCTCGCCACCGGCGGGTCCGGGTGCAGCCAGATCTCGTAGATGTACGGGCCGTCCTCGGGCTTGCGCTCCTTGGGCGCGTCCGAGTCCTCCCCCTCCGCCGCTCCGTCCCCGAACAGACCGGTGTCCGACGAGCCGAACCCGGGCGACCGGCTGGCCTGGTCATCGGGCATCGACGGCGTCGGCGTGTACCCCCCACCACACCCGGACACGAGCAGGGCCAGGGCGAGGAGGGAGAGGGCGTGCACGTGGATCTTCATCGCATCACCTCATCGGCCCGCGACGCGGGCGCTCGGGATACAGTCTACACGATGACCCGCGAACACCCCGGGTTCTGCCCTCGGATCGGGCGGGGGGTTCAGTGCAACGTCGGCGGGCTCCCGCCCCGTTCGTCGTCGTCGCCCCGCCACAGGGGCGGCCCGTCCGAATCGGGCGGCCACTGGGACTGGCGCCGCTCGTCGCGTTCGCGCTCCTCCTCGCCCATCTGGGCCAGCTTGCGCTTCTTGATCCGCCGCTTGCGGGCCCAGCCGATGACCACCAGCACCGCAGCCACGCTCCACGCCGAGCCCGACCCCCCCAGCACGGGCAGCCAGCCGTAGCGACGGCTGAGGCGGCCGGCCCAGGCGGCCTCCAGCTCCTCCATGGGCACTCCGGTGGCCGTCAGGAGGGCCGCGTCGACGTCCCGACCGGCGGCGATCTCCCGGATGATGTCGGCCACCGCCTGGTCGCCGAAGCGGTGGCGGATGTAGAGCACGAAGTCCCGACTCTCGGCGTAGGCGACCCGCGCGCTCACCGGATCGGAGGGGAAGCTCCGCGTCAGCCTCGACAGGGGGATCAGGCCCCCGCCCACCGCCGCCCGCGTGAGGATGGTGTGGGTCTGGAGGCTGAACTCCCCCGCCGCCACCTGGGCCAGGCCCTCGTCGAGCCAGCGGGGGGGCTCGGTCTCCCCGAAGGTCCAGTGCAACACCACGTGGGCCAGTTCGTGGGCGAAGACATGTCGCGGGGTCTTCTCCCCCCGGGTCCGCAACAGCACGAAGATCAGCCCCCGATCGGGGTAGGCCGTTCCCGCAGCCCAGGTCGGCGGGTCGCCAGGCTGGATGGCCGCGAAGCTCTTGCGGGTCTCCGCGAGGTAGGCGTCCACGTGGTCCTCGGGAGTCTCCAGTCCGGTCAGCGTCAGCAGCTCGGCCATGACCCGGTCCGCGTCGGCCGCGATGGCCCGGCCGGCACCCGCCGAGCCCTCGGGCACGTGCACGGTCACGTGCTCTGTCTCGATGCGCTCCCAGTCGGTGGGCAGCTCCCCGGCTCGGGCCACTGCGGTGGGCCACACCAGTAGCACGACCAGCAGCAGCACCCATCCGGGGGAGGGGGGACGCGGAGGCTGGGGGAATCGGACGATCACCCACAAGGGGTAATCACTCGTGGGCTACCCGCATCACCTCTTCGAAGGTGGTCGCGCCCCGAGCCAGCTTCTTGATGGCGTATTCCCACAGGGTCATCATGCCCTCGGCCAGGGCCTCGCGCTTGACGTCCACCGACGACGCTCGGGTCTCGATCAGCTCGCGGATCCGCTGATTCACCGGCATCACCTCGAAGATCCCGGTCCGCCCCCGGTAGCCCGTGCCGCGGCAGAGGGGACAGCCGGCGCCGTAGCGCACCTTGAGACGGCGGCCCTCTACACCGGGGATGTGCAGCGCCTGGGCCTCCTCCTGGGTCAGCAGCGTGTCGATGACGCAGTCCGGGCAGATCTTGCGCACCAGCCGCTGGGCCACCACCCCCAGCATCACGCTGGAGAGCAGGAAGGGCTCGATGTCCAGGTCGAGCATCCGGGTGATCGAGGTGGCCGAGTCGTTGGTGTGCAGGGTGGACAGGACCATGTGCCCGGTGAGAGCCGCCTGCACGGCGTATTCGGCGGTCTCCTTGTCGCGGATCTCCCCCACCATCACGATGTCCGGGTCCTGGCGGAGGATCGTGCGCAAGGCGTTGGCGAAGTTGAAGCCGATCTTGGACTGCACCGCCATCTGGTTGAAGTCCTCGATCACCATCTCGATCGGGTCTTCGATGCTGACGATGTTCACGTGGGGGCTGTTGAGGAACTGCAGCGACGAATAGAGCGTGGTGGTCTTGCCGCTGCCGGTGGGGCCGGTGACGAGGATCAGCCCGTTGGTGCGGCTGAGGAAGTCCTCGTAGAGCCGTTGTTCGCGGGGAAAGAAGCCCAGGGACGAGACGTCCTGGAGCAGGACCGTCGGGTCGAAGATCCGGGTCACGACCTTCTCGCCGAAGGCCGTGGGCACCGTGGAAACCCGCAGCTCGATCTCGGCCTCGTTGAAGGTGGTCTTGATCCGGCCGTCCTGGGGGCGGCGCTTCTCGGCGATGTCCATCCGCGCGAGCGTCTTGATCCGGCTCACCACCGCCGCGTGGACCTTCTTGGGCAGCACGTGAATCCGGTGCAGCACCCCGTCGATGCGCAGTCGGATCGCCGAGTACTCGCGCTTGGGTTCGATGTGGATGTCGCTGGCACGCTGATCGAAGGCGTAGTGGAAGAGGTACCAGACCGCCTGGACCACCGGCTGGTCCGAGCCGTCGATCTCCTCCATCTGCTTGACGCGGGTCAGCTGCTCCAGGTTGCCCAGGTCGACCAGCTCGCCCTGGAACATCTCGGCGGCGTGGTCCACCGATTTCTTGAAGCCGTGGTACTCGATGATGGTCTTGAGCAGCAGCGACTTCGGGGCCACGCAGACCCTCACCGGCATCCCGGTGAACCGCTCCAGGCTGTCCACCAGATCCCGGTCGAAGGGGTTGGCCACCGCGATGGTCAGCTCCCCCGGCTCCTTGCCCAGGGGGATCACCAGGTGGCGCTCCGCGAAGGCGCCATGGAAGGTCTCGGTGACCAGCTTGTAGTCCAGGGTCAACGGGTCGGGGAGCACGAACTCCAGGCCCAGCTCCTGGGCCACCATCCGGGTGACCAGCTCCTCGGAGAGCACCTCGGCGTCGGTGCCGGGGATCACGAAGCGGAAGGCCGCGACGATCTCCATCTCCCCCACCTCGTAGGGGATCCGCTTGTGGCCGAGGGCCTTGCGCAGCTCGGGGCGCTTCTGGAACAGGATCCGCTTCTCCTGCACCGAGTAGCGGACCATCACGTCCCGTTTTTGTCCCTCGTGCATCAGCCCCTCGCGCACGAGGAGATCGCAGATCCGTCCCAGGGTAGCGACGCTGGCCATGGCAGAAAGGTAGCACGCCGGAGGCGGGAGGGAGTAGGCTATCGGCCCCGTGGGAAACGAGGTCAAGTTCATCGCCGTCGCCGGCAACCTGGGGGTGGGGAAGTCCACGATGGTGGAGTACCTCTGCCGGACCTACGGCTGGACCCCGTTCACCGAACCCAACGAGGAGAACCCCTTCCTCGACGACTTCTACGTGGACATGCCCCGCTGGGCCTTCCACTCCCAGATCAGCTTCCTGGCGCACAAGTTCCGGATCCACCTGGAGTTGATGGAGACCCGCGGCACGGTGGTCCAGGACCGGACGATCTACGAGGACGCGGAGATCTTCGCGAGACACCTGGTGAAGATGGACGCGATGCAGGACCGGGAGTGGGAGACCTACCTCAACCTGTACACGGCCATGAATCGCGTGCTGCGGCCGCCGGACCTGCTGCTCTACCTCAAGTGCGGCCTGCGCACGATCCGCAAGCGCATCCACCAGCGCGGGCGTGCATCCGAGCAGGACATCCCCGTCGAGTACATCAAACGCCTCAACCGTCTGTACGGGGCATGGCTCAAACGCTACGAGCTGTCCCCGATCGTCGTGATCCCCACCGATCGACTGGACTACATCTCAGATTTCGTCCACCGACAGGACTTGGACGAGATCCTCCGGCCGTTCCTTTCTCGCTGAGACGGCCGTTCAAGTTGACATGCGGCGCCCAAAGAAAATAGAACCTACGCGGTTTACCGCCGCCATTCGGAGCCCCTCGTCCGCCCACCGGCCCCCCCGGTCGGGCGCGGCCCGGACGGCAGCTTTCGCGAGCCAGGGAGCCCAGGGCCCCCGAGAGGAACGCCGACCATGAGGATCGTCTGCGACAGCTGCGGGGCTGTCTACAAGATCGCCGACTCCAAGCTTGTCAAGGAGGTCAACAAGGCCACCTGCAAGCGGTGCGGCCACAAGATCATCATCCGTAAACCCCGCACTGCGGCCTCGGTCGAGGGACCGAGCGAGCGCACCATCATCTCCCCCGGGGGACCGTCTGCCGAGCAGGGCAACAAGAAGAAGAAGGAAGAGAAGACGGTCATCACCACGATCCCCGAGCTGGAGAAATACGAGAGTGCGGCGGTCTCCGCCGGTGCCATCGGTAGCCTGACGAGCGAGCTGCGCACCATCTCGGCTCCCGCCGATATCCCGTCTCCGCCAGCCACCGAGAGCCTGGGGCCGGCGGAGCATTCGTTCACCGGATTCGACAATCAGTCCCAGGTGGCCGAGCCCGCGCCCATGCCCGCGCCGCCCGAGGTACCGCCTCCGCCCATGGCCTCCGAGGCGACCGCGGCCCCCGCCGACGCGATGACCGACGTGGTCACCGGGCCGGCCATGCCCGCACCGCCCCCGATGCCGGAGGAGGCCACCCAGCCGGGAACGGCGCCGCCGCAGCCCGAGCCGGAGATGGCTCAGCCCGCACCCTCGATCGCAGAGCCGGCGCCCCCCGCGCCACCGGAGCCCGACCCCGCGGCGATCTCCATCGCGATCCCCCCGGAGGCGGGCCCGCTGTTCGACGAACAGGGTTCCCCACGGGATCGACTCTCGGCGCCACCGCCCCAGCAGGAGCGGGCCACGGACAACATCCACGAGGCGGACCTCTCCAGCGCCGTCAACCAGGCCCCGCCGGCCGCGCCCGACCCCTCGGTGCTCCCGGCCTCGGCGGGCGAGGTCCGGACCGCGACCCGCGAGGTGGCGGCGGCCGCCTACCATCCCAAGGGCGAGCTGGTCTGGATCCTGCTCTTCTCGCTGCTGGCGATGGGCGGCATCGCACTGGCGACCCTGTCCACCACCGTCCCGGTCCCCCACCTGGGCACCGTGGGCTTCGGGTTCATCTGGACTGCCGCGCTGGCCACCTTCCTGACCTGCATCTTCAGCGGCTTCGGCCGCCGCAAGGGTCGGGCCGTGATCATGGCCTTCCTGGGATTGTTCCTCGGGATGGGACTCGCGTTCGGCTTCAACGCTGCGCTGGGGTTCGTGCAGAAGGAATTCAGCACGCAGATCAACTCCCTGGCGGGTACCGGCACTCCGACCGTGGGAGTCCCCACCGCCGGAACGCCGACCCCCACGCCGATCAACGAGACCATCGAGACCGGCCAGCCCGCCACGGAGACCGGTGACGGCACGGCGGAGACCGGCACCGGAGAGACCGGCGAGGAACCCACGCCCGCGGACACCGAGGAGCCCACCGCAGCCGCGGAGGAGGACGCCGCGGCCACGGCCGAGACCGAGAAGGACGAGACCCCGGCCATCGTGTTCACCTCGTCCCCGTCCAGGGCCGACGTGTACATGGACGGCCGCAAGCTGGGTCGGACCCCCTATCGCTACGAGGCCGGCCGCGCCGGGCGTGGCTACCGGGTCACGATGAAGAAGACCGGGTACGAGGACACCACCGTGTCCAAGGACTTCCCCCGGGACAACGTCGTGTACGCCAAGGGGACCCTCAAGAAGGTCGAGGAGGAGCTGGACGTCGCGGCCGAGGATCCGACGCCCGAGCCGGAAGAGGACCTCCCCGCGTATACCGAGGTGCTGGCTCCGACCATCATCGAGGCGATCGTGGGCAGCAACGCAGCGGTCAAGCGCTGCTTCGCCGAGGCCAAGGCCCGGGACGAGGTGGTCTCCGGCAAGATCTGGGTCAAGTTCACCGTCGCGCCCAGCGGCGACGTGTCCAAGGCCCGCATCACCAACACCGACCTGTCGGGCACGGACCTGGACTCCTGCGTGTCCTCCCAGATCAACCGCCTGCAGTTCGCCGCGTTCAGCGGCAGCACCTCCAAGGTGGTCAAGTACCCCTTCATGGTGAAGTAGTAGGCGTCAGGCTTCAGGCGTCAGGCTTCAGGCGTCGTAAAAGAAGCATGTTCGCTGCCTGTCCCCTCATTTCGGGTACCCTTCCGGATCGAATGTGGAGCGACGCGAGGCGACCGCTTCGCCTGATGCCTGACGCCTGACGCCTGAAGCCTTCCTCCCATCGAGCCGTGATCTCGGACTGGACACGGGGTACACTCCCGGCGTGGAGGACAGGTCCATGCGCCGGTTGCCCCTTTCCCTCGCTCTCATCGCCCTGATCTCGATCGCCCTGCCCCTGGCCCTGTGGGGTTGCGAGAAGGTCACGATCTCGCCCGCCGATCCGGACTTCGAGCCCTTCTACGCCGGCGACGCCGACGGGGACGGCTACACCAACGACGTGGACTGCGACGACCACGTGGCCACGGTCTACCCGGACGCCGACGAGATCTGCGACGGACTGGACAACGACTGCGACGGCTCCGTGCCCGCGGCGGAAGAGGACGCGGACGGGGACGGCTACATGGTCTGCGAGTCCGACTGCGACGACCTGGACGCCAAGAGCTACCCCTACGCCCCCGAGCAGTGCGACGGGCAGGACAACGACTGCGATGGTCAGGTGGACGAAGACGAGATCGACGGGGACGGGGACGGGTACGCGCCCTGCGAGGGGGACTGCGACGACGACGAGACCCAGATCAATCCCGGCGCCCCCGAGGTCTGCGACGACGGCAAGGACAACGACTGCAATGACCTGATCGACGGGGACGATCCGGCCTGTGCCGGCGACGACGACGACTCCGCCGGCGACGACGACGACTCCACCGGGGACGACGACGACTCCACCGGGGACGACGACGTGACCGGGGACGACGACGTGACCGGGGACGACGACACGACGGAGTAGGCGTCAGACGTCAGGCGTCGGGGGACTACCTATCGGCCCGTGACCCGGGCCATACATTCCGCAGCCAGGTCGATCACCGAACGGCGAGACCCCGCCGGCGGGGTGGTGCGGATGGCCACCACACGCCCGAAGCGCCTCTCCACCTGGGCCGCGAAGCGGTGCAGGGGCGCGCGCAGTCCCAGCGGGCTGATGGCAAGAAGCGCCAGCGGCGTGTCGCCGATCCCGCGCAGCCCGTCGAGGGCCGCACGAATACCCCCGAGGGGCAGGGACAGGCCAGGGAGGACCAGCGCCGGGAAGACCAGCACGACCAGGTCGTCGTTCGAGACGTCGTACCCGCCCCGCGCGTCGGCGGTCTCGATCCGGGCGTCGAAGTTGCGCCAGCGCAGCTCGTCCTCCAGCTGACGGGCGCGCCGCTGGCAGGGCGGGCAGCGAGGGGAGACCAGGATCAGGGCTCGCAAGAGGGTCCTCCGGGGCCCGAAAGATAACCACCTGCGGATTCCTCGACAACCCTCCTGTCGTGGTGTACATAGCGCAGCCTGGAGCCGACCGCCGATGACCCAGACCACCACGGATCTCCGAACCCTGCACGACGACGTCCTGCGCGCGCTCGAGGGCCTGGTGCGCACCCACGCACCCGAGGGCGCCGAGCTACCCGAGCTGACGCCCAAGATCCCGGACCGCGAGGGCTACGGCGACCTCTCGATCCCCTGCCACCCCCTGGCTCGGGTGTTCCGCAAGGCGCCGCAGGCCATCGCCGCGGACCTGGCCACGGGCCTGGAAGAGCTGGCCGCGGTGCGCCTGGCCGAGCCGGTCAACGGGTACCTCAACGTCCACTTCGACCCCGGCACCCTGTTCGAAGCGATCCTCGGCCCGGCCCTCGCCGACCCGGAGAGCTACGGCCACGTCCCGACGCCGAGCGGTCAGCGGGTGATGGTGGAGTTCTCCTCCCCCAACACCAACAAGCCGCTGCACCTGGGCCACATCCGCAACAACCTCCTGGGGGCCACGGTCTCCAACCTGCTGGAGGCCCAGGGCCACGAGGTCGTCCGCGCCAACCTGGTCAACGACCGGGGGATCCACATCTGCAAGTCCATGCTGGCCTACCAGCGCTTCGGGGAGGGGAAGACCCCGGCGTCCACGGGGATGAAGGGCGACCTCTTCGTGGGCCGTTACTACGTGCGCTTCGACCAGGAGAGCACCGGCGACGACGACGAGCTGATGGAGGGTGCCCGCGACCTACTCCGTCGCTGGGAGGACGGCGACGAGGAGGTCGTCTCGCTGTGGCAGACGATGAACGGCTGGGTCTACGACGGCTTCGACCAGACCTATGACCGTCTCGGCATCCGCTTCGACCGCATCTACCACGAGAGCGAGACCTACAAGCTGGGGCGAGCCACCGTGCTCGACGCCCTCGAGCGGGGCATCGGCGAGCGGGGCGACGACGGTTCGGTCGCCATCGACCTGTCCGGGGACGGTCTGGATCGCAAACTCCTGCTGCGCAGCGACGGCACCAGCCTCTACATCACCCAGGACATCGGCACCGCCCAGCTCAAGCAGGACGACTACGGCCTCGACCGCTCGATCTACGTGGTGGGCAGCGAGCAGGACTACCACTTCAAGGTCCTGTTCCTGATCCTGGGCAAGATGGGCTTCGACTGGGCCGCCGGGCTCCAGCACCTCAGCTACGGGATGGTCTACCTGCCCGAGGGCAAGATGAAGAGCCGCGAGGGCAAGGTGGTGGACGCCGACGAACTGATGGAGGACGTGGTCCAGTCGGTCAAGCGGCGCATGCTGACCCGGGACGAGGAGCTCCGGGGCGAGGCGGGCGAGGTGCGCGAATGCGCCAGCGCCGTGGCCGAGCACTCGGAGCAGGCGTTGCGGGAGATGGACGCCATCAGCGAGGCCGTGGGCATGGCGGCGCTGAAGTTCTACATGCTCAAGTTCGGGGCCCGGAAGGACTTCACCTTCAAGCCCGAGGAGTCCATCTCCCTGCAGGGGGACACGGGGCCCTACGTCCAGTTCGCCTACACGCGGATCGTCGGGATCCTGCGCAAGGCGGGGATCGCGGACAGCGCGTTCGAGCAGCCGCCGCTGGATGGCGTCGATCTGGCGGTCCTGGGCAACGCCGAGGAGCGCACGCTGGCCGCCCTGTTGGGCCGCTTCCCGGGGGAGGTGACCCAGGCAGCCGAGAGTCTGAACCCGGCGGCCCTGTGCGCGTACCTGCTCCAGGTGGCCCAGGCGTTCCACCGCTTCGTCCACGACCACAAGGTCCTGCACGCGGGGGACGACGCGCTGGTCTCGGCTCGGCTCTGCCTGTGCATCGCGACCGCGGTCGTGCTACGTCAGGGGCTGGCCCTGCTGGGAATCGAGGCACCCGCGCGCATGTGAATGTGCCCAGGGGAGGAGAACCATGAGCGTCGACGCCGAAACGACCAAGCAGCTGAACCGGATCACCGAGGAGACCGGCAACAAGCGCGAGGATCGGCTGAGGGACAAGTGGCCCGAGTACCGGGAGACCGACTCGAGCGAGCGCAAGCGGGAGATCCTGGTCAACCACTACCGGCTGGCGGCCATCCGCTGGGCCAAGGTCTGGCTCCCGGCCACGGCCGACAAGGAGCTGCGCCAGGTGGAGAAGGTGACCGAGGCCTTCCTCGCGCTGGCCGAGGCGTTCGAGGGCACCGAGGACGAGATCCACCGGCGCACGGTCCAGGGCCTGATCAACCTGGGCAATTCGCTGGCCAAGATGCTCCGGGCGATCCAGGGCAGCAACGAGGCCGCCCGCCTGGAGGCCATCGACTCGGTCGCGAGGGCGCTGAAAGCCGGCGACGCCACCGCCGAGATCCTGGAGCGCGCGGAGGACTACCAGCCCACGGTCAGTGACGAGGAAGGCGTCCCGGACGACGTGCGCGACTGACGGGACGAGCGCGGCTGATGAAGGGTTGTTGTCACAGACCGAAGAGGCTATGGTCGGTGCACGGCTGAGAGAGCGCGGCGATGAGCAACAACACGACGATGATCGACCAGGCACTGCTGCCGCGTAACATGGCCCCGGTGCCGGACCACATCATGGCCATGTTGCGGGTGGTCCAGGGGCCGGCGGCTGGCACCGAAGTCCGGCTGACCCAGAGCATCACCGGGGTGGGCCGCGACGAGCAGAACGACCTGGTCCTCCCCGACAGTCGGGTGAGCAACTTCCACATGGCACTGTTCCACGCGGCCGGCGAGTTCCGCATCCGCGACCTGGGCTCCACCAACGGGACCTTCCTCAACGGCTCGACGGTGACCGAGTACGCCCTGCGGCACGGCGACTGGATTCAGGTCGGCGGCTGCGTGATGCGCTTCGAGATCGAACGCGTCACCACCGACATCACCGACAAGTAGATCCGCTCTAGATCGCGATCCACGCCCCGACGTGGAACGCCATTCCCGCCTCCGTGGGCTGGATCCGCGACGTGTCCAGGTCGTCGGTGTCGGCCCGGTCGACGAAGCCGTGGGCCAGGGCCGGCTCCAGGGCCAGGACGAAGCCGACGGTCCCCGACGGGCGGATGGCGATCCCAAGCCGCAGCCGGTGCTCGAGCCGGGTCAGGTGGGGCTCGCGGACCTTGGGGGGGGCGACCCAGGACAGGGTGGGTTCCGCCGGCGGTTCGATGGACGTCAGCTGGCGGTCCACCGCGAACTCGTAGTGGCCGACCAGCCCCATGAGGTCGGTCACCGGGATGTCGAAGGTGAAGCGCAGATAGGGAACCAGGGAGACCCACCCCGCCGGGTCGGCCAGACTGATCCAGCGATCCGCCTCGGCCACCAGCTCGGTCCGATCCCCCTCGGCCACCCGCCAGACCCGCGGCCCGACGCCGAGGGTGGCGAAGAGCTGGGTCGGGGTCCCGGGGTCCATCACGGCGATGCCGGCGCCGATGCCCCCGCGCGCGCCGAGCCCCCCGACCACGTAGGGCGACGAGCGCCCCATCTCACCTGCCATGTCGTTCCACCAGGCGTACAGGTCCACCTGCAGATCCAGCACGAGCCGCCCCTTGAGGCGCATCAGCGCGCTGGCCTGGAGACCGGCTGTGGAGCGGTCCCCCAGCACACCGGCCGCGGCGGTGACCCCGATCCGGTGTCCGGCCGTCTCGGCCGTCGCAGGCGCGGCCCAGGCCGTGCACAGGAGCAGGGCGACGAGCAGGGGGCGGGTCATGGGTGTCGTCCGCCGGTCAGAGCAGGACGCCGAGCCGCAGGCCGGCCACCGGCGCGAAGGGCACGGAGGAGTCGAAGGTGAACAGACCGTTGAGGTCGAAGCCGAAGGCGAAGCCGAAGCGGGTGACGAACTCGACACCCAGGTGGACGTAGGGGTTCAACCTCGGCAGGTAGTACTCCAGGGTCCCCGCCGGGAGCCGCGCCCGGTAGTGGTAGTCCAGACCCGCATTGCCCAGCAGCCCGCCGCCGAGCGAGACGCTGATGGGCCCCTTCATGGGCACCAGCGCCGCCTGAAGCCACCAGAACAGGGTGTGCCCGTCGCCGGCGCCCACGCCGCCCTGGATCGAGACCCAGCGCAGGGGACGCCCGTCCAGGTACCCGCCCACGGTGAGGGCGTTGCCCGCCAGCGCCAGGCCGAAGCCCAGGTGCCGCCCGCAGCGCACACAGCGGCGGCCGCAACCGCAGCGGTGGCCGTGGTCCCCGTCCACCTCCACCTCGACCACGACCTCTTCCTCGGTCGGGCGGCCATCCGCCCCGGTCTCGGTCTCGGTCTCGGACTCGGTCTCGGTCTCGGTCTCGGTCTCGTTCTCGGTCTCGGACTCGGTATCACCCGCCTCCACCGCAAACCGCGCCGCCGCCTCCTCGTCCCCGATCTGGCGGTAGCTCTCGGCCAGGTAGGCCCGGACCGTGGGATCCTGCGGCTCCAGCTTCAGCGCCCGCTGAAGGTAGGGGATGGCCTCGGCGTAGGCCCCCTCCCGGTACAGGGCGAACCCCGTGTCCCAGGACTGCTCCCAGGACAGCGACTCGATGTCCACCTCGTCGGCGGCCGCCCCGGCGCCCTCCGACTCGGTCACCTCACCTTCGGGGACCGGCTTGCCCTCCCCTTCCCCCTGGGCGTTCGCGGTTCCCATCATCCCGAGGACGAGGAGCAGACAGGATCCAGACAACAGCAACCTGCGGAGCATCGCTTCCTCCCGGCGTTCGGTCAGCATACGCGCGCGTGGTCCGTAAAGGTATATCACGGCGCGTCTGCCCTTTGACCAACCCTTGACCTGGGCTCCCTTGGCCCCGTGCTACGATGGCGCACGTCCCGGGGAGGGTGTGGGCTGCGAAGTGCCCGGGCGACACCGGGCCACTACGGGGTTCTCGATGGATCGCATCCTGGCGATCGCGCTGCTCTCGACATCGCTCCTCGGCTCGCCGATCCCGGCCGGCGCGTACGGCGAGGAGGTCGACGGCTATCCGTCCATGGAGGAGCGGCAGATCCACCTGTTCACGGACATGCTGCGGGTGGAGCCCATGGAGTTCTGGGACGGCCAGGGCGTGTACGAGGCCCGCCGGCCCCTGATCTACAACCGCGACCTGAACATGGCGGCCTACGACTACGCCCACGACATGCGGGTCAACGGCTGCTGGAACGCCGATCACTCCAGCTGCGACGGCACCTCCTTCGAGGCCCGGGTCAGCGCCTACTACCCCGAGTACGTCGCCATCGGCGAGAACATCGCCATGGGCTACACCACCGCCGAGATGGTGGTCTTCGAGGGCTGGCTGTACAGCGATGGCCACCGCGAGAACATGCTGCACGCGGCCTGGAACGAGCTGGGTACGGGCTACGACGCGGGCGGCGCCGGCGGGCCCTGGTACGTGCAGGATTTCGGCTCCCGGGGCGGGGTCGACGAGCCCTACCTGACCTCCGGCGCCCACTGGCCGCACCTGGGACCCGTGGGCATGCCGCTGGAGTTCAACACGGCCTTCTACGATCCCGCGGGCGATCCGCCGCAGAGCGTGTGGGTCGCCGTGGACACCAGCTGCTACGAGATGGAGCTTAGCTACGGCGAGGAGTCCCGGGGGATCTACCACTGGGAGCTGCCGGAGGTGACCGAGGCAGCCTGTGTGAAATACGCGTTCGTGGCCACTCTGGCCGACGGCAGCGAGGTCCGGTTGCCGGATGAGGGTGCGCTGGTCGCCCGCACCGGAGCGGCGGAGTGCGAGGACTACGACGCCTCGCCGCCCCCCAGCCCTTGCACGCCCGGAGGCGAGACGCCGGACTCGGGGGGGTGCGCCGCCACCGCCGCCGAGCCCCGGGGCTGCGACACCGGCACCGACAGCAGCGTCGTCCACGACAACGAGGTCGACCAGACCCAGTACGGGACCTGCAGCCAGGGTCGCCGCATCCGCGGCCTGGGCCACACGGGGCTGATGGCCGTCGGCGGGCTTCTCCTGGCCGTCCGCCGTCTGGTAAGGTCCCGGCGCTGAACGAAGAGTCAGACGGGCGGGTTTCACCGCCCCTCGGGGAGAACACCATGTTCCGAACCAAGCACCTCACCCTCGCGCTGACCTTGCTCGCCCTCGTGGCGGTCGTCGTGGGCGGCTGCAAGAGCCGCGACGAGATCATGCTCGAGAAGCTCCACAGCCCCTTCGGCATGGACCACGACGAGGCCATCTACTACTTCGGCACAGAGAAGGGCGTCGACGCCCTGCCCCTGCTGGCGGAGGACATGAGCAACAAGGAAACCCGCGTCGACATGCGCAAGATCTGCGAGAACATGGGCGCCGTGGCCATCGATCCGCTGATCCAGATCATCCACGACGACGTGGTGGCCACGCCCTACCCCTACACGGCTGAGGAGCTCTTCCTCAACGCGCCCCAGGACGGGATCGAGTTCGGCGATCACGCGGGGCTCGTGCGCGCGGGCACCGCGACCGAGTGCCTCTGGTCGCTGGTGGAGGCGCCCGAGGACGTGGACAAGATGATCGACCTGTACCTGGCCAAGCCGGCGCTGCCCGAGCGCCCCTTCGTCTACCTGGTGCTGCGGGATCTGCACGAGAAGGCGTGGAACGGCATGGCCGAGCGGGTCAAGCGCGGCGCGTCGGCGGAGCACTCCCACCAGATGATCCGCTTCCTGACCACGCCGATGATCTCCAACGACATCCGGTCGGTGGACGCCCTGTCCGGCGACATCCCCGCCGAGGGCCTCGAGGCCCTGCTCCAGTATTCGGACGTGCCGACCCGCGTCTTCTACCTCAACGCCATGGCCTACGAGCACAACGACGTCCTGGTCGACCCGGCGATGAAGATCTTCAAGGAGGAGGCCAAGGAGAACCCCAACGATCCCATCCCGCCCCTCTGCGTCGGCGCGCTGATGGTGATCCAGAACATGGGCGTGGACCGGAACCGCCAGATCGAGCACTGGCTCGACAAGTCCCGCGAGACCTACTTCGCCAACGAGAAGGAGCTGGGCTGGACCGCCTACGACAAGGTGCTCTACATGGAGACCACCTCCCACTACTACAACGGCATCATGGCCTGGTACTTCCAGGTGATGCAGGACCAGGACATGCTCGACCTGCTGGCCGGACACCAGCGCGCCCTGCTCCACCCGGCAGAGGACATCAAGGACTCGGTCAAGCCCAAGGTGGTGCTCAAGAAGGACAAGGGCGAGGAGCCCAAGGAAGGCGAAGCCGGCGCCGGCGGCTAGTCCCTCCTTCCCGCACCCGCTACCGCCCACCCCTCCCCGCCACCCTCCCCCGCCCGCCCGCCCTCCGGAAAGGGAGGGTGGCGGGTGTTGAACTCCCCATCTCCTGCTCCATCTCCATCTCCTGCTCCATCTCCATCTCCTGCTCCATCTCCATCTCCCGCTCCCCCTCCTTCTCCCGCTCCCCCTCCTTCTCCCGCTACCCACCCGTTCTCTTTGCCGTTTCTTTGCTCCGAACGAGGAATCCGCGCCCCTCTCCACCCGTTGGAACAGGAGCGATCTAGGATTGCTGCGCCCACGGGAGGAACTGCCATGCCGAGACGAGCTGTCGTGCTCGCGTCCCTGCTGTCCCTGAGCCTGTGCCTGCTCGCGCCGCCCGCGGGGGCGGACGAGGACGCGGCTCGCCAGGCCATGAGCGAGGGGAGCTACCGGTCGGCGGCGTCCATGCTGGGGGCCGAGGCGGGCCGGGCCGGGGACGATCCGGTCCGCGGTCCTCATCTGCGATATCTGCAGGGCCGGGCCCTGCAGCTGGCCGGGGATCACCGGGGGGCGGTGCGCGCCTTCGAGCAGCTGATCGACGACTTCCCGGACTCGGCGTGGGTCCGCAAGGCTCGCTTCTGCATCGCCGACAGCCGTGCCGAGCTGGGCGACACCGCCGACGCCGCCATCGCCTACCGGGAGGGCACCGACGAGCTCCTGGATCGCGCGCGCCGCGACGAGATCGCGGCGATCTTCCGCCAGTACGCCCACGCGGCTTTCGCACCCGACGAGGACAAGGCCGCCCCCGACTACTCCACCGCCCAGGCCCTGTTCTCAACCGTGCTGGCGCTGGAACCCTCCGACGAGCTGCGCCACGACGCCGAGCATCACCGGGCCATCTGTCAGCTGGAGCTGGGGGACGTGGACGGGGCGGCGACCACCCTGGCCGCACGGCTGGACGAGGACGACGACCCCCTGGCGGCCGAGGATCGCTACCAGCTGGCCCGCGCCCGGGCGCCCCGGGACGCGGAGGACGCCCTGCGCCAGTACCACCTGGTGGTCCGTCTCCACCCCGAACACGCCCGGGCCGGCGACGCCCTGTGGGAGGCCGCCCTGCTGCTCGCTCCCGAGGGGGCCCGGGACGCCCTCGATCCCGAGCGGGCGGTGTCCGATCTGCGCCAGCTTCACACCACCTACCCCGAGCACGAGCACGCCGGGGAGTCCCACCTGCGAATCGCCCGGGTCCTGTCCTGGGCCGGCAGGCGCGCCGAGGCGATGGACGCCTACCGGGACTTCATCGACGCACCCGATCGCGCCGCAGCCGAGGCGCGTCCGGATGCGATGGTCGAGCTGGGTCATCTGCTGGAGGGGGCCGGGGATCCCGGCTCCGCCGAGGCGGTCTTCCGCCGCTTCGCCGCCGAGTACCCCAACCACCAGGCCTGGCCCGAGATCCAACGCCACCTGGGCAGCGCCGAGCTGCGCGAGGGCCTGGACCTCTACCGCGGCGGCGATCTGGACGGGGCCACCGCCGCATTCGCCCGACACGCGGACGCCAACCCCACCGAAGACGCCGAGGCTCGCTACCTCGCCGGACTGGCCCGCTACCGCCAGGGACGCCTGGACGAGGCCGTGGCCGAGTTCGAGGCCGTGGCGTCCAAGTACGCCCGCCTCCCCATCGGCGGGCGGGCCGAGTACGCCCTGGCCCGCATCGCCCTGGACGAACGACGCGACGTGGAGCTCGCCAGGGAACACCTGGAGCGCTGCATGACCCTGCCCTCCCCCGACGGGGGCTGCTACACGCTGTCGGGGCAGCTCGACGCCGAGGGTCTGGACCTGTACGCGGAGCGGCCCCTGAGGACCGACGAACCGGCGCAGGTCTGGATGCGCGCCCGGAACCTGGAGCGGGTCGAGCTGACCCTGCACCGCATCGACCCCGAGATCCTGATGCGCAAGGAGGGCTCGGTCGCGGCGATGGACAGCCTGGACGTGGAGCTCATCGAGCCGGACCTGCGCTGGACCGTCGACCTGGACGACGATGACGACGGACTCGAGTGGCGCGGCCCCGTCGCGCTGAAGGAGCGCCGGGCCGGGGTCTACGTGGTGGGCGCCACCGGCGAGACGATCCGGGCCCAGGTCCCGGTGGTGATCACCGACATCACTGCCGCCGTGCACCGCCACCTGGGGGACCTGGTGGTCTACGTGCAGCACCGCTCGACCGGGATGCCGGTCGCGGGTGCGCGGATCCTGATCTCCGACGGCGTGACCCTCATCGCCGAGGGACAGACCGACCGCACGGGCATCTTCCGGCGCGCCGGTCCGCCGGAGGGCGACCCGCTTCCACACCACTGCACCGTGCTGGCCCTCAAGGGTCGCAGCATGGCCACCGCGAACGCCGACGGCCCGGTGGACGACCTGGCCGAGGAGCTGCCGCTGGTGCACTACGTCTACACCGACCGACCGGCCTATCGCCCCGGTGGCACCGTGTCCTACCGCGCCGTGCTGAGGCGCCTGGCGGACCGACGACTGGACGACATGGCGGGCACGCCGATCCGGGTCTCGCTGGTCTCGCCGCGGGGCTGGACGGTGGCCTCCCACGACGCCCACCTGGATCGCTTCGGCGCGATCTCCGGCGAGTTCTCCCTGGACGCCGATCCCTCGGCGCGGGGCGGCAGCCTGGGCACCTACCGCGTGGTCGTCGCCCTCGAGGACGGCGAGCAAGGCGCCACCTCGTTCGAGGTCACCGACGCGCCGCCGTCCCGCCGCCAGCTGACGGTGGAGTTCGACCGGGACGTGTACGTGATCGGCGACGAGGCGTCGGTCACCCTCCGGGCCACGACCTACACCGGCGAGCCCATCGTGGGCGCGCGGATCCACTATCGCTGGGACGGTCTGGGGGACGCCGGGCTCACCGACCCCACCGACGACGAGGGCCGGGCCATGCTGACCGCCGGAACCCTCAACCGGGGCGGGCTGCGCCAGCTGACCCTGGTGGCCCACCTGGACGGGGAGCCGGTGGAGGTCCGCGAGAGCGCCCCGGTGCGGGAGAGCGCCCTGGACCTGGACCTGGATCTGGACCGGGCCGTGGTGCGGGCGGGTGAGGCGGTCCAGCTCACCCTGCGCGCCGAGGTGGGGGACCAGGGCAGTGCGGTACCGATCCGCGCACGCCTGGTTCACCTCGACCGCCCGGCGCCCCCCCCGGAGGATCCCCCGAATCCCTTCGCCCCCCCCCTGTGGGAGGAGTCCTTCGAGCGCTCGCTGTCGCCGGCCGCCGCCGCCCCCGAGGAGGCGGTCCAGGAAGTGGACCTGGCCACCGGTGACGGAGGTGAGGTCGCCCACAGCTGGGTCCTCTCCGCGCCCGGCCGCTACCAGGTCGTCGTGTCCGCCCGCGACGACCGCGACCGGGCCGTGCGCGCCCGCGCCGAGGTGGTGGCCGTGGGCGACGACGGCCCCTCGTCGGGGTTGGCCCTGCTGCCCGAGCGTTCCACCCTGTCCGCGGGCGAACCCGCGCGGCTGGCCCTGCTCGGCGCCGGGCCTGGGCCGGTGCTGCTGATGGTCCAGGCCGACGGCGTGGCCTCGTCCAGGGTCGTCCAGTTGAGCGGGCCGGACGACGTGGTCCAGCTACCGCTGGACACCTCGTTGACGCCCCGCGCCCGGATCGCCGCAGTCGCCGTGCGTGACGACCGGGTCTTGAGCGGTCACACGGACCTCCGGATCCAGGCGTCGTTGAAGGTGGAGATCGAGGGCCTCGACGGCGAACACACCCCCGGCGCCCCGGTTCCGGTCTCCCTCCGCGTCCGCGACGAGGCCGGCCGTCCGGCCGACGCCCAGGTGTCGGTGGCGGTGGTCTCCAGGTCCCTGCTCGCCCAGTACCCGGAGCGGAGACGCCGGGCGGAGGGCATCTTCCTGCCTTCGAGCCACGAGCTGTACGGGTTCACCAACCCGGCGGTGCGCTTCCGGGCCGAGGGCTACGGCGCGGCCATCGACGCCGCGATCCTGGCCGAGATGGAGCGCCTCCGGGCCCGGGACGCGGGCCCCGCGTCTGCGCTGCGCCCCGACGACATCGACATGCTCGCCGAGGCCGAGGAGGTCTACTGGCTGGAGGGCGAACAGTGGGGCTCGGGCGGCCTCGGCACAACGGGGTACGGCGCGGGCGGGGGCGGCTACGGCAGCGGCAGCGGGTCCCTGGGTGTCCGCTCGTCGGGGACCAGCGGTGTGGGGCACGGAGGAAGGGGCCGTCAGGTCGACCGCTTCCGGGCCGAGTCCGCTCTGTGGATCGCGGATCTCGAGACCGGGGCGGACGGCGAAGCGCGGGTCCTCGTGCCCCTCCCCGACCACAACGAGGCCTGGTCGGTGATCGTCGTGGCCGTGGACCCGGAGCGCCGCACGGGTGACGCCCGGGGGGAGCTCGTGGCCCGGGGACCCACCGCCGTGGAGGTCACACCACCCCGTTTCGTGCGGCTCGGGGACGCGCCCCAGCTCACCGGCGAGGTCCTCGCGGACGCCGGCGGCAGCTTCCCCGTCCAGGGGGCCATCGGATCCCACGCCCTCGGCTCCCCCGATCTGACCCTGGAGCCGGCGCGGCCGCGGCCCCTGCACCTGGCCGGTCCCTCCCTGGGGATCGGAGACGCGACGCGGCTCGCCGACGGCACCCTGGCGGTGCCCTTCGTCCTGGAACTGGGCGGAGGAGGGGGCGCCAACCGCGCCGCTCTGGCCGCTCGACTGGCCCTGGCGGACCTTTCGCTGGAGCGCTGGAGCGCGGGCCGGCTGGACCGGCCCGTCGAGCTCGATCTCCCGGCACCCGACGGCCTCACGGGGGACCGGCAGCTGGTGCTCGAGCTCGCCCCGGCGACCCTCCCCGGCGCCCTGGCCCTGGCGCTGGCCCCCTCCACGGTCTGCCTGAGGGCGCCGGACACCAGCGCCAACCTGGCCTTCGCCGCCACGACCCTGCTGGACGGCCCCCCGGGACGCCTGTCCGCGGACGAGGAGGGGATGATCCGCGGCCTCGCGCAGCACCACCTGGCGGCGTTGCTGGGCGGTGGCTCGTCCGGCGGCCAGTCCTGGGACCGGCCCGGGGTGGGACACGACGGCACCCTCACCGCCCTGGGCTACGTGGCCCTGGTCCAGGGGCTGGAGCTGGGTCTGCTACCCGTCGAGGCGGAGACCACGGCGCGGGACCAGGCTACGAGGGCACGAGCCCAGCTGGTCCAGCTGCTCAGGAGCGACGGATCCGCGCCGGCGGCACGCCAGGCTCTGATCCTCTACGCCCTCAGCGCCGAGTCCGGGGACGAGGCCAGCTGGTCCCCGGCCCTCACCCGCCTGCTGCGCTCGGCGGCCGATCCGCGGACCCGGGGGCGCCTGGCGACCGCGGCGGTGCGCTTCGGCGCCCGGGAGGAGGCCGCCGAGCTGCGGGCCGACCTGGTGGCGGACGTCGAGCGCGCCCTCGAGGGTCAGGACGCGCTCTCCCTGGCCCCGGCGGTCGAAGGCCTCGCCGCCCTGGAACCCGGCCACCCCCTCCTCGACCGGGCGATCCCCGCGATCGAGGGACAGCTCGACCGCTCCTGGCTTCCGGCCTACCGCGTGGCCGAGCTCAGCGCGGTGCTCGCCCGACTGGGTGGGGCGGCCGGCGGTTCCACACCGTCGGCCGTGGACGTGGTACTCCCCGACGGTTCACGCCAGCGGGTGGACCTGTCGGCCGGGGGCGCGCCCCGGCTCACCGCCCTGGTCCCGGAGGGCACCGAGGCGGTCCTGGCCCTCGAACCCGTGGGTCGGGGCAGCCTGCGCTACAGGGCCGGAATCGTGGGCGCCGCCGACGGTACGACGACGGCGATCCCCGACGATCCCCGCCTCGGGATCACCCGCCACCACCGCCGACCGTCCATCCGCCTCCAGGGGGTGGATCTGCCCCAGGGGTTCTCGGCCCTCACCGGCCGGTACGAACAGTGGTCCGACGAGCTGGTCACGCTGCCGGTGGGCCGCGAGAGCCGGGTGACCCTCGAGATCTGCTACGCGCGGGACCAGGCCACCGATCCCGAAGGAAGCGTGTGGGTGCTCGAGGAGATGCTGCCGGGCGGCGCGGCCGTGGTGCCAGGCTCGGTGTCCGGGGGCCTCCACGCGGAGCCCCGCGGGGACCGGCTGGTGGCCTACCTGGACGGCACCCGCCGCTGCTCGACGCTGACCTACACGCTACGGGGGCAGACCCCTGGCGAGTTCGGCGCCCCCGGCGCGCGACTGAGGCGGATGGACGACGGGACGGTGTTCGAGGTCGGCCCCGGCACCCGCCTCGCCATCTCGCCGGTCCCCGAGCCCGCGAGCGAAGAGCGAGTGAGCGCAGACGTGGAATACCCGGCCGAGCCCTTCCGCGCGACGCCGGACGAGCTGCACGCCCTGGGGCTGGCCCTGGCGAAGCAGGAGCGCTGGGACGGCGCGGTCGACGCGCTGGAGCAGTTGCTCACGCTGGGGACCGTGCGCTCCCGACTGGCGGGCGAGGTGGCGGCCCAGTTGCTGCACGGGGCGGTGGCCGGCGGCGACGATCAGGCCGCCCTGCGGGCCTTCGAGCTGCTCAAGGAGAAGGACCCGAGCTACCCGATCCCCTTCGACGAGATCGTGGCGGTGGCCCGGGCCTACGAGGCCGCCGGCGAGCCCCACCGGGCGCTGCGGGTCTACCGGACCACCCTGGCGGCGCGCTTCCTCACCGAGGCGCGGATGGGGCGGGTCCTGGAGGGCGAGAACCTCCTGCTGCCGTCCCTGCGCTTCGGCGCCGACCTGACCCGGGCCTACCCGGATCTGCCCGCCGTGCAGGGTTCCCTGTTCCACCTGCCCCAGATCTGGGCCGACCGGGCCGCCACGGCGGAGCACGATCCGTCGCTCCGCGCCCGCGGCATCGGCCGGGACACCATGCTGGCCACCTCCGCCGATTGGATGCTGGAGTTCGCGGCCCGCTATCCGGACTCCCCGCTGGCCGAGGAGGCGGCCTTCCATCTGGCGGGAACCTACCTGGAGCTGGGCGACCACACCCGGGCGGCGCGCACCGCCCGGGCCGCCGCCCGGCGGTACCCGGAGGGGGGCTACCTGGACAGCTTCCTGTACATGGAGGGTCACGCCCACCGCGCCCAGGGGCGGATGGGGGCAGCGCTCCTGTTGCTGGACCGGGTCGCCAGCGGGTCGTTCGTCCCTGCCGGCGGTGGTGCGCCCGCCGCGTCGGAACAGCGCCCCCTGGCCCTGTACTCCATCGCCCAGATCCACGACGCCCAGGGGCGGACGGAGGAGGCGCTGGAGACCTATCGAGAGGTGTCCGACCGCTTCCGTGACGCCGCCGAGGCCGTGGCGCAGATGGAGGCGGTGGTACTGGCCTGCGAGGAGGTCCGCACCCTGGCCACCAACGCCAGTCCCGCCCTGGAGCTGACGGTTCGCAACGTGGACCAGGCCGACCTGCTGCTGTACCGGGTGGACCTGATGCGCCTCTACCTGCGGGAGAAGAACCTGTCCAACGTCACCGGAGTGCGCCTGGCGGGCATCGAGCCCAGCTACCAGCGACGGCTGCCCTTCGGCGCGCGCTACCGGGAGCAGGAGATCGAGGTGCCGCTGCCCCTGTCCCAGCCCGGCGCCTATCTGGCCGTGCTCAAGGGCGAGCGCCAGTCGCTGTCTTCGCTGCTGCTGTACTCGGATCTGCAGCTCTCCGTCCAGGAGGACCGCAACTACGGCCGCGTGCGGGTGACGGTCACCGATCCCGCCGGGCGGCCGGTGCCCGGGGCCCACGTGAAGGTCATCGGCACCGGCGGCGGCGCCATCGTGTCCGGCGACACCGACCTGCGCGGGGTGTTCGTGGCCGAGAACGTCCACGGCGTACCCACGGTCATCGCCCGCCACCTGGAGCACTACGCCCTCCACCGCGGCGCTCAGCAGGCCCCCCCTCCCCCGCCGATCCCCATGCCTTCTCGCTCCCAGGCCAACGAGGTCGACCTGCTGGAGCAGCTGCGCTCGCTGGGGTACGTGCAGCGCCAGGACAACCGGGCCGCTTTCGACGATCAGTTCTACGGGGCGAAGGTGGAGGGGGTGTCGGCGGAACAGTTGGAGTAGGAGACCGGGCACGAGCACGGGCACGGTCGAGTACAGGCGCACTTGACGTGCCCATGGTTCCCCGCGCACGCGATTGATGTATTCTCCTGGCGCGAATCCCGGCGCCGGACCCGCCGGGTATTGTGGGAGGTGGACATGACCCGACACGCCTGGATGATCCTGCTGCTGATCCCGCTGGTCGCCTGCCTGGGGCTGGGTTGCCCGGAGGACGACGACGACGGCGACGACGACACGGCAGGTGACGACGACACCGGCGACGACGACACCGGCGACGACGACACCGGCGACGACGACACCTTCGATCCCGACGACCAGGACGGGGACGGGTCGAAGACCACCGACGATCCGCCGGACTGCGACGACACCGATCCCACCATCTACCCCGGCGCGTGGGAGCTGTGGGACTACGACGACAACGACTGCGACGGGGACATCGACGAGCAGATGCCCCTGCACCGCCAGTGCATGTTCCAGGGGGACTCCTACGACGGGCTGGCCACGGCGTTGCTGGCCCCCGGCGACGTGACCGGCGACGGGCTGGCGGACGTGCTGGTGGCGACCGCCATCCGCGGCGTGCTGCTCATCGAGGGCAGCGAGACCCGCTGCGAGTACGGCGAGTCGTCCACCGACCTGCCCGGCCTGGCCGACCCCGGTGCGGGCGAGTCCGGCTTCGGATCCGTGATGGCCGCGGGGGACGTGGACAACGACGGCGACATGGAGATCTTCGTCGCCGCCCCCCTGGAGTCGGACGCGGCGACCGACGGGGGCGTGGTCTACCTGCACGACATGAGCGACGGGGATCTGTACGACATCGACGCCACCTTCCGCGGCACCGAGGACGGGCAGAACCTGGGCCTGCAGATCGTGGCCAGCGAGGACATCACCTCCGACGGCATAGCCGACCTGATCATCGCTGCACGCAACCCGCCGGACACCTTCAAGATGTTCGTCTACTTCGGCTCCCTGGGCGGCTTCGAGGGGGACTTCGTCCCCGGCGACTCGGACGCAGCCATCGAGGGTCCGATGGAGTCCACCGACGATCCGCTGGCCATGGGCTACGCCCCGGACCTCAACGGCGACGGGGCCGCCGAGCTGCTGGTGGGCACCCCCTACGACGGGGTCAACGACGAGGGCATGGCCTACATGCTGTTCAGCTCCCTGGTCTGGACCGGGCGCACCCTGGGCAACGCCGACGTGAAGTTCCTGCCCTACGGCTCCTCGGACGAGCGCCTGGGGGCGAACGTGGGTTCGGCGGGCAACGTGGTCGGAGGGGCCAGCGGCGACTTCTTCGTCTCCGCCCCGGGCTGGGACGGCCCGGGGGTGGGCAACGGCAGGGTCCACATCTTCGGCGGCGACGAGCACTCCTGGCTCGGCGCCCTGTCCGGCGAGGACGCCGAGAGCAACGTGGGCGCGGCCCTGGCCAACGACTTCGGCGAGTGCACCGTCGCGCTGGGCGACATCGAGAGCGACGGCAACGACGACATCGCGATCCTCACCGAGGACCACGAGGTGGACGAGTACGGCTACGGCGCCGTGTACCTGGTCCGCGGGCGCAACAACGGCCTGCCCGAGAACCACGAGCTGTCCGAGCGCTCCAGCGGCTACCTGGCCGAGGCCAACGACTACCTGGGGCCGACGATGGTCCTGGCCGGGGACATGGACGGGGACGGATACGACGACCTGGTGGTCGGCGACTACCTCAGCGGATGGGGCGATGGCCGGGTGTACGTCATCTACACCCCCGAGTCCCCCCTCGGTGAATGACGGTGGAATAGAGCCGCGGCTCGGGACGTAGATCCAGCGGCGACACCACGCTCGGGAGCGCCTTGCAGGCCTACCGCGCGCGGACTATCTTCGGACGAAACCCCGCCGGGGGAGCCCCCGGGAGGAGAGCACAGCATGGGCATCACCGACTTCCTCAAGACCCAGTTCATCGAGGTCATCGAGTGGACCGACGACACCGGCAACACCCTGGTGTACCGGTTCCCCGTCCACGGCAACGAGATCAAGATGGGCGCCCAGCTGATCGTCCGCGAGGGTCAGATGGCGGTGTTCATCAACGAGGGCCGCTGCGCGGACGTGTTCACGCCGGGTCGTTACAAGCTCTCGACCCAGAACATGCCGATCCTCACCAAGATCCTGAACTGGCACCACGGCTTCAATTCGCCGTTCAAGGCCGAGATCTACTTCGTCTCGACCCGCCAGTTCACCGACCGCAAGTGGGGTACCCAGAACCCGATCATGATGCGGGACGCCGACTTCGGCGTGGTGCGGCTGCGCGCCTTCGGCGCCTACTCCTTCAAGGTGATCGACCCCAAGACCTTCATCCAGGAGATCGTCGGCACCGACAGCCGTTTCACCACCGCCGAGATCGAGGGGCAGCTGAGGCGACACGTGGTCAGCGCGTTCTCCGACGCCCTCGGTGAGGCCAAGATCCCGGCCCTCGATCTTGCGGCCAACTACCAGGAACTCGGCGAGACCATCGTCGCCAAGATCGACGAGGGGTTCACCCAGTACGGCCTCGACATCACCGTGTTCCTGATCGAGAACATCAACCTCCCCGACGAGGTCACCAAGTACCTGGACAAGCGGGCCGCCATGGGCGCCATCGGCGACATGGGCCGCTACCAGCAGTTCCAGGCCGCCGAGGCGATGGAGGCAGCGGCCAGCGGCGAGGGCGGCGCCGGCATGGCCGGCATGGGCGTGGGCCTGGGCGCGGGCGTGGGCCTGGGCCAGACCATGGCCGGTGCGTTCACCGCGGCCCAGGGCGGCGGCGCCGCGGTGCCCGCTGCGGCCACGGTCGCCTGCACCAAGTGCAACGCCCAGATCCCACAGAACTCCAAGTTCTGCCCCACCTGCGGCCAGAAGCAGGGCCCGGCCACCGAGGCCTGCGTCAAGTGCAACGCCCAGATCCCCCCCAACTCCAAGTTCTGCCCCGAGTGCGGTGCCAAGCAGGCCCAGGCCTGCCCCAAGTGCAACGAGCCGGTGGCCGGCGGGATGAAGTTCTGCGCCAGCTGCGGCGAGAAGCTGTAGGGGTCCAGCGTCAGGCGCCGACGCGTCGGACCGCAGGCGTCAGGCGTCTGGAAGAAATCCTGGAGATCTCGAAATGGATGTCGAGCGCAGCGAGGCGACCTCCTGCCTGAAGCCCGAAGCCTGAAGCCTGGCCTCCCCTCCCCCGTTCTGTGAGAATTCGCCCAGGGAGGGCGTCCCCATGCGTCTACACGACCTTGTCGCGATCGCGGTGCTCGGTGCACTCGCCGTGGCGCCGGCGCTGCCCGCGAGGGCCGCCGGGGCCTGGATGTCCATCGAGCAGGACGTGCTGGAGCCCGGTCAGAAAGTGACGCTGGTGGTCGTGCCGGACGACGACCTGTGGCGGATGGAGATCTCCGTCGTGCGGGACGACGGCAAGACCCAGCGCTTCGAGGCCGGGCGGACGCCGGCGGGACAGCGGCTGACCTTCACCTGGCGCCAGGAGGAGGGCGAGCACGCCTACGACGTCAGCGCCTTGCTGGTGGACCCCGAGGGGTTCAAGGAGACCGTCGAGGACAGCTACTCGGTGGTGGTCGCCGGACCCTTCGAGGCGAGCATCCCGGCCGACGCCGTCGATCTGGACGCCCGCACCTTCCAGCTCGTCAGCAACCGGCCGGTGGCCACGGTCCGGCTGGAGATCCTGGACGAGGAGCTCCAGACCGTGGGCAAGGAGACGCTGCGCATCACCGACAGCGTCAAGGGCCAGCCCACCACCGTGCAGTGGAGCGAGGTGGACAGCGAGTACCCGATCTTCCGGATCTCGGTGCGGGCCTACGGGCCGTGGCAGTTCTGGGCCGACAACGAGATCATCCCCTGGTCCCTGGCCATCCCCCACGAGGAGGTCAACTTCGCCACCAACCAGTACGACATCACCGACGAGGAGGCCCCCAAGCTGGACCACGCGTACGAGGAGATCGTCGCGGCGGTGGAGAAGTACGGCGAGTTCGTCCAGTGCCGGTTGTTCATCGCCGGCTACACGGACACCGTGGGTGATCCCGGCTCCAACCAGACCCTGTCGAACAACCGCGCCCGGTCCATCGCGAAGTACTTCCAGGGCAAGGGCTTCCAGTTCCCCATCTTCTACCAGGGCTTCGGCGAGTCGGTGCTGGCGGTGCCCACCGGCGACAGCGTGGACGAGCTGGCCAACCGCCGCGCCCTGTACATCATCGCGGCGAACCAGCCCCCCAAGACCCAGGACGTCCCGAGGGGCAACTGGACACGGCTGCAGTAGAGAGAGGCGTCAGGCGTCACGTGTCAGGCGTCAGGGAGAAGCAACGATGGTCTGCCAGGATGATGTCGAGCGACGGCGAGACGCCCTCCTGCGTGCAGCCTGAAGCCTGGAGCCCTCACGGAGTGAACCCATGTCGGTCGCGGTGATCCTGGGAAGCGCGTTCGCCGAGCCGGCCCTGGGGGACCGGGAGCTGGAGCTGACCCAGGTGCCGACCCGCTTCGGCGACGCGGACCTGTTCCGCTACCCGACGCGCGGTGACGACGCCTTCGTGGTGTTCCGCCACGGGGTACCCCACCGCTGGCTACCCAACCAGATCCCCTACCGGGCCCACGCCGCGGCCCTGCAGGTGGCCGGCTGCAAGGCGCTGCTGGTCACCAGCTCGGTGGGCGTCCTGGACCACGGGCTACCCCTGGACCGCCCCCTGCCCATCGGCGACCTGCTGATGCCCGACAACCGGCTCCCCGACGGCAGCGCCTGCACGGTGTTCCCCGAGCCCGGGGAGAACCAGTACCACCTGGTGCTCGACGAGGGCCTGATCTCCGACGCGCTGACGAGCCAGGTCGAGGAGCTGGCCCGGGAGAACGGCGACGAACCCGCGCCGCGCTCGGTGTTCGCCTACGCCCCCGGACCGCGCAACAAGTCGGCGGCCGACAATGTGTTCTGGGTCCGCGTGGGGGCCCAGATCAACTCGATGACCGTCGGCCCCGAGCTGGTGCTGGCCAACGAGCTGGGCATCCCCTGTGCCGCGGTGGGGGTGGGACACAAGTACTCGGGCCCGGGGGAGCACGACCGGCTGGAGCACGACGCCATGGTCGCGAGTCTCGAGACCGGCCGGGAGGTGATCGAACGCCTGGCCGTGGGTTTCCTCGAGGGCGCCCAGCCCCCCGACTTCGGCAACCGCTTCTACCGCTACGAGTGATCCCGGGCCATGGACGACGCACCGGGCGCTCAGGGTGACGGCCAGCCGGCGGGCTGGTGGCGCGACCGGCAGACGTTGATCCGGGTGGTGGGCCTGTGCGCCCTCGGCTTCCTGTGCATGCTGAGCTACGCCATCGCCCGGCCCACCTGCGAGTCCCTGTTCCTGGACGCCCACAGCAGCGACGACCTGCCCAAGGTCTGGATCCTGGTGGCCGTCTTCGCCTTCGTGACCGTGGCGGTCTACAACCGCTTCTCCCAGCGGGTCGACCTGGTGACGCTGTACGCCGCGGTGTGCGTGATCACCTGCCTGTTGCTGGGGCTGTTGATCGTCGCGTGGCACCTGAAACTGCCCTACGTCGCGTACGCGCTGTACGTGTGGAAGGACATCTACATCGTCGTCCTGGTGGAGATCTTCTACAGCTTCGCCAACGCGGTGTTCCCGATCCGCAACGCCCGCTGGTTCTACGGGCTGTTCGGCGTCTTCGGTTCCCTGGGGGGGATCGCGGGCGGGCTCGGGGGGGGCGAGCTGTCGGTGCTCATCGGCACCGAGCACGCCATCTGGTCGGTGGTGCCCTGCCTGCTGGCCGGCTTCCTGATCTGCTCGGTCCTCGCCCGCCACGCGGGGCACCGGCCAAAGCGCGAGTCGGCGGAGGCCCCGACCATGGGCGACGGGCTCCGGGTCCTGCGGCGCTCTTCCTACCTGGCCTGGATGCTGGCGGTGATCGGTGTGATCCAGGTGGTGATCACCCTCATCGACTTCCAGTTCAACGGCATCGTCGAGGCCGCCTACCCCGACAAGGACCTGCGCACAGAGGTCGTGGGCAGGGTCTACGCCGCGGTGAACACCGGCACCATCGTGATGCACGCCTCGGTGGGACCGATCCTGCGGACCCTCACCGTGTCCCGCACGTTGCTCGCCGTCCCGCTGCTGCTGGGCATGGCGGTGATGGGCTTCGCCCTGCACCCGGGCTTCGCGACCGTGGCGGTGGCCAAGGTGGCCAGCAAGGTCTTCGACTACACGGTGTTCCGGGCCGCCAAGGAGATGCTCTACATCCCCCTGAGCTACGCCGAGAAGACCTCGGGCAAGGCCCTGGTGGACATGCTGGGCTACCGGGTCGCCAAGGGGGGCGCCGCCATGGTCCTCCTCGTGCTGGCGCTACCCGCCCTCTCGCCGCTGATCTCGTGGATCAACCTGGACCTGATCGTGGTCTGGCTCGCGCTGACGGGGATCATCGTGATCCTGTTCCGGCGGCGGGTCAGCAAGGAGGAGGAGATCCACGGCAGGCGGTGACCCATGCGGACCTCGCGGCGACCCCGCGGCCGGCTAGAGATCCACGAGTGACCGAGCCAGGAGGTCCATGTCCTCGGCGCGGGTCGCCACCGTGGCCAGGACCCTGTCGTGCTGGATCGCCTCGTGGAAGGCCACGACGTCGTCGGGGGCCACTCGGCCGCTGCCGGCCAGGAGCTCGAATCCGGTGAACATCACACCGCGGGCGGCGTCGGCTGCATGGAGACGGGCTGCGGGATCGAGCAGGGCGAGGGCGGGATCGGCGGGGTCGAGGGCCGCTACCTTGCCTGCCAGGGCGACGGCCGTCTCGACCTCGGCGGCCATCCGCGCCAGCTCGAACAGCACGTGCTGCTGCCTGGGCAGCTTGTGGCGGTGGCAGGTGAGGATCAGCTCGGCCAGGGCATCGGCGGCCAGGGCCGCGGACTCCCGGGCCACGGGGGCCCGGTCGGCGGGGTCGAGGTCCCGAAGCGCCCGCGCCTGGGACCGGTACAGCTCGCCCTTGCTGCGGACCACCCCCCGCCAGCGGTAGATGCCGATGATGTTCTGCTGGATCTCCGAGGTGCCCTCGTAGATGGTGGTGATGCGCACGTCGCGCAGCATCTTCTCCAGCTCGTACTCGCGGATGTAGCCGTACCCACCGTGGGCCTGCATGGCCGCGCTGGTGGCCGCGACGCCGGCCTCGGTGGCGAAATACTTGGCGACCGATCCCTCCACCGACAGCCCGGTCTCGCCCTGGTCCAGACGTCGGGCGACGTCCTCGCAGTAGGCCCGCGCGGCCTCCAGGCGCACGGCGTGGGGCACCAGCAACTTGTGGGTGAAGCCCTGCTTGGCGACCAGGGGCTCGCCGAACTGGTGGCGCTCGTGGCCGTAGGCGATGGCCCGGGACAGGGCCTCCTCCCCCACACCCAGGCCGCAGGCCGCCACCATCAGCCGGGTGAAGCCGAACACCTCGCTGGCCTGGACCAGCCCCTTGCCCTCCTCGCCGCCGATGAGCTGGTCCGCCGGGATCTCCACGTCCTCGAAGACCACCTGGGTCGTGTTGGAGGCCCGGATGCCGTGCTTGAGCTCCGGCGGGCCCGCCGAGAGTCCGGGTGTGTTCCGCTCGACCACGAAGAACGACGGCCCCCCCGGGGTGCGGGCGAGCACGGTGTACAGATCGGCCTCGCCGCCGTTGGTGATGAACTGCTTGGTGCCGTTGAGGCGGTAGGTGCGGCAGGTGGCGCACTCGTCCGCCAGCGGATCGGCGGTGGTCCGCAGCGACGCCACGTCGCTGCCGGCGGCGGGTTCGGTGACCGCGTAGGCCACCAGCAGCCCCTCGTCGGCCACGCGGCCGAGCCATCGCTGCTTCTGCTCGGGTGTGCCACCCACCACCAGCGGGTCGATCCCCAGGCAGGTCACCAGCAGCGAGGTCCCCACCCCCAGGTCGATGCGGGCCAGCTCCTCGGAGATCCGGAACTGGGCCACCGCGCCGCCGCCCAGCCCTCCGACCTCGGTGGGGAGCATGACCAGGTGCAGGGCGATCTCGGGGCCGAACACCTCGTCGATCAGGGCCCTGGGGAACTCGTCCGCCGCGTCCAGGGCCAGGCGGGTGTCCCGGTCCAGCCGGCGCCGCGCGACCTCGCGGATGGTCTCGAGGATCGCCCCGAGGGTCTGCTCGTCCGGGGGCGAGGGGCGTCGCATCGATCCGAGCTCAGGGGGCCGTGGGAGTACAGGTCTCGGAGAACTCGTCGGGGCAGTAGAAGCGCACGTGGAAGTGGCCGTAGTGTCCGGGCCAGTGGCGGATGATGCCCTTCCAGTAGCCGGTCCCCCGGGGGTACTGGAAGATCTCCTCCAGGTACTCCTGGTCGATCCAGGGCAACTCGCTGGCGTACTCGTAGTAGGCCGCCTGGAGGTTGTAGTCGAGGATGATGTACTGGACCCGTTCGTCGGCGACCAGGGCCTCCAGCAGGGCCCAGGTACGCGGGATGTCCACCTGGTGGGGGTACATGGGCGGCATGAACTTGTGGGTCTCGCCGTCCAGCCAGTAGGGGCCGATGTCCAGGTCCAGACCGTTCTGGTGGGACATGTGGGGCGAGAAATACCCGCCGTTGCGGCGCGAGCAGTCGCCCACGGCCAGAGGCGCGCTCCCGGGGAACAGGGACTCCACCTGGTCCACGGCGTCGGAGATGCCGTCGATGGTCACCTGGGCGCAGAAGGCGCGCCTGGGCGTCCGCACCTGGAAGCGGGGATCGTCCGCGGGGAAGGCGATGCCATCCACGAGCCAGCCGTGGGAGACGTAGCCCACGGGGATGCCCCTGGGGATGGCGGCGGGGCCATCGTCCTCGTCGACGGGTTCCTCGTCACCCCAGTCGGTGTCGTCGTCCGCCGGGGCGAAGGCCTCGTCCAGGGAGGCGGAGATCTGCTCGGTATCCAGGGCGCCGGAGAGGCTCGCGGTCAGCGGGGATGCCGGCCGTTCGGCGAGCTGGGAGGCGTCCACCCCGGTGAGGACGGCGGCCAGGCAGGCCGTCGGATCTCCTTCGGACACCATGCCCGGCAGGATCAGCAGCAGACCGGGCACGGCGAACAGCAGGACGCGACGATATCGGGTGACCGACGCTCGCATGTTCTCCCAGCCCTCCCCGAGGCGGCCCCAGACTAGGGTGGGGTCCGGGCCAGGTCAAGAACGTTCGCACGTGCGCGCTTGACCCTCCCGCGCCCCGCCCGTAGGCTCACGGGCCGCCAACGGAATAGGGGCCGCGGTCCCGCCGTCTCTAGGGAAAGAGCCATGAGAACCCCAGCCACGACCCCGTTGTTCCTCCTCGCTCTCTGTGTCGCGATCCTGGCGCCGACCCACGACTCCCCCGCCCAGGAGGCGGACGACGCCCGCGCCGAGGCCTCGGCGCTGGTGGACATCGGCCGGCAGCACCAGATCGCCCAGCGCACCGCCGACGCCATGGCCGCGTACGAGCGGGCCATCGAGCTGGACCCGACCCTCGCGACCGCCCACTGGGAGCTGGGCTGGTCCTACTACGTGCTGCGCGATCTCGACCGGACCATCGAGCTGTGGGAGAAGACGCTGGAGCTGGATCCCCGCCACCCCGAGGCGGCCACCCACCTGGCCGACGTGCGCGAGGAGAAGCGGGTGGAGGAGGCTGCGGCCGCGATGGCCGCGGGGGGCGGCGCCCCGGCCCTGCCAGCCGAGCCCTCGACGGTGGGCGAGGCCAGGCTGCTGCTGGCGGCGGTGGGCGACACCATGATGGGCGACGCCGGGCGCGGCCGCGTGCCGCCGGACGACGCCCGGGGTGTGTTCGACGAGGTGGCGCCCTACCTGCAGAAGGCCGACATCGCGTTCGCCAACCTGGAAGGGGTGATGGCGGACTCGGGGACCTCGAGCAAGTGCCGGCCGGACTCCGAGAAGTGCTACGCGTTCCGCATGCCCACGGCGCTGGGACCCCGGCTGGTGGAGGCGGGCATCGACGTGGTCTCCGTGGCCAACAACCACGCCAACGACTACGGCAGCTCCGGCCGCACCCGGACGCGCGAGGCCCTGGACGCCCTGGGCATCGCCCACTCGGGTCCCATCGGCGACCTGGCCAGCCTGGAAGCCAACGGAGTGACCGTCGGGCTGGTCGCGATGGCCACCAGTCCCGGGCTGTACAACATCAACAAGATCGACGAGGCGGCCGTGGTGGTCGCCGAGCTGGCCGCGACCCACGACATCGTGGTGGTCTCGTTCCACGGCGGCGCGGAGGGCGCCAGCGCGATCCACGTGCCCGAGGGCATGGAGCGGGCGTTCGGGGAGAACCGGGGCAACCTGCGGGAGTTCACCCACAGGATGATCGACGCCGGCGCCGACCTGCTCATCGGTCACGGTCCCCACGTCCCCCGGGGTATGCAGCTGTACAACAACCGGTTGATCGCCTACAGCCTGGGCAACTTCTTCACCTACCGCTTCAACGTGAAGGGCAACCTGGGGGTGGGTCCGCTGCTGCTGGTCTACCTGGACGAGCACGGCGCCTTCGTGGAGGGCGAGATCGTGCCGACCCGCCAGACCTACTCCAGCGGACCGCTGCTGGACCCGGACGGCGCGGCGATCACCCTGATCCGTCAGCTCTCCGACGAGGACTTCGGCGACACGGCGCCGGTGATCACCGACGAGGGCAAGATCCTCCCCCGGCCCTGACGCCGGCTGCCCCCTCCCCGCCCGCATCCCGCCCGTTCGTTGTACGCCTCCCACGGATCCCCGATAATGGGGCCACGTCAACGCACCTCCCGGAGGGGAACGCGATGCGATTCCACGCCCTGTTGCTCGGATTGCTGATCATCGGCTGCCCCGAACCCACCGCCGATCCGGAGGGCGGTGGCACGCCGGGGGCCGGCGCCGAGGCCCCGTCCGGTGAGCTCCCCGCCGGTGAGATCCCGGCCGGCGAGCCCGCCGGGGCCGAACCGACCGCCGAGGGCGGAGCCGCCGAGGCCGCGCCGGAAGGGGCGCCGCTCCCGGACGCGGGGGGTGTCCCCCAGGTGGACTCCACGCCGTCCACCGGCGCACCCGGCGCGGGACAGGTGGCGATCTCCGGGATCCTGTCCTACGAGGGCTCCAAGACCGGTCAGTACCGAATCGAGTTCCTCCAGGTCTCCGAGGGTGGGCCCCCGACCATGGTCCACTACGAGCCCGTGGAGAAGCCGGGACCCTGGAAGGCCTTCGCCCCCATCAACGCCGGCGAGATCCGCGTCGTGGCCTTCCTGGACCAGGCCGGCGACGGTGCCAGCTCCGACGATCCGGGGGCCGCCTGGCCCGATCCGGTCGAGGTGGGTAGCGAGGACGTCACGGGGATCGACCTCGTCCTGACCGACGATCCCGATCTGGGGGACCTGGCACCCAAGGATCACATGGACGCTGCGGTGCCCCCCGTCGGAGACGACGCTGCACCGGGCGCAGCGGGCGAGGACGACGCCAGGGACGCGTCGTGACCGGCGCCGCCGAGCCCCCCCGCCCCTCGCCCCTCGGCGCCTATCTCCAGCAAATGGTCTCCCGCGGTGCATCGGACCTCTTCTTGCGCGCGGGCAGCCGCCCCTCGTTCCGGATCCACGGTGACGTGGTCCGCTCCGAGCTGCCGGCCCCGGACGCCGCCTCCATGGAAGCCTTCATGGACGAGGTCATGACGCCGGTGGCCCGGGACCGGTTCCGGGAGTCCCCGGACCTGGACGTCGCCTGCGCGTTCCCGGGCGTGGGCCGCTTCCGGGTCAACCTCTTCCTGCAGCAGGGGCGCCCCGCCCTGGTCGCCCGCCGCATCCCCCCGGGGGAGGTCCCCTTCGACTCCCTCAACCTGCCTCCGGTGATCAAGTCGCTGGCCGACAAGCAAAACGGCATGATCCTGGTGGTCGGCCCCACGGGCTGTGGCAAGAGCACCACCCTGGCGGCCCTGGTCCACCACATCAACGCCACCCGCGCCGAGCACATCGTCACCATCGAGGATCCCGTGGAGTTCGTCCACGGGGAGATCCGCTCGCTGATCCACCAGCGCCAGGTGGGCTACGACACCGGCTCGTTCGCTACGGCGCTGCGGCACGTGGTGCGCCAGAGTCCGGACGTGATCCTGATCGGCGAGATGCGGGACTCGGACACCGTCCAGACCGCCCTGGCCGCCGCCCTGACGGGCCACCTGATCCTCTCCACCCTCCACACCACCAACGCGGTGCAGTCGGTGGACCGGATGCTCAACTACTTCGACCCCAACGCCCGGGGCCAGGCCCAGGCGGACCTGGCGGCGACCTTGCTGGGGATCGTGGCCATGCGGCTGGTGCCCACCGCGGATGGCCAGGGGCGCCGTCCGGCCTGCGAGATCCTCCTGGGCACCCCCACGGCCAAGCGCTTGGTCGCCGAAGGGGAGTTCGTGGAGCTGTACGACCTGATGAAGCGCAGCCAGGATGTGGGCATGTGCACCCTCAACCAGGCGCTGGTGGAGCTGTGTCAGGGCGGGGAGGTCGATCCCGCCACCGCGGTCCGCTACGCACCCAACCCCGACGAATTCCGGCTCAACATGGAGGGGATGTTCACCGGCATCGCCTCCATCGATCTGCGCACGCAGCTGGACGACGCGGAGGACTCATGAGCCCGGAGTCGTTCATCTTCCGTCCCCTGGAGCCCATGCGGCTGGGGCCCGAGCAGCGCCTGAACATGAAGGCGTTGTTCGAGTACGCGGCCCGGGTGGGAGCCAGCGACCTGCTGGTGACCGCCGGCTCGTCACCCATCGTCCGGGTGGATGGGGACCTGTTCCCGGCCATCGAGGCCAGGCTGACCCCCGAGCACACCAAGAAGCTGATCTGGAGCCTGCTCAACGAGACCCAGCAGGAGATGTTCGAGCGGCAGCGGGAGCTGGACTTCTCCCTGGCGGTGACCGGGGACATGCGCTTCCGGGCCAACATCTACTACCAGAAGGGGGCGGTCTCCGGCGCCTTCCGGCTGATCCCCCGGGTCATCCCCAAGATGGAGGACCTGGGTGTGCCGCCGGTGGTGCGGGACATGACCCTGCGGTCCCACGGGCTGATCCTGGTCACCGGACCCACCGGCTCGGGCAAGACGACGACCATGGCGTCGATGATCGACCTGGTCAACGAGACCCGGCGCTGCCACATCGTCACCGTCGAGGACCCCATCGAGTTCATCCACACCAACAAGCAGGGGGTCATCGACCAGCGGGAGGTGTACGCCGACACCCTGTCGTTCGCCAACGCGCTCAAGTACGTGCTGCGCCAGGACCCCGACGTGATCCTGGTGGGCGAGATGCGGGACATGGAGACCATCTCCGCGACCATCACCGCCGCGGAGACCGGTCACCTGGTCATCGCGACCCTGCACACCAACGACGCGGTCCAGAGCATCGACCGGATCATCGACGTCTTCCCCCCCCACCAGCACGAGCAGATCCGCGTGCAGCTGGCCTTCGCACTCATCGGTGTGGTGGCCCAGCAGCTGATCCCGGACGTGGAGGGGACCGGACGGGTGCTCGCCACCGAGATCCTCATCAAGAACCACGCCGTGGCCGCCCACATCCGCGATGGCAAGACCCACCAGACCCGCACCATCATGGAAGCCGGTCGCCGGGACGGCATGGTCACCATGGACTACCGGCTCAAGGAGCTGTACGAGGACGGCCGCGTCGCCTACGACGAGGTGGTGCGGCGGGTGAGCTCGCCCACCTTCCTGCAGAAGATCGACCCGCCGGCGGACGTCCCCCCCGGCGAGGAGCCCGACGAGGCGCCCCCCGAGGAGCCCGCCGCGGACGAGGCATCGGTGTCCGGGACGTACATGGAGGGCATGTCGGCGCGGATCGCGACCCGGGAGACCCCGAAGCCCGCCTCCAAGGGCGTGTTCCACCGCTTCCGTACCGGGCGCAAGGGGGACTGACCGAGCGCATGGTCGCCTTCGCCGAGGGAGCCCTGTGGGAACGGGTGCGCGCGGCCACCACGCGGGGTCTGGACACCGGCGCCCTGTGGTCGATCCCCACCACCCACGAGGTGATCGAGGACGGCGGCATCCCCTTCCTGGTCCGGATCGTGGACAACCTGCGGCGCAAGGCCTCGGCCCGCTGGCGGGCGGCCACGGACGCCGGGGGCCGACCCGGCAACCCCTTCCTCCCGTACGACGAGGACCTGTACGTCACCCACGTGGGCGACGACCACGTCTGCCTGCTCAACAAGTTCAACGTGCTGGATCACCACCTGCTGGTGGTCACTTCGGCGTTCGAGGACCAGGACACCCTGCTCACCGAGGCCGACTTCCTCGCCCAGTGGAGCTGCATGGCCGAAGTGGACGGGCTGGGCTTCTACAACGGCGGTGTGGTGGCGGGGGCCAGTCAGCGGCACAAGCACCTCCAGCTGGCGCCCTTTCCCCTGGTGCCGGGGGGTGGGAACCAGCTGCCGGTGGATCCGGCCATCGTCGAGGCGTGCCGAGGAGGAGACGTCGTCCGCTGCGAGTCGCTGCCGTTCGTCCACGCCGCGACCCGCATCGAGGACCTCGGGGTGGGCTCCACTGCGACCCTCGCGCGGTCCCTGCGGGAGCGCTACCTGGCCCTCCTGGCCGCCGTCGATCTGGAGCCGGACCGCACCTCTCGCCTCCCCCATCAACCCGGGCCGTACAACCTGTTGATGACCCGTCGCTGGATGCTCGTCCTTCCCCGGGCCGAGGAGTTCTTCGAGGGCATGTCGCTCAACGCCCTGGCCTTCGCCGGCGGGCTGCTGGTCAAGGACGAGGCCGAACTCGCCCGGGTACGGGAGGTCGGCCCCATGGCGCTGCTGCGGCACTGCGGCGTACCGGCCTGACTCCGAGAGCCGATCCCCATCGCGCCTCGAACGCCCTCCGACCCGGGCAGTCCTGTGCCCCGGGGGAAGGGTGGGGCCGGGCCGGTGTTGTCCGGGGTGGGCACGGCTGGAGGCGAGACCATGGGTTCCACGAACCGGGGGCTGCCAACCGGACACCGCGGTGCGAGTGCCGTCGGGCGCTGGGTCCTGCTCTGCGGGCTCCTGGTCCCCCTCACGTCCTGGGCGGGCTGCTTCGGCTGCCCCTGCGGCAGCGGCCCTTCGGGGATGTTCCTGACCGCCGATCCCCTCGAACTGGCGCTCCTCGAGGACGCCGAGATCGTCCGATTGGAGATCGTCGTGGACGTGCTTGGAGACGACCATCGGTACGAGGGTGGAGTGGATCTCCTTCCCGGTGGGCCGGCGGGTTGGCTCCTCCCCGCGGGCTACGAGGCCGTGCCGGTCGGGGGCTGTGACTTCGCCGGCGAGGCCACCTTCGTGCTCCTGGTGGACGACGAGGAGTGGCCCGAATTCCCCCCGATCACCGTCCCGGTGACCCCGGCGTACGGCGGCGACGACAGGGTGGTGCTGTGGGAGGACTGGATCCTGGACATCATGTGGGGCGGCTGGGTGGCCTGACCACGGCAGGGTAGAATCGCAGGCGGGGGACCTCCGTCGAGAGCCGGGGGGACCCGGAGACGCCATGGTCCCGCGCCTCGTCCCACTGCTCCTCGCGCCTCTGATGCTGGGGGCTTGCGCCTCACCCAGCCGCTACGTGGTCCAGCCCGACGCCCTGGTCGACGCGTACGAGGCCCGGCGCTCCGAGGGCGCCCTGGCCACCATCGAAGCGCCCTACGCCGTGGACGAGGAGCTCGAGGCGTTCGCCCGGGAGGTGACGCGCAACAAGCGGGGGGAGCGGCGGATCGCCATCGCCCTCGGTGCCGCCATCGTCAGCCAGGTCGGGGGCGAGGGGCTGAGCTACGAGTCCTTCGAGAACTTCACTGCGATCCAGGCCTTCGAGGTGGGTCACGGCAACTGCCTGTCGTTCACCAACCTCTTCGTGGCGCTGTCCCGGGCCGCGGGGCTGCCGGCCGTGTACGTATTGGTGGACCACATCGACGACTTCGCCGGCGACGGGGAGCGGGTGGTGTGTATGCGCCACATGTGCGCGGGGTTCTACCGGGAGGGCAACCTCCACCTGGTGGACTTCGGCAACATCGACCCCGCCACCTACTGGGACGTGCGCGCCATCGACGACCGGGAGGCCGTGGCGTTCTTCTACGCGAACCTGGGATTCGAGGCCCAGGACGCGGGCGACCTGGACGGGGCCGAAGCCCTGTACCGCACGGCGCTCGACCTCCACCCGGGCTTCTCCCCGGGCTGGAACAACCTGGGCACCGCCCTGTGGCGAGCCGGAGAGCTGGACGCGGCCACCGAGGCCTTCGAGCAGGCGGTGCGGGCCGACGGGGAGAGCGTGCCGGCCCTGTCCAACCTGGTAGCGCTGGAGCGCAGTCGGTCGCACGAAGACGAGGCCGCGGACGCGGAGAAGCGCATCGAGCGAATCCGATCCCGGTCGCCCTACCACCTGTACGTCCGGGCCCGGATGGCCCGGGACCAGGGGGACCCGACCGCGGCGATCAAGCTGCTGCGCCGCGCCATCTCCGGGAGCCGCTCGATCCCCCTGCTCCACCTGGAGCTGGCCGCGGCCTACCGGGACGCGGGCCAGCGGGACCGGGCCCTGGCCGCCTACCGGCGCGCCTTCCGCCTGGACCCCGGCAGCGCCGAGGCCCGGGAGGGGCTGGACGATCTCGAGGACTTGCAACTCCCGGGAGGCACCGCTCCCACCATCCGCTGATCCAGCCACGGTCACGGTCACGGTCACGGTCACGGTCACGGTCACGGACTCGGTCCGATCCCTGGCCACCAACCGCCGTCTCTGGGAGGATCCCCCCATGCCCAGCCTTCCACGAGCCCTCGCCCTCGCCTGCGCCCTGGCCTGCATCGCCGGCTGCGCCAGCCGCCCGAAATGCGACGACGGTGACCACGCCACCGTGTCGTTCACCCTGGTGAACCGCGGCAGCCAGACCCTCTACCTGTCCGAGCTGCAGTTCGCCCGCAAGGACGGGGGCGAGTGGGTTCCCTTCGCCCTGGACCACCTCTGCCAGGTGCTCTGCTCCACCTGCACCAACCCCTGCGACGGGGGCTGCGACGACCACGTCTGGCAGTGGTGCGCCCCGCCGCTGGAGGCCCTCCCGCCCGGGGCGGCGTCGGACATCGACTGGGACGGCCGGATGTACCTGACGTCCGACAAGGAGGGAAAGTGCGGCTGCGACGGGTCCCGGGTGGACTGCCTGGAGGATCCCTGGGCGGTCACCGGCGAGTACCGGATCACCGTCTGTCACTCCCCCCAGTACCAGCACATGGACGACGAGTGCGGGGAGGGGCGCCTGGTGGGCAACCTGATCGATCCCACCTGCGAGGACGTGTTCTTCACCTTCGACGAGGAGTGGTGCGAGGAACCCTACGAGGAGATCCCGCTCGGCAGCCCCTGACGGGGGATCAGTCCTCGAAGTCGGGGTGCAGCGGCGCGCTGCCGTCGTCGGAGCGGGGGCCGTAGTCCTCCTGCACGTCGTCGTCGCCGGTCACGTCGTCGTCGTCCGCGGCGCTGTCGTCGTCATCCCCCATCGTGGCGTCGTCGTCCCCCACGTCGGGGTGCTCCGGCGGCGGGCACCCGGCCACGGCCAGCACCAGCGGCATCCCCAGCCGAACCGTCCAGCGCACCAGCCGCGTCCTCTTCCGTGGTCTCATCCGAACCTCCCAGCCGTGCCCGGGGATCACTGTGGCGCAGGTCGATGAAACGGTCAACGGGCGAGAATTGCCCGACCAGGGGGGGCGGCCTAGTTCGCCGGTTCGCAGGCGTCGTGCTCGTTGTTGCCCCAGCATTCCAGCGTCCCGTCGGCCGCGAGGGCGCAGGCGTGGGACGAGGCGAGCGCGACCTCGACGAAGGCTCCCGACGGGGGGTCGTGCACGCCGTAGGCGT
>CAZITQ010000002.1:0-127329 GCA_964542165.1 uncultured Rickettsiales bacterium
ACCGCACATCTCTCGGCGCAGCTGGGGACTCGCGGTCCTGATCACCGGACTGCTGCTTCCGGCCGGGCCGATGCGCGCCGACGAAGGCGCCTCGCTTCGTGTTCCCCACCGCGGGGCCCGGGTCACCGTCGACGGCGACCTGACCGACTGGGCCGAAGACGGCCTCCAGCTGGATCTCCGACCCTCGACGGAGCCACCTGCGGCCGGCCGGCCTCCGGTGGCGAAGGTGACCTGGGACCGGGACGCTCTCTACCTGGGATTCGAGATCGAGGACGACGATCCGGTCGCTGAGACCACCGGAGGCGGCAGCCCGGATCCCTTTGCCGTCGACCGGGTCGAGATCCGAGTGGACGTGGATGGAGACGGGGGGGACCCGGGGCAGGACGACGTGCGCGTCTTGCTCGGATGCGACGGGTCCCTGGCGGTCTATCGGGGGAAGGAACCCTCGGCCGACGGGCGGACGGTCTTCGCCGGTGTCGGGCCCGTCGCGGGGCTGGGCGCAGCGGTCGAGCGCAGCACGGACGGGTACGCCGCCGAGCTGGCCATACCGGCGTCGTTGCTCGGGCGGACGCTCCTCTCCAGTGACGAGGGCGTCCAGCTGGCCGTCGTGGTCACCGACGTCCGCGAACTCGAGGGTGAGCGGTCGGGACACGAGTCGGCGTCGTGGAGCACCTCGACCCCCGGGGGGGAAGATTGGACCGCACTGATTCCGGTCGGGGCGCCGCGCTGGGCCGACCGGCTCTCGGGGGGAGCGGGGGCCGGGATCCTGGCCGTCGCAGCGGCCCTGCTGGCCGCGCTGTGTACCGCCGCGGTGTTCCTCCTGCGCCAGCGGGCGGCCCGCGCCCGCTTCGACGCCCTCGCCGCCCGCCTGGCGGAGATCGAGCGGACGTCGTCACCGAGCCTGGAGATCGTGGTCGCGGACGAGGCGTCGGGGGCGGGGGCGAGCCTCACCATCGCACCGTCGGCCACCGCCTCCCTCAGCCTGACCGCCAGCGCCTCCCTGGTCACGGTTCTGCGCACCGGCTTCACGGTGCTGCCCTTCGAACAGGCGGCCAAGGACCTGGCGTCCCGGATCCGGGAGCTGGAGGCCCAGGCCGGGGAGGCCATCGGGGCCAGCGAGTGGCAGGCGCTCGCGGAGATGGCGCTGGCGTACCTCAAGCTCCACGTGGCCGACAACCTGACGGTGGCCGAGCTGGCCGGTGCCCTGCACATGACCTCACGCACCCTCCAGCGCGGGATCAGGCGCGCCGTGGACTGCACCCCGCGCGAACTCATCCTCGCGGTGAAGATGACCGAGGCCAAGCGGCTGCTGAAGACCGGTGTCCACCGGGTCAGTGAGGTGGGCTACCAGGTCGGCTTCGAGGATCCGGGGCACTTCTCCCGTCGCTTCAAGGCGTACTACGGCTGCACACCCTCGGCGATGGTCGCGCAGTACCGCGATGCCGTGGCCCGCGAGGCCACCCGGTGAGCGGACCGCGGAGCTCGGATCCGGAGGGCGCCCCCAGACCGCAACCCGGAACCCGCGTCGATCAGTTCAGGGTGGAGCACCGGCTGGGCCGGGGGGGGTTCGGCGAGGTCTTCCTGGCCCGGGACATCCAGCTGGGGCGCAGGGTGGCACTCAAGGTCCTGCGTCCCGAGAGGTTCGGCTCCGATGCCTCCGTCCAGGCCTTCCTGGAGGAAGCCCGCACGACCGCCAAGTTCAACCACCCCCACATCGTGGCGATTCACGGGGTCGGCGAGTGGGAAGGCCGGCCCTACGTCGCCCTGGAATACCTGGAGGGGCAGTCCCTCGGCCAGCGCCTGCGGGAGGGTCGACCGGGGACCCGGGAGGCCGTCCGGATCGCGTTACCCATCGCCGACGCCCTGGCGGAGGCTCATCGCCGCGGGGTCCTCCACCGGGACCTGAAGCCCGGCAACGTGATGATCCCCCGGGATGGCCGGGTTCGGGTGGTGGACTTCGGGGAGGCCCGGGCCATCGACGAGACCCGCTCCGAGGGACGTGGCACGCCGGCCTACATGGCACCGGAGCGCTGGCGCGGAGCACCCGAGGGCCCCCCCGCCGATCTGTGGTCCCTCGGAGTCGTGCTGTTCGAGATGCTCGGCGGGAGGCGTCCGTACGAGGATCTCCCCCCGTCGGTGCTCTCCCTCCATGTGGCCGCCGACGACCCCGTCCCGCCCCTCCCCGATGAGGCGGGCGTGCCCGCCGTCCTCGCCACCCTCATCTCCCGCTGCCTGGACAAGAACCCGAGACAGCGTCCCACGGCGGCCGAGGTGGCCGACATCCTGAGGACCTTCCTGATCGAGGATCCCTCCGGAGCCGCCGCCACCCCTTCCTCCCCGGAGCGCCCCTACCGGGGTCTGCTGCCCTTCGCCGAACGGCACGCGGGTCGCTTCTTCGGTCGGGACACGGAGCTGGACGCCTTCCAGGAGTTGCTGCGCCACGCCCCGGTGATCCCCCTGGTGGGCCCCTCGGGGGTGGGCAAGAGCTCGTTCCTGCGGGCCGGTGTCATCCCCCGATTGCGGGAGCAAGGCCCCTGGCGCGTGCTCCGGGTCCGCCCGGGGCGCCAGCCCTTTGCCTCCCTGGCGCTGGCCCTCCAGCGCGCGCGCCGAGGGGTCGGTACGATGAGCCGCTCCACCGCTCCGTCGGCCGTCCTGGCACGGAGCGGACCCTCCCAGCCCGGCGACGACGACCCCGCGGAGCGAGCCGACCTGGCACGGGAGCTCCACGAGGCGCCAGGACGCCTGTGGCTGCTCCTACATCAGCTCGCGGACGCGAGCTCCGCGCGCGTGCTCCTGCTCGTGGACCAGCTCGAAGAGCTCTTCACCCACACCGCCAACCGCTCCGAACGAGACCGGTTCCTCCAGGCGCTGTGCGCGGCCACCGACGATCCTGCGAGCCCGGTGCGGGTCGTGCTCTGCCTGCGGGACGACTTCATGGTGCCGTTCGCGTCCGGCGCGGACGCCCAGGACACCCTGAGACACGTGTTCGTGCTCCGGTCCCCGGGGCCCCAGGCGCTCCGGGAAGCCGTCCTGCGGCCCCTGGCCGCCCTGGACTATCGGTTCGAGGACGAGGCCCAGGCCGACGCGATGGTCGAGGACCTGGCGGGGGCGCCCGGCTGTCTGCCGGCGATGCAAGCCGCCTGCGAGCAGCTGTGGGAGGCCCGGGACGCCGGCAAGCGCTGGATCCCACGCGAGGCGCTCGACGAGATCGGCGGGGTCAGCGGCGCTCTGGCCCGGCACGCCGACGGCGCCCTGACCACCCTGCTGCCCGAACAGCTCGCGGTGGCCCGGGCGATCCTGCTGCGCCTGGTCACCCCGGAGCGGACCCGGAAGATCGCGACCCGCCAGGCCCTCCTCGACGGGATCGGCGGCGGAGAAGAGGTCCTGGACGCCCTGGTCCGCGGCCGGATCGTGCACGCGGGTAGGGCCGCCGGGCCCGACGAGACCGAGGGCACCCTCGAGCTGGTCCACGAGTCCCTGATCAGCGGGTGGGATCAGCTGGGCCGGTGGATCGACGGCGCGAAGGAGGAGCTGGCGTTTCTCGAGGACGTGGGCCAGGCAGCCCAGGTCTGGGAGCGGCGGGGCCGACGGGACGAGGAGCTATGGAGCGGGGAGCCCCTGGCCGAGGCCTGGTCGATGATCGAGGGCCTGGCCACTCCGCCACCGTCCCACGTCCTGAAATTTCTCGCGCGCGCCCGCGAGCGCGAGCGCGCCGAAAGAGCCCGCGACCGCAGGAAGCTCGCCCGGCAGCTCGGGATCCTGGTGGTCGTGGCCCTCGCCTCGGCGGTCACGGCCATCGTCCTGGGTGGCAAGATCCGGGCGTCCCTGGCCTCCACGACCCTGTGCGCCAACGCCGACGAGCACCTGGCGGGCGTGTGGGACGACGAGGTGAAGAACGAGGCGCGGGAGCGGTTCGGGGCCTCGGACCGCCCCCACGCCGACGCCACCTTCGACCGCCTGGGTTCCCTCCTCGACGCCTACGCCCAGCAGTGGCGCGTGATGCGCGAAGAGTCCTGCCTGGCGACCCACGCCCGCGGCGACCAGTCCAGCGAGCTGCACGACCTGCGCGTGGCCTGCCTCGACCGCCGGCTCGGCGAGCTCGAGGCCCTCGCAGACGCGTTGATCGTGCCCCTGGACGAGCCGGTCGTGGACGAGGTGCTCGCCGCCGCGTACGGCCTGACCCCGGTCGAGGTCTGCGCCGACGCAGACGCGCTGACCCAGGCCGTGCCCCCCCCGGAGGCCCCCCAAATCCGTCGGACGGTCGACGAGCTGCGCCCTCGCCTGGACGTCGCGGTGACCCGATTCCGTCTCGGGGAGTACGCGGCGGCTCGGGACGAGGCCGCGGCGGTGCTGGAGGCGGCATCGACCGCGGGACACGCCCCCTTCCACGCCGAGGTGATCCACTGGCTCGGGCGGTCCACCTCCCGGGCCGGCGACCCCGATGCCGCCGAGGAGCAGCTCGTCCTCGCCATCGAGACCGCGGCCGCTGCCCGGGACGACCGCCTGGCTGCCGAGAGCTGGATCGCGCTGATGGACGTGGTCGGCAACGACCAGACCCGCTACCACGACGCGACGCTGCTGGGGCAGCTCGCCGGCGCCCAGGTGCGGCGGGCAGGCGACGATCCCTATCTCCGCGTCCGCTACCTGGGCGTACTGGGCCAGATCCAGGCCGAGATGGACCGGCGCGACGACGCACGGGCCAGCTTCGAGGAGGCCTACCGCATCCTCCAGGAGCAGCTCGGCACCGACCACCCGGACGTGGCCGTGGCCCTGGAGGGTCTCGGCTGGCTGGCGATCTCGGACGCGGAGTTCGAGGAGGCGGAGTCGCTGTTCGAGCGGGCCCGGGACGTGCGCCGCGCCGCCCTCGGCGACGCCCACCCAGAGGTGTGGGTCTCCCTGCGGGGCCTGGCCAAGGCCCGGTTCCGTCAGGGCCGCAACGAAGAGGCCTTGGCTTCAGTCGACGAGGGCCTGGAACTGCTCCGCACGGCTCTCGGGGCGGAACACCCGGACGTGGGGGCGGCCCTCGGCGAGAGGGGACCGATCCTGCGCTCCCAGGGGGACTACGAGGCGGCCGAGGCGACCTACTTCGAAGCCCTCGCGGTCCTCGAGAACGCCCCGGGCTCCAGCCCCCGGGTGATCTACACGGTCCTCAACAACCTGGGCACTCTGCACGCGTTCACCCGCGAAGACGACGAGGCCCGGAGCTACTTCTTCCGGGCCCTGGAGATCGTGGAGTCGGCCTACGGCCCGAACCACACCCGCGTCTCCCGGGTGCTGGGCAACCTGGGGACCACCTACGCTCGTCAGAATCGCCACGACGAGGCCATGGAGTACTACACGCGAATGCTGGCGATCCGGGAACGGGCCTACGGCGCGGACCACTACGACACCGCCTGGGCCGTCATGTACCTCGGCGCGTCGTATGTGAACACCGAGCAGTACCCGGAGGCGCTGGTCCAGTACGAGCGCTGCATCCCGATCCTCGAGGGCAAGCTGGGCCGCGAGCACCAGGTGCTGGGCTACGCGCTCAACGGCTACGGCGAGGCCCTCGAGGGGGTGGGCCGCCACGACGAGGCGGTCGACATCCTCGAAGAGGTGCTCGCGCTGCGACTGAGGCTGGACGACGATCCGGTGGAGACGGCCTGCACCCGCTTCGCGCTGGCGCGGGCCCTGGTCGGCCAGGGAGGCAGCGAGGACCGCATCCAGCCCCTGCTCGACGAGGCCCGCGCGGTGCTCGTCGCCCACGGGGAGGCGTCGGAGCTGCTGCTCGCCGATCTGGACCGCTGGACGCGAGAGCACCGGCGCTGATCGCCGCCGGGGACGAAAGGAGCGCACGATGACGGCTCGATTCTGCGTCGCGCTGTCGCTGGCGTTGGCCATCGGCGCGGGGGCTGGCTGCCCGACCGTGGAGACCGACGACGACACGGCGGGTGATGACGACTCGACCGCCGGGGATGACGACACCTCGACCGGTGACGACGACTCGACCGCCGGAGACGACGACACCTCCGCGGGGGACGACGACGCCACCGACGACGACGACGCCACCGGAGACGATGACACCGTCCCCCAGGATCAGGACAACGACGGCTTCGACGATTCGGTGGACTGCGACGACGGGAACCCGGAGATCCACCCGGCCGCCGAGGAACTCTGCAACGGGATCGACGACAACTGCGACGGGGTGGCCGACGATGGCCTGACCCAGGAGCCGTACTACCCGGACGCGGACGGCGACGGTTACGGGGATGCCGCCGGGACTGCCGTGATGCGCTGCAAGGCGCCGCCGGGATTCGTGGCCGACGCCACGGACTGCGACGACACGACCCCCCTCTCCTTCCCGGACGCCCGGGAGATCTGCGACGGTCGGGACGGGGACTGCGACGGCGTGTTCGACGACGACTGCCACGGCTGCGACCTGACCGTTCCCGATGACCACGCCACACTCCAGGCGGCCGTGGACGCCGCGCTGGGCGACGAGCGGATCTGTGTGAGGGCGGGCACCTACCTCGAGACGCTGGATCTCCTGGGCAAGGCTGTGCACCTGGTGGGCATCGACGGCCCAGGGGCGACGATCCTCGACGGGGGCGGCGCGGGGCCCGTGGTCTCGATGGTCAACGGCGAGGGGCGAGGCACGGTGATCCAGGGATTCACCGTCACCGGTGGGATCGCCGATCAAGGGGCAGGGTTCCTCATCGATGGGGCCGACCCGACCCTGGCCCACCTGGTGGTCACGGGCAACGCCGCCACCGCCTTCCCCGAGACCGGTGGGGGCCTGGAGATCGACGGCGGCAGCCCCGTGCTGTGGAACGTCACCGTCTCGAACAACCAGGCCGAAGACGGCGCCGGCATGCACCTGACCATGGCCGGACCCCGGATGCGAAACGTGGTACTGGCCGGCAACGCGACCTCGGGTTTCCCCCACGAGGGAGGTGCCCTGTCCGCGTGGAACGTCGGGTTCGACGCCGTGGGGCTCGCCGTGATCGGCAACCGCGCCGGCCAGGGGGCCGGCATGTACCTGACCCAGTGCTCCCCCTCCATCGCCAACGCCGTGTTCGCCGGCAACGAGGCCTCCCAGGAGGGGGGTGCGATCTACACGTACTCGTGGTCCAGCAAGCCGACCTTCGTCAACGTGATCGTCGCCGGCAACAGCGCGTCGGCCGGCGGCGGCATCTACCGCGACGACGGAACCCTCGACCTGCTGCACGTGGACCTGTGGGGCAACACCCCGGACGACAGCGTGAACCTCCCCTTCACGCCGGGGCTGTACGGCAACGTCAGCATCGACCCCGAGTTGATCTCCACCGCCGACCCCGATCCGACGCTGTGGGACCTCCACCTGTCGGTGAACTCACCGCTGATCGACGCGGGCTCGCCCTGGATGGTCGACCCCGACGGCGGCCCGTCCGACCCCGGGATCTACGGCGGCCCCACCGCCCCCCACTGGGACCGGGATGCCGACGGCGCGCCCGAGTGGTGGCAGCCCGGTCCCTACGATCCCTCCACCTACCCGGCCCTGGGACTGGACTGCGAGGATCTGGATCCCGACATCGGTCCCCCGGCGGGATGTTGACCCGTCCTCACGGGACGAATTCGTGAAGTACGACGCGGTGACTCATCCCTGATCCGCAGCAGCTCCGGGTGGCCCACGGATCCGACCTTTCCGGTCCGAGGCCCTCTACTCGGGCGAGTTCCCGGGGGGCGCCGCACCCCGACAGAGGGCTTCGCAGAGCGGATCGCGTCCGTCGAAGGGCCGACCATCGGCGATCACGTAGGCCCGGCAGCCGCCACAGTCCATCTGGAAGCGGCAGTCGCGACAGCCCTCGAAGTCGTGGCCGACCATCGTCCGCGCCGTGTCGGTGGCCAGCACGTCGTCCAGGGTGTCCCGATCCACGTGGCCCAGGGGCACGGGAACGGGGTGGCAGGGGGTGACGGTGCCGTCGGCCAGGATGTTGACCCGCGTGGCTCCGCCCGTACACCGGTAGCACTGTTGCCGGCCCCACCCGTCCAGCCGCAGGGGCAGGACCGCGGCGGGGTTGCCGAGCAGCCAGGCGCGAATCCCCCGGAAGAGGGCGCGGACCGGGATGTCGTTGAGGCGCTCCAGATCCCCGGCAGACAGGGGTCGGGTGATCTCGCGGCCCCGCCCGGGATCCCCCACGGGCATCAGACCGAACACCTCGAGGGTCGGCCACCGCTCGTGCATCTCGTCGATCCACCCCTCCAGCCGGTCGATCAGCGGCCGGGTGACGGTGACGTAGACCGAGGTGTTCACCCCGGCAGCCAGCAGGCGGTCCACCGTGTCGCAGGCCACGTCGTAGGCGCCCTGGCCCCGGATCGCCTCGTGAAGGTCCCGGGGACCGTCGACGCTCACCTCCATGTCCAGGGGGATCGTCAGGTCGGCGAGCCGCTCGATCCGCGCATCGGGGAGGCAGTTGCCGTTGGTGTTGACCACCAGGCGGCCGAAACCACGCTCCTGCCCCGCCTCGAGGATCTCCTCCATGTGCGGCAGCAGGAAGGGCTCCCCACCCGAGATGTGGAGGATCGCGCCCGGGTGCAGCCGGGCCCAGGCCATGAACTCCCGGGCCCGCTCGACGGTCAGGTCGACGAGCTGCGGCCGAACGCCGACGACCCAGCAGGTGCGGCACGTCAGGTCACACCGCCGGGTGACCTCCAGGTCGAGGAGGTGAAGCCTACCCCGGTCGCGGCTCCTACCCGCGCCACGGTCACGTTCCAGGTTCGTCACCGATCAGCCCCAGATCTCGGCCTTGAAGGTGACCGGATGACCGAGGAGGTCGAGGCAGCCCACGCCGGGGGGCCTCTCCAGCGCCTGGATCACGGGTACGGCCCTGCCGCTCGTGGGTCGTTCCCGGGGCCACACGAGGCGGTGCGCGCTCTTGGCGGCGGGGGTGATGGCCGGGGGGGTCCATAACGACGACCCCGGAGTGGCGCTGGCCACGGGGCCGGGAATCTGCCAGCCCAGGGCGGGCTCCGAGGGGTCGAGCAGAGGTGTGCGACGGAAGAGCTCGTGGAAGACCGTGGGGGGGAGGATCCGCGAGACCAGCCCCACCTGGTCCATCTCCACCACGCGGGTGAGCCGTTGCCACCGAGGTTCGTCGCCGGGCGCCAGGAGCGGCAAGAGGAAGGAGTAGGTCTCGCTCCGCTCCCCCCAGACCGGCAGCGGAGGACCCATCTGAACCTCGCCCCTTCCCAGGGGACGGGCGAGATCGCGGTCCACCATCGCGTTGTGCCGGGCGTGATTCGCGATCCAGTCTTTCCAGGTCCCGCGCTGGTACAGGAACCTCAGCCCTTCGTAGGGCCCCTCCCCCGACGGCGAAATGGGCAGCGCGCGGGGATCGCGCACGACCGTGGTGTTGGCGCGCGCGATGGGCAGGAGGTCCACACGGCTGAAGGGGACGTCCACCAGCTCGGCCGGTTCGTCTGCCCCGGGGGCGCGGGCGTGACTGCACACCGCAACGAGCTGATTCTGCCAGTAGTCGTCGCCGTCGTGCCGCGCGCAGATGGGCTTGTTCCGATCGAGGGGCAGGGGATAGTCGCCGTAGAGGGGATCGACCACGGACAGGGAGTGGGCGACCAGGTGTCCCTCGCCGATGACCTCGCCACTGACGCCGAACACCGTGACCCAGTGGAGATTCGAGCCGACGCGTAGGCCCAGGGCAACGGGCTCGCCCAGGTTCGCCAGCTGCCACGCGACACGCGCAAGCACCGTCTCCTCGGCGCCTCGGTTGCCCTCGCAGCCCAGCATCCCCCCCGCACCCGGGTAGCCAGGATCGACGGGAACGGCCAACAGGGCCCAGTTGGGATCCGGGTAGCCGAATTCCTTCACCGATTCCCGCAGTCCGACCCACAGCCCCATGGGGTCGCACGCCCAGCTCGGGCTCTTGACCAGGTTGTTCGGCTTCAGCTTCCCCTCGAGGATGGCCGGAGGTTCCTCCGGGAACTGCGGCGCCTCCGCGCCGGCCCGACCGGTCACCGGCGCGTAGGCGCGCCCGGGCGACCTCCCCCCGGCAACGCTCCGCTTCCCGACCCGGGCGAGGTGGAACGCGGCCAGCGTCAGGAGTGTCGCCCCGCCGCAGTCGTCGTCCTGCTTCTGAGGCACGAACCAGATGGGAGCGGCGTTCCACTCCCTCAACCCTTCAGGCACCATGCCCCCCCGTGTGGGTCATCAGCAGACCCCGCCGCCGCCCTGGCTGAGGGTGTTGGTCATGGCCGTGAACTCCGCCCACGAGGACCGCACCTCCTGGCGGTGCTCCTCTGGCCGTCGCGCCAGGTTCACGATCTGGGTCCGGATCGTGAAGAACACCCCCTTGTCCGGCCCGACCATCGACGCCGTGTCGAGGTTCAGCTCGCGAATCAGGTAGAGGTCGAGGTCGTAGAGCCACGGGCCCCAAAGATCCCCCGGTGCGAACTGGGGAGCTTGGCTGGAATCGGGGAACTCGTACTCCCCCACCTCACCCAGCTGGGGCTTCCCCCACTTCCAGGTGGGTTTGTCGATCAGGGCCCACAGTCCACGGAAGAAATCGATGTCGGTGAACGCCTTCCCCAAGAGCTGGCGATCGATCCCCATCGTGCGTTCTGGGTCCGCTCCCCCTTTGTTCTCTCCGTCGGGCATGAGTTCCTCCTCCCGTTCCCGTCGCGCAGCGCGCCACGAGCCACCCGGTGTCGTTCATCTTCGCTCGCGGATCCCGCTCCGAACCGTGGATTCGCGCATCCCCTTCCGTGGATCCTCGAACGGCATGAGAAAGCGTGTCAATCGTTCTGTTCCGCGCCGTCGCCCGCCTCGACGCCTCCCGGGAGCTCGACGGCGAAAACGGTCCCCCCCGGCGAGCTTCGTTCCAGCGTGAGGATGCCCCCCAGGCGCCGGACGATCCTCGCGGAGATGGACAGACCGAGCCCCGTTCCCCGGGCGCGGGTCGAGAAGAACGGCTCGAACACCTGGTCCTGGACCTCGGGGGGAATCCCGGGCCCCTCGTCCTCGATCCTCAGCACGACGTTCCCACCGGCGACCTCGGCCGACAGGTCGATCCTGCCGACTCCGCCCATGGCCTCCGCCGCGTTGTTGAGCAGGTTCAACACCACCTGCTGCAGCCCGTGGGGGTCCACCATGACCCGCAGACCCGACGGGATCGACGGGTGAATCGATATCGACGGTTCGATGCTGGCCTCCAACACCCGAATGCAGGTCTCCACCAGCTCGGCCAGTGGGGTGGACCGCCGCTCCGTCCCGGACACGCCGCTCCGTCCGCCGAGGTTCTGCAACAGGCGCTGGAGAAGCGGAGGAAGTTGTCGAAGAAGTTCAGGGGGTAGCGGATCTCATGGGCAACCTCCGAGCTGAGGGTGTCCAGGGCCGCCCGCTGCTGTCGCCGGGCCAGCTCCCGCTCCAGGCTGCGAAGGCCGGAGACCTCGTCCACCAGCCGCATGTTCTCCAGGGTCGTGGCCGCGTGGTTCGCCACGGATTCCAGCGCGCGAACGGCGCTCCCCTCGAACCGCCGTCCGTCGGATCGGGCACCGCAGAGGATGAAACCCGCCAGTCCGAGGGGATTGCGCAAGGGGACCAGCAGTCGGGCACGCCGCCCGGGCGGATCCTCGGCCGCCACGGGTCCGCCCACGGGCTCCAGGAGCGCGACGCCAGCCTGGGCGGCGTCCAGCGCCTCCAGGAGATCCGCGGGCAGATCCCCGCTCGGTGGGGGCGTCTCATCGCCCCGCGAGTGCAGGAGCACGTAGCCGTCGTCGTCGTCCAGCCGGCCGTACATCCACACGTATCCGGGGGCGAGGACGTCGGACACGGCGTCCACCAGAACGCGGGCCAGCTCCTCCCGCGATCGAATCCGGGCCAGCCGATCGGGCAGCTCCAGCAGCGCCCTCCTGCGCTCCACCGAACGGGGGTGGAAGAGCCGGTCGTACAGCGCCTCGATCCGCACGACGATGGGGAGCAGCAGCAAGCCGACCGCCAGCAGGAAGATTACGTCCTGGACGCTTCGCTCCAGCGACGGGATCTGACCGACGCTGAGCAGCGCCACGTACCCCGCCACGAGCAGAAGGAAGAGCCCGGAGACGATCACCGTCCTTCGAACCACCAGATCCACGTCGAACAGGCGGTGCCGCAGGATCGCGAACGCGATGGTCACCGGAACGCTTGCGAAGCCCAGCCCCACCAGGTCGGGGTCCGCCAGCTCGGGGTGCCCCAGGGTGTGGGGCCCCTCCACCAGGCCGATCCAGGCCAGCGTCGGCGCGAAGATCCCGAGGCCCACCCAGCGGACCTGACCGAGGGTCGCCGGATTGGCTCGCTTCCGCGCCCGGTGGTACTGCAACGCGATCCCGGCCATGAAGGCGAGCATCACGCCCACGACCAGCGGGGCGGCCAGGATCCAACGAGTCAAGGCCGCGCCGTTGCACAGCAGGCCGAAGCCTACGGTCACGGCAAAGAGCTTCCCGTCCCGGGGACCCCCTCGGAGGAATCCCGCAAGGGGCTCCGGGAAACGCAGGAACAGCACGGCCGCGGCGGCCATGCCCACCGCGCCGGTGAAGAGGTTCAGGTGGAGCACCACCGGGAACAGGGTCGGGTGGTAGGCGAGGGATTCACCGAACCCGGTGCCGGCATAGGTCAGCACGGACGCCGCGGTCATCGAGGCGGCCAGCACGAACGACCTCCGGGCGCCCCCCGCCGGCGACCTCCGCGACACCACCAGGGCCGTCCCGAGGAAGGCCGATGCGACCAGGACCCAGGGGAGCAACAGCCCGACGAGGTCGAGCACGGAGTGCTGGCCGGGGTGGAGATCCAGCCGCCGGGCCTCCCCGTCGGATCCCTCGACGGTCAGCGCCACAGGGGCGTCGCCCCGGCCCGCCTGGTACCGATCCGCGTTTCGCTCGAGCCAGCCCTGGAGGGCCGCCCGATCCTCCAGGTAGTCGAATCCCGAGCGCAGATCGTCCCGCTGGGGAAGCGCGCCGTCGAACGAGAGGATCCGGTCCCCCTTCGCCAGCCCCGCTCCCTGCGCCCATCCCCCCCCGGAGAGCTCCTGGAATCGCCACCCGCTGTCCTCCCACACCAGCGAGCCCCCAGCCGGTACGGCGATCCCCAGGTGCCCGATCACCAGGGCGAGGACGAGGCCGTTCGCAGCGACGAGGATCCAGGTGAGACCGCGGGAGGCGTGTCCCGCCGGGGGCGGGCTGGGAACGCTCATCGGCCGTGCCCGTCTTCCGCCGGAGCGGCATCCGCAGGGCCGGCCTCGTCCGCGCGGAACGCCAGGGCCTGACACAGCAGCGCGGAAGAGGATCCTCGGAGCCACGCCCCCCGGGCCGAGAGATAGGCGTTGAGTCCCGCAGGATCTCCGAGGGCCCGGCGCAGGACCGAGCAGGCAGCGTCGTGCTCGGCCAGCGCCCGGTCGAGGAGCGGCTGGACGCCTGGCTGGAATAGCACACGCCGCCAGAAATCAGGCGATCCGAACTCGCTCCCCCTCCCCTCCCCGCCCAGGATCTGCGACGTCGCCGTGGTCCAGCGACCCGCGAGAACGTCGTCCTCGAGCCCCACGAAGTCGTTCATCAGCTGGACGCTGATCCCCAGGTGCAGGACCGCGGCGTCCAGAGTCTCGACCAGATCCTCCCTCCCACCCAGCCGGGCGATGGCCTCCAGGGGGGCCGCCGCGGGAGCGAACCGTTCACCCACCTCCCGGATCTCTCCGTCCGTGGGAGCGTCCCACCGCCCCTCGGCGCGCTCGCGGGCGCTCGCCGTCGCCTCGGCGTAACGCGACCACCGTTCATCGAGTCGGCTCCAGAACGAGCCGGCGTCGCCGAGGGCGTCCCGGAGCATTCCCTGGAACCGCAGCAGGTGGATCTCCCCCAGCAGCAGACGTTCGGTGCTGCTCGGGGACGGCTCGTCCATGGCGTCGTCAGTGATCCGAACCGCGCAGTACCCGAGCCACGACGCCGCCGCCACGCCGCGAGCCCGGGGATCGTCGGCGATCCCGAGGTCCTCGGCCAGCCAGGCCTGGAGTGGCAGCAGGGGGAACAGATCGAGGTTGCCCGACAGCTCACGCCAGTCCCCGCCCGGGGTCACCCGGCTCAGGCGATCCAGGAAACGACGGTGGATCCGCGCGAGCGAGGGGGGCAGGTCCGCGAGGCTCTCCGTCGCCAGGTCCAGCGCACCCACCACCCACGGCCGGATCGGGTCGAACCAGGTTGGCTCGGAGGCTGCGCCGCTCATAGCCCGTACTTGCGACAGCGTCGCTCCACGGCCCGGCGATCGATGCCCAGCAACCTCGCGGCCTGGGACTTGTTGCCGCCGGACCGCCGCAGGGCCTGCTCCAGCAGCTCCCGGGTCACCCCCTCCAGCAGACCGCCCGCAACCTCGAGATCGGCGCGGATCAGGCGTTCCAGGAGGCCATCGAGGGGATCCGCGGCAGTGGGGATGTCGTCCGGGGCGCCCGACGGGGCGTCCACTGCCCCCTCGGCGCGCTGGCCGCTCCAACTCTCATGCCCGCCCGTGAGCCCCCGCGCCGCCTCCGCGAGGAGGACCTGCACGAAGGAGGCCTCTCCGACCTGGGACAGGATGTAGCTGCGCTCCACCAGGTTCATGACCTCCCTCACGTTGCCCTTCCACGGCAGGGCGGCCAGGGGCGCCAGAACGCCGTCCCCGGCGGCCAGCGAGGTGCCGGTGAGCGAGCGGTACTGGTGGCGGACGAGAAGCGGGATGTCCCGGGGCCGCTCACGCAGCGGGGGGATGTGGATCGGCACCACGTCCAGGCGGTACATCAGATCCTGTCGAAACGACCCCTCCCGGACGGCTGTACTCAGGTCGCGGTGGGTGGCCGCCACCAGGCGGAAATCCACCGGGATCACCTGATGGCCCCCGAGACGGACCACCGACCGCTCCTGGAGCACCCGCAGCAAGGCGGCCTGCTGGTCCAGGGGGAGTTCGCCCACTTCGTCCAGGAACAACGTGCCCCGGTCGGCCTGCTCGAACTTGCCGGCGCGCCGCTGCCGGGCCCCGGTGTAGGCGCCGGCCTCGCTGCCGAACAGCTCTCCCTCCAGCAGGCTGCGGGGGATCGCCCCGCAGTTGACGGCCACGAAGGGACCGTCGCTGCGGGGGCCCAGGTCGTGGATCAACCGGGCGACCAGCTCCTTGCCCGTGCCCGTCTCACCGCGCAGCAGCACGGTGGAATCCAGCGGTGCGACATCGAGGAGGAAGCTCCGGAGCTCCAACATCCGCGGATCGCGGGTCACCAGCCGTTCCAGCTCCTCGGCGCGTTGGGGGGCCGGGGGGATGGCGGGGACGGTCCGGACCGCCGCGGGCTCGAGAATCCGGCGCACCAGGGGCAACAGCAGGTCCGCCTGAACGGGCTTGGTCAGATAGTCGGCCGCACCGAGCTCCATGGTCGCCCGGATGTCCTCCAGGTCATCCACGCCCGAGACGATGACCACGGGAACGTCACCCGCCGCGCGGAACTCCCGGAGCAGTTCGACGCCCTCCATCTTCAGGGACGAAGGCGACAGGCGCATGTCCAGGAGGACCAGGTCGAACGGCTCGCGACCCATCGCGTCCCGGGCCTCGTCCGCGGAGGTGGCCTCGACCAGCTCGTACCCGGCTGGCGTCAGCAGAGTTCGCAGGACGTAGCGCGCGCTGCGTTCGTCCTCGACGATCAGAATCCGCGACATCCGGGCCCCCCGTCTCGATCGCACCGACGATGCTATCCGCTGGCAACAGACCATCTCAAGGCTCCAGGCCCCCGCATCTCGATTCATGCTCGCCCCCCCATCCCGCCCGTGCGTCCGAGAACCTAGCAAGACCCGTTCCAGGTGCATCCGCCGCCCTCTCCAACGGAAAAGAGGCGCGGCGACCGCTCCTACCGGCCGCTTTCGGCCATGGCCGGTCGGATCCGACCGCTGCGAGTGGCCGTTTGCAGCCGCACGGGTGTGCAGCGAGCCGGCGAGAATCCGCGGGGAGTGGGACCCCCGCGCGTTCTCTCAGTCTCGGTCGCTTCCGGGCGTCGATCTGCCAGGCCCTGGCACGCCGCGTGCACAGAACCTCGGGACAGGGGTAGCCAGCACTGCGGTGTAGAGGAGGTAACCATGTCCCAGGGAGCGAGTCCGCCACGCCCGTCAGGTGTACCGGCGCCACGAGCACGGGAGGGCCGGCCGGAGAGGGGGGACTGGGCGTCCTGGTCGCCCGCCGAACCCCGAGGCGCTCTCGCGCGGGCGCTCCACAAGATCCTGGAATCCACGGCCGAGGGGCGCATGGTGCACGACGTTCGCCGGGCGACATCCGCCGAGGTGACCCGCGAGATCCTTCGGGAGCTCGACGATCCGGTGAACTTCCTCCTCAACTCCCTCGATCCGCTGCGCGGCGCCGCCGAGACCCTCCTGTGGATCATCGGACTGTACGAGGAGACCATCAGGCGTCCCTCGGACGAACGGGATCAACACCTTCGATTCGTCGAGAGCCTGAAGGAGGAGCTTGGATTCGCGGAGGTGCAGCGGTCGATGGACACCGCTCTGCAGCTGATCGAGACCGGCGCCCAGCGGACCCACCGCGCGGCCGCCGAACTCTGGCGAGCGAACGTGGCGGAGCGGGGCCTGTACCGCGAGCTGGACGTCCGTCAGGCGGTGGACCGGGCCATCGCCGCCGTGGAATCGACGAACACCAAGGACATCCGGTTCGAGCGGTCGTACCGCAGCATCCCGCTCATCCCCGCGATCGATGGCGAGGTCCAGGAGCTGCTGCGCCACCTTCTCGCCAACGCCGTCGACGCCGTGGACGACGGAGGCTGCATCGAGATCGGGATCTCGGTGAAGCACGCTCACGTGGAGATCCGAGTGCAGGACGACGGATGTGGGATCGCGGCCGACGACCTCCCTCGGATCTTCGAGCCGTTCTTCACCCGCAAGCCCCGACCCCACCCCAGAGGTCTGGGCTTGACGGTGTGCCGCAGCGTCGTCGCAGAGCACAACGGCACCATCGAGGCCCGCAGTCAGCCGGGTGAAGGCGCGGAATTCGTGGTCCGGTTGCCCATCGTCCAGTCTTCGGAGGAGATCCGCCTCGCCGTGGCCTGCCACCGGCGACGACGGGAGCGGGAACAGGCGACGGCCACCGACAGCCTTCCACGGGTCGCCAGCGGTTCCTGATTCCGGTCTCCGTAGAAGGTCCGGAATCCAGGCGCCATGCGTTCCGCCCGGAGGGCGCCCGCGTCGGAGGCCGGGTTCTTGCGATTGCGCCCCTCCCCCCGTGTCGGCAGAATGTCTCCCCACCTGCGGACCTCGCAGGTCACGAGACGGGGCAGACCATGGGTTTTTCCGGGCAATCGAGCCACATCACCAGCAAGGACGGTACGCGGTTGCGGGTCGTGGACTGGTCCGACGGCGTGAAGGCGAGAGCCAGGCTGGCGTTCCTGCACGGTTGGGCCGAGTACTCGCGTCGTTACGAGCACGTGGCCGAGTGGTTCTCGGAGCGGGGGTTCGCCTGCTATGCGGCGGACGTGCGCGGCCATGGCCACAGCGACGGCGTTCGGGGCTTCATCCAGGAGTACGGCGAGTACGTCGACGACTGCGAGGCCTTCGTGACCTGGGCGCTGGACCAGGGGGACGCGGACCTGCCGCTGTTCCTGGTCGGCCACTCCCAGGGGGGACTCGTCGCCACCCGCTTCGCCGAACAGCGACCCCTGGCCCAGAACCTGGCCGGCATGGTCATCTCTGCCCCCCTGTACGGTCTGGCCATCGAGGTACCGGGCTGGAAGGCGGTCATGGGTGACCTGATGTCCCGCGTCTGGCCGGGGCTGGCCCTGGAGGCGGGGGTTCCCCCCGAGGAGCTGTCCAAGGACCCCGAGCGCAACCGTGACTACGTCGAGGATCCGCTGATCTTCAGCAAGGCCACCTCCCGCTGGTTCACCGAGACCAAGCTGGCCCAGGAGCAGGCCCTGGCCGAGGCCCAGCGCATCGACGTTCCCGTGCTGCTGATGCACTCCCCGGACGACGGGATCAACGCCTACGCCGCCACCCGTGCCATGTACGACCGGCTGGACATGGACGACAAGACCATCAAGCCCTACCAGGGGCTGCGCCACGAGCTGTTCAACGAGCTCGAGCGCGAGGAGGTCTTCGCCGACGTCCAGGCCTGGATCGAAGCCCATCTCCCCGACTGAGCCGACCGGCCCGGACGCCACGCCACCATGAGCCGACCCCACGCCCTGCTCACCGGCGCAGGGGGGCTGCTGGCGCGCGACCTGCTGCCCGCCCTGGAGTCGGCCGGCTGGCAGGTGACGACCCTGAGGCGCCTGGAGATGGACATCACCGACGCAGAGTCCGTGTCCAGGGCGGTGGTGCGGGCGGCGCCGGACGTGGTGATCAACACCGCTGGCTGGACCGACGTGGACGCCGCCCAGCAGCACCCTCGCCGCGCGGAGCGGGTCAACGCCACCGGCCCCGAGATGCTCGCCCGCGCGTGCGCCGCACGCGAGCTGCCCCTGGTCCACCTGTCCACGGACTACGTGTTCGGGGGGCGGCGGCCCGGAGGCCGGAACATGGGCGCCGGCGGAACACCCCGCCCGCTGAAGGAGGCCGACCGCGCCCGCCCCGCCAACGCCTACGGCCGGGGCAAGCTCCAGGGGGAGCGCCGGGTCCGGGATGCCCTCCCGCGGGAGCACCTCATCGTCCGGACCGCGTGGCTCTTCGGTGCGGCCGGCCCGTCCTTCCCCCGGTCGATCCTCGAGCAAGCGCTCCATTCTCCCGAGCTCTCGGTGGTCGGCGATCAGACCGGCTGCCCCACCTGGTCTGCGGATCTGGCCGAGGGCATCGTGGCCCTGCTCGACGCCGGCGCCCGCGGGACGGTGCACGTGTGCGGCGGCGGCGCCTGTACCTGGCACGAGTTCGCCGTCGCCATCTGCGACGAGGTCCGTGCCCGCGGCGTGGAGCTCGCCGCGACCGGGATCCGCCGCAGGGAGAGCACCTACCGTCCCGGCACGGCCCCGCGCCCCGCCTGGTCGGTCCTGGACACCTCCCGCTACACGGAGCTCACCGGCCGGGCGCTGCCCCCCTGGCGCGACGGGCTGTGCCGATTCCTCGACCGCCACCTGGACGACCTGCTGTCGACGCCCCTCAACAGTTGATCGGGCGCCCGCGAAGGGTTAAACCAGGCCCCTCGCGACCGGCGGCGTACGCCGGCCCGACCACGGAACCGAGGACGACGATGAGCACCGAACCCGGCGCCGATTCCCCCCGGCACACCTTCGGCAAGGTCGAGACCCAGGTCGACTACGTGAAGCTCGAACACGAGATCCTCGAGTTCTGGGACGCCGAGAAGCCCTTCGACCTGCTGCGCAGCAAGAACGCGGGCAACGAACCCTGGTCCTTCCTGGACGGCCCCATCACGGCCAACAATCCCATGGGTGTGCACCATGCCTGGGGGAGGACGCTCAAGGACGTCTACCAGCGCTACCACGCCATGTTGGGCCGCGACCAGCGCTACCAGAACGGCTTCGACTGCCAGGGTCTGTGGGTCGAGGTCGAGGTGGAGAAGGAGCTGGGATTCAAGACCAAGAAGGACATCGAGGCGTTCGGCCTCGACCGCTTCGTGGAGGCCTGCAAGGCGCGGGTCCGCAAGTTCTCGCAGGTGCAGACCGAGCAGTCGATCCGCCTGGGCTACTGGATGGACTGGGACGACTCGTACTTCACGATGACCGACGAGAACAACTACACCATCTGGTCCTTCCTCAAGAAGTGCCACGAGCGGGACTTCATCTACCGGGGCGTGGACGTGATGCCCTGGTGCCCCCGCTGCTCGGTGGGCCTGTCCCAGATGGAGCTGCACGAGGGCTACAAGCTGATGGCCCACCGGGCGGTCTTCGTGCGGATGCCGATCCGCGGCCGCACGAACGAGTACTTCCTGGTCTGGACGACCACCCCGTGGACGCTGACCTCCAACGTGGGTCTGTCGGTCCACCCGGACCTGCCCTACGTCAAGGTCCGCTGCGGCGAAGATGCCTACTGGCTGGCCGAGGGCACCCTGGAGCTCAAGCGCCTCGAGGAGCAACACCGGGCCGGCCCCAAGAAGGGCGAGTGGATCCAGGGCGTACCCAAGCTCAAGAGCCTCGCGGACTTCTTCCGGGCCAAGGGCGGGTTCGAGATCGAGGAGACGGTCAAGGGCCAGGCCCTGCTGGGCACCGAGTACGACGGCCCCTTCGACGACTTGCCGGCCCAGTCCATCCCCGGCGGGACCCCCTTCGAGGACGAGAAGCTGGCCGCCGCCGGCGCGACGGGCATCTCCTGCCACCGGGTCATCCCCTGGGACGAGGTCAGCGACAGCGACGGCACCGGCATCGTCCACACCGCCCCCGGGTGCGGCAAGGAGGACTGCGAGCTGGGCAAGGAGCACGGCCTGGTCGCCCTGGCGCCCCTGGACGAGATGGGGGTCTACACCGAGGCCTTTGGCGAGCTGGCCGGCAAGTCCGTGCTCGACCAGGCCACCACCGACCAGATCATCGACCACCTGCGCCGCACCGGGCACCTGTTCGAGATCGAGCAGTACCCCCACTCCTACCCCCACTGCTGGCGCTGCAACACCGAGCTTCTGTTCCGTCAGGTGGACGAGTGGTACATCGACATGTCCTGGCGCGAGGAGATCAAGGACCTCGTGCACCAGATCCGCTGGATCCCCGGCTACGGCAAGGACCGGGAGCTCGAGTGGCTGGACAACATGCGCGACTGGATGATCTCCAAGAAGCGCTTCTGGGGCCTGGCCCTGCCGATCTGGGTCTGTGACGACTGCGAGCACTGGGACGTGATCGGCGGCCGCGAGGAGCTGGAGCAGCGGGCCACCGCCGGCCTGGAGCAGCTCGAGGGGCACTCGCCCCACCGGCCGTGGATCGACGCCGTGACCCTCGAGTGCAGCGAGTGCGGTGGCACCGCCCATCGCATCGAGGACGTGGGCAATCCCTGGCTGGACGCGGGCATCGTCCCCTACTCCACGGTGCACTACAACACGGACCGGGAGTACTGGGAGAAGTGGATCCCCGCGGATCTCGTGCTCGAGTGCTTCCCGGGCCAGTTCCGCAACTGGTTCTACGCCCTGCTGGCGATGTCGGCGATGATGGAGCACGTCCCGCCGTTCAAGACCCTGCTGGGCCACGCCCTGGTCCGCGACGAGCGGGGCAACGAGATGCACAAGTCCCAGGGCAACGCCATCTGGTTCGACGACGCCGCCGAGCAGATGGGCGTCGACGTGATGCGCTGGGTCTTCTGCGGCCACACCCCGACCACCAACCTCAACTTCGGCTACGGCGAGGGCGACAAGGTGCGGCGGCGGGTGATCAACACCCTGTGGAACGTCTACGCCTTCTTGTGCAACTACGCCCGGCTGGACGGCTTCGACCCGGAGTCGGAGCGGGTGCCGGCGGCCGAGCGGCCGGACATCGACCGCTGGCTGCTGAGCAACCTGCAGATCCTGGTGCGGGACGCACGACACCACTACGAGAACTTCGAGGCCCAGGCCGTGGTCCGCGCCGCCGAGAAGTTCATCGACGAGCTCTCCAACTGGTACGTGCGGCGCAACCGGCGCCGGTTCTGGCGCGGTGCGGATGAGGACGACGGGGACAAGGTCGCCGCCTACCAGACCCTGTACGACAGCCTGTTGACCCTGGTCGAGGTCGCGGCGCCGATCATCCCCTTCGTGGCCGACCACATGTACCGGTCGCTGACCCCTGCCGACGGGGAGCGCTGGCCCATCAGCGTGCACCTGCGGGAATTCCCCGCGGTGGACGAGGCGCTGCTGGACGAGGAGCTGTCGTTCTCCATGGACCAGGTGATCAAGGTGGTCTCCCAGTCCCTGGCGCTGCGCAAGAGCAAGGACATGCGGGTCCGCCAGCCGCTGGCCAGGCTGGTCGTCGTGCCCGCGGACGATCGGATCCGGGCGGCCATCGAGCAGTTCACCGAGGTCATCGCCGCGGAGCTGAACGTCAAGGCCGTGGAGTTCCTCGACAGCGCCGACGGGCTGCTCAGCTACCAGGTCAAGCCCAACTTCGGGCTGCTGGGCAAGCGCCTGGGCAAGGCCACCCCCCACGTGGCCCGGGCCGTGGCGTCGAGGGACTCGGCCGAGGTCGCCGCGGCCCAGCGGGAGGAGCGGCCGCTGACGGTGACCGTGGACGGCGTCGACTACCTGGTCCAGCCCGACGAGTACGCGCTGGTGGCCGTCACACCGGACAACCTGGCCGTCAGCGAGACCCCCACGGCGACCCTCGCCCTGGACGTGGAGATCACCGACGCCCTGCGCATCGAGGGCATGGCCCGGGACGTGGTCCGCCACGTACAGCAGCTGCGCAAGGAGCGGGACCTGGAGATGGAGGACCGCATCCACCTGCGCTGGGACGCCACCGGCGACGACCTGCCGGCTGCCTTCGCCGACTGGGCCGACTACGTGGCCGCCGAGACCCTGTCCGTGGACGTGCAGCGGATGGACGCGCTCGACGGCGACGCGGTCAAGACCGTCAAGCTCGCCGGCCAGACGCTGTCCATCGATCTCGACCGGGCCTGATCTCCGCGCCTCCCCACCTGTGCCGTCGTGACACACCACGCCGGTGTGGCGTCACACCCCGCGCACACGCGCACCCCGACATACTCTTCCGATAAAGTACTGTAATTTCAGTTACTTAAACATATGTTCCGTTGGACTTTGTGATTGGCACGTTCGTTGCGAAACAGGAGGAGCGCACACCCGGAAGGGAAACGACATGACCCGGCTCCTCGACATCCTCCAGTCGCTCTCCATCGCCATGCTGGCCACCCTGGCCGTCCTCGCCTTCGCCGGCTGCCCGCCGCCGGAGCCCACCGAGAGCGGCAAGGACACCCACTCGGAGTTCTGGGGCGCGGACGACTTCGACATCAGCGTGCACCCCAAGCCCTCGGAGTTCGAGGACCTGGTGGAGGTGGTCGAGACCTTCCACGCCCAGCTGCCGTCGGACATCTCCAGCGGCCTGGACCACGCGACCAAGGACCAGCTGCGGTCGGTCCTGTCGTGGAGCTACATCGACGACGTGGTCGAGTACGCCGGTGAGGACACCCAGGAGATGGGCGTCGAGTTCACCGTCGGACTGGTGGACGTGCCTTACGCCGACCTGGTCGACATCATGCCGCCCCAGTACTGGGGTCTGAACCTGGAGCACTACCTGGGCGGCGAGCTGCTGCCCATGGAGGGTGTCGAGGGTGGCCAGTACGAGCGGATGGTCCTGTCCGCCATGCCTTGCGACATCGACGTCGACCTGGTCAACAACGACATGACCAAGGCCGAGATCGTGACCCAGGACAAGGAGCGGGCCCGGGTCTACTGGCGGGTCTACCACAGCGACAACGACACCACCGACACCGACGTGGGCAGCGTGACCTTCCAGGCCTACGACGAGACCTCGACCCTGATCACCTTCCACTCAGCCCACGTGATCAAGGGCCTGGGCGGCTGGATCGACCTGGTGCCCAGCGGCATCTGGGGCGTCGAGGACGCGATGCTCGGTGCGCTGGAGGAGATGTTCGCCGACTTCATCGGTGGCTACCAGGTCCTGATCGAGGACGGCTACGACGCCACCTGGGACAGCGAGGGCGGCGAGGTCACCGAGTCCGGCACGATCGAGGGCGGCGAGTGGCACGACTTCGGCCCCTTCGTGGTGGCCGAGGGCTCGTCGCTGCTGGCCCTGCTCGACGGCACCGGCGACGCCGACCTCTACGTCCGCGTGGGCGCCCTGCCCGACCTGACCGCCTACGACTGCCGCCCCTGGCTCGACGGCTCGGAAGAGGCCTGCGAGGTCAAGGGCCCCGGCCCGGTGTACGTGAGCGTGTACGGGTACGACGACAGCAGCGACTACACGCTGGAGGTCGCCTGGTAGGTCAGCCCGGGTAGCCGCCACCCCGGGGGCCCGACCTCCGAGCGGAAGGGGTGGTGCAGCTGGGAGACCGCGAAGTCCAGGTCGTCGTCGACGCAGGCCTCGTCCAGCACCCCCTCCAGCCACTGCAGCTGGGCCTCCGAGGCGAAGGGGAAGTTGGAATCCAGGCCGATGATCCGCGTGTTGGCCCGGTCCAGGAACCAGAAGCGCTCCTCCAGCCCCTCGCCCCCGTTCTCGGGCAGGTGGAAGTACTGGAAGTAGTGCTCGGTGTTGGCCTCGTGATTGCCCAGCACCGGGTAGAGGGGCACCCGCGAGGTCAGGTTGGCGGCCGGGGCGAAGAACTCGTCCCGCCACTGGTCCTGCTCCCAGCCGCTGTGCACCAGATCGCCGGCCACCAGGACGAGGGCCAATTCGTCGTCCAGCTCGGGGCCGTACTCCGCCGTGACCACCGCCGAGATGCCCTGTTCGACGATCTCCCCCCAGATCTGGGGATTGCCGCTGTCCTGCTGCATGTCGGCGACCGCGGCGAACACGAAGCCCGCCTCCCGGTCCGCCGAAGGCGTGCGGAAGACCCCCTCGCTGTCCCCCACCAGGTAGTGATAGCGGGTGTCGGGCTGCAGGCCCGAGAGGTGGGCCTCGCGGATGCCCCCCTCCACGGTGCTCCCGGCGGCCTCGGACCCCAGCCCTTGGTCCGGCCCCCAGAGCACGGCGTCCCCTCCCCCGTCGTCGCCCAGCTCCCACAGGACCCAGGCCTCCGACGGGGTCACGAGCTGGACGTAGGGCTCCACGCGCAGCTCCTGGGCCGCGGAGGGAGCGGTCCCCAGGGACAGGCCTGCGGCAAACGTGGCCGCGATCGCGCTTCCAGTTCGGGTCATCGGCGCCCCTCGAATGGCCCATTGTGCCCTGTTATTCCGGAAATTGCCCCGACGTCGATCGATAGCTAGACCTAATCAACGGGACCCGTTCCAGAACCGGCCGAGGCTCCCGGGGGAGAGGAGGGCGAGGTGATGAGCGACGATCAGACGAGAAGTCGGTTGGCCTGCATGGTCTGTGGCGACGACCTGAGCGCGGAACAACTCGACGAAGGCGAAGAGCTGTCGTGCAGCGATTGCGAGGACCTGCCGGCGGAGGAGCAGGCCCAGCGCCTGTACCGCATGGACACCCGCAGTCGCTGGTACACCGTGCGCTAGGGGACCTGCGGGCTCCCGAGCCACCCGGGCGGAGGATTCGAGGGAATCAGCCGCCCGCCTTCACCTTGCCCCGGCGACCACCATGGCCGCGCGGAGGCGGCCGCATGTCCGTCCCGCAGAACCCCAGGCCGGCGTCCGGCCCGCACTGCCCGTAGCAGAACCCCTCCATCCCCCGGGTCTGCTTGCACCGCAGGCTGCGGTAGGTCCGCGTGCCGCTGCGTCGTTTGAGAGGTCGATTCCTCATGACTCCTCCTCGTATCAGGTGTCCCCCCCGCCTCACTCCTCCAGCCGGACTCTCTTTTTGCTCCGGAGGCCGAATCATTCGCCCTCTCTATCCTTGATAGCTAACCCCAATTCGAGCCCCAGTCGAGGTCTCACGTCGTCGAAGACCGCCCGACTGAGTATGATCGCGAGCCACATGCATCGATCGCTGTCCCGGCTCGGCCTCGCCCTTCTTCCCCTGCTCGGGGGGTGCCCGGTGCCGTCCGACGACCCTCCCCCTCCCCCGGATCACGGCGAGTTCCGCGCGCTGACGTACAACGTCCACGGCCTTCCGCCGGAGATCACCGGGGACGACACCACCGCCCGGACCGAACAGATCGCGCCGATGCTGGGGGAGTACGACGTGGTGGGGTTGCAGGAGGACTTCATCCCCGAGAACCACGCCCTCCTCGCCGACGCCAGCCCCCACCCCACGCAGCGGGTCTTCGACGAGATCCTGGAGGGCCGCTACTACGGCTCGGGGCTGGCGATCTTCGCGGACTTCGAGGAGACGGGACACCACCACGAGCACTACGACCAGTGCGTCGGGTACTTCGATCACTCGTCTGACTGCCTGGCGTCCAAGGGATTCCAGCGGCTGCGGATCGACCTGGGCGGCGGCGCGGAGGTCGACCTGTACAACACCCACATGGAGGCCGGCGGAGGCGACGAGGACATCGCCGCCCGCCAGTCCCACGTGGAGCAGTTGCTGGCGGCGATGCTGGATCAGTCCGTGGGCCGGGCCGTGCTGTTCATGGGTGACACCAACCTCCACGGGGACGACGAGGTGGACGTGGAGGCCCTGGCCATCCTGACCGAGGGCGCGGATCTGGTGGACGCCTGCGACGCCCTCGGCTGCCCGGAGCCGGGCCGGATCGACCGCTTCCTCTTCCGCGACGGAGACGAGGTGGCCCTGCAGCCCACGGACTGGAGCGTCGAGGAGCAGTTCGTGGACGGGGACGGAGAGCCGCTGTCGGACCACGAGGCCATCTCGGCCCGGTTCGCCTGGGAGCTGCGGTAGGGCTCCTACTCGGGATCGGCCTCGTAGGGGCAATCGTCGCCCGCGGGGATGCACAGCCCGGCGTAGGTCTCGTCGTCGGGCGACCAGCAGCTCTCGCAGGCCTCGCCCGACACACAGCAGTCCTCGCCGAAACTCGACGCGGTGGTCCCGCACAGCAGCTCGTCCTCGTCGCAGCAGACCGCCTCGCCCATGCCCCCGGGGCAGTCGGCGCCCGTGTCGTCGTCGCCCGTGGCGTCGTCGTCACCCGTGGCGTCGTCGTCCCCCGATGCGTCGTCGTCACCCGTGGCGTCGTCGTCACCCGGGGTCGGCCCACCGCCGGCGTCGTCATCTCCCGTCGCGTCGTCGTCGTCCTTGCCCGGGCAGCCCGAGACCAGGGCGAAGACGCCGAGGACCGCCAGGACCCGAAGGGTTCGCATGCTGAAATCCTCCTCCCGCCGGAGCGCGGGATCCCGCACTGGCTCGATCCAGCCTGCAACGGGAGCCCCGGAGCCCGGGAGGGCGCGTCGGCGCCCGGGTCACCGCCGACCCGACACACCAACGCGATCTACAATGCTCGGACTGGCATGACGGTTTTCCACCCACGACTCGTCTCCCGCAGGGGCGTCTCCCTCCTGGTCACGTGGCTCTTCGCGGCGGCGCTCCCTGCCTGCGTCCCGGACCTGGGCGAGGCACTGGACGACGATGTTTCGGGTGACGACGACACCGGCGACGACGACGACAGCTGGATGGAGCCCCCCGAACCGATCGAGATGGACTGCGATTGGGAGCTCTACCACTGGCACGAGGGCGACGTGCTGGAGGTGGAGCCCGGCGTCTCCACGTGGTCCATCCAGCCGCTGCCCGCGGGCGAACGGTTCCTCTGCGCGGCTCTGCGGTTCGAGTTCCGCTCATCGGACAACCTGGACCACCTGCGCGACACCTACGAGGGGTGCCCCGCCTACCTCGCCCTGGCGACCATCGAGGGTACGGGCGACGACGGCGCGGTCCTGGGCGATGCGGCGTTCCACCCCCACGTCACCGATACCTGCGATCGGGGTCCCGACAGCCTGGATCTGCGCAACTTCCTGGCCTCCACCGAGGGCACCGAGGGGCCCTGGCCACCGGGTGAGACCTGGGTCGTGGAGATGCGGGTCGAGCCCTTCTTCTCCCGGATCACCCTGTTCCAGGACGGCGAACCGGTGGGCCCGTACGTCGAGACCCCACTCAGCGACGGCGTGATCTACGCCTCCTTCGAGAACACCCGCGACGCCCGCTTCTCCCTCGGCATTCCCGCGATCCTCGACGAGCAGATCTTCCCCTGGTACGGGGCCACGTACGCCAACGTGCAGGTCTGGGGGGTCCCCTACGTGGGCGACTAGATCCGCTCCAGGACCGCGGTCCAGGACACGCCGTCGACGGTCTGGCTGTACACGGACAGGTCGTCGCCGTCGAGCTCGAACCAGACCGGCGCGAAGGGGCCCTGGGTCATCAGCCACAGACCGGGGGCGGCGCCGCTGATGCCGTTGCCGTAGGCGTCCAGGCACGAGTAGGACGGGCTGCCCGCGGTCGGCGTGAAGGCGAGGGTCCCCTCGGCCGTGTCCTCCTCGGTGTCGTGGTAGTGGGACTCCACCTCGCCGCTCGAGGTCCCCGAGGCCGTGCAGGTGAAGTTGCCCGAGAGGTCGGGGAAGACGCTCGCGCCCGCGAAGTCCTCGCTGTACGCGTCCGGGGACTCGGGCTCGTCGAACTCCACGACCGAGCCGCTCTGGATGCTGGCGCCGTCGACGCTCGACGAGAAGCTGACCATCCGCCAGGTACCGTGGAGCTGGGGGGCGTGGGTCCTCAATTCGACCTCCCGATCGAGGACTTCCGTATGGCTCACGTTCGTGGTGATCAGTCCCAGCTTGGTGGCGTCCACGGGATCGGTCTCGTGGCACTCGCCCACGGCCTCGATGCACACCCGGTGTTCGTCCCCGGCGGCCAGCTCGACGACCTGCCCGTTCTCCTCGATCAGGCTCAGCAGGCCGTGGCCGGGCAGCTCCACGACCTCCACGTTGACGATCTCGACCTCGGCTTCCAGCTCGAAGCCCTCCCGGCCGTAGCCCAGCTCGGCGAGGCTCGCGGTGGAGGTGAAGTCGATGTCTTCGGCAAGCGGCGCCAGCAGGGTCACCGCGCTCGCGAGTGACACCCCGTCGTTGGTCCACACCTCCACCGGGGGTTCGTTCCAGGTGCTCACGCTCGCGGCGTGCCACTCGTCGTCGAACCCGGGCAGCGCGGACAGAAGGCTGAGGGGGTCCCCGCTCAAGACCAGCTGGAATCCGATCTCCGGATGGATCCGCTCGCCGAGCTGAACGAGCGGGTTGGCCGCGTTGTAGGTCCGGGGTAGATAGGGACCGGGGTCCAGGAATCGCTCCAGGTAGCGGTGCTCGCTGTTCGTGCCCGGGAACGAGAGGTCCTCGATGTAGTCCTCGGCCCAGACCGCGGTCCCGTCGAGGACCCACCCGATGGACCGGTCCATCCCCACGGCGTCCTGCGCACAGTGGAACAGCTCGTGGATGACCGTGCCGATGATCTCGCTGCGCAGGAGCGGGTCCGAGGTGCCCACCGGCGGTGTCGCGGTCAGGTAGTTGCGGCAATAGGTGGCGGTCTCGTACACCGCCATCCCGGTCGTGCTGTCCCAGTCGGCGGGAGAACTCTCGAAGATGTAGATGTCCCGGAGGCCGTCGTGGGGGAGTTTTTCCCGGAACACCGGGTTGGCCGCCTGGGCGGCTTCGAGGGCGAAACCGGCGATGTCACGGGCGTTCGGCAGGACCAGGTTCGGGTCGCACTCCAACCCACCCGGGGCGTCCGCCATCGGGGCGAAGACCTGGATCCTCCCCTCGTCCGCAGTACCCCACAGGCACCAGTAGTAGTCGCCCAGCGGAAGGAGTTCGCGTGCGGTAGCCCCGTCGACGGCGTCCCGAATCGCGTTGAGTTCGTCGAGCACATCCGCCGAGAACGTGGATGGGTCTAGCCCCGAGAGGAAGCTCTCGACCGCCTCCGGATCCCCCGGTTCGGCCAGCAGATCGGAATCCACGACGTCGGTGAGACCGAAGAAGATCCGGGTCAGCGCCAGGGCGGCCTCACCGTCGGTCAGCTCCCCCGCGGCGTGGGCCGCCAGCACGCCGCCCCCTCCGATGGACGCAGGCTCCCAGTCGATGACCGTGTCGTCGTCGTCGTCGCCGGTGACATCATCGTCGTCGTCATCGTCGGCGGGGTCGTCTTCCGGGCAACCCGAGGGCCCCAGCAGCAGGCAGAGCAGAAGGGTCCAGCCCAGTCGTCGCGTCAGATCGCAGTACATCTCGTTCCCCTCCCGGAACTCGCGGTTTGTCCCTAGTCCATCGTCAACGCGCCGCCGATCGTGATGAGAAAAGTTCGACCGGGGAGCGGGTAGCCGGTGAAATCGGTGACCGGCTGGACGACCATCGCGCCGTCGTCGGGGTTGAGCGGGTCGCGGGGCACGGTCTGCAGCCGGCGGTCGGTGAGGTTGCGGACCTCGAGCTCCAGGTAGGGCCAGCGGGGGCTGGGCTGGACCCGGGCGAAGAGGCCCAGCAGGGTCCGGGGGGCGGACAGGTACCAGTTGGTGGCGTCCCAGTAGTTGCCGGCGGTGTGGCTGAGGGACACGCCGCAGCGCAACCGGTCGCTCCAGCGCCCGGCCAGCTCCCCGAATGCCTCCCATTCGGGGACCCGGGGGAGCTGGTTGCCGGTGTAGGCCTCCCTCGGATCCTGGTTCCGACTGCGAAGCCAGGTCAGGCTGCCGCTCAGCTCCACCACGCCGCCCAGGCGGAGCTGGCCCGCGGCCTCCACCCCGTGGATCCGGGCCTCGCCGAAGTTGACCGGGATCTGGGTCCGCTGGGCGTTCTGGACGTAGACGATGGCGTCGGTGAGCCGGCGACCGAAGTAGCTGGCCTCGAGCGCGGCGTGGGTCTGCCGGTCTGCAGGCGACTCCAGCCGGAAGCCCGCGTCCCACGACAGGCCGGTCTCGGGGATCAGCTCCGAGTTGCCCACCACCGCGCCCCGGTCGCCGAACAGCTCGGTGAAGTCCGGGGGGCGGAAGGTCCGGCCCACGTTGGCCTTGATCGCGAGGGGTTCGGCCACCCGGACGCGCACGCCCAGCCGGGGCGTGAACGGTGCGTAGACCCGCCGGTCGTCGGGTGAGACGAGGGTCGACTCGTAGGGCACCTCGCCGAGCATGCGGTTGTCCAGGAGGTGCAGCTGGAGCACGGGGGAGAATCGGATCCGGTCGTCGAGCAGGGAGATCTCGTCCCCGGCGCTCAGCACCAGCCCGAGCCGTGTACGGGTCCCGTCCAGCGGCTCGTCGCGCAGGGCGTCCACCGGTTGGTAGCCGTCCACTCGCAGATCCACGGTGGCGGACACGGATTGCCACGCCAGGGGGGTCCAGGTGGCCCCGATCAGCCCGCCCACCGCGTGGATCCGGTCCCGCCGGTCCTGGCGTCCCACCCCCAGCTCGCCCTCGGGATCGGCGAAGGTCTCCCGGCGGGCGCGCCAGGTGGCCCGCCCCCGGAGCTGGACCACGGCGTGGGGCCGCCCGGTCAGCTCCACCAGCAGCCCGTTGCTGGAGGCACCGAGGCGCGTGTTCAGCGCCGGATCCTGGCCGATCCCGGGCAGCCCCTGCTCCCGCCACAGCAGGTCGTCCTGGACCGTGAGCCGGAGCTTGCGGGTGCCGATCCGCGCGCGGATGCGGCCGCTGACGTCGGCCACGTCGGCGTTCTCCCGCATCCGGACCTGGTCATCGAAGAGGTTGTAGACGGTGCCCCGGTCGTCGAAGTACTCGAACCGGCCGTCGGTGGCAAACGCCTCGCCCGAGATCAGGAGATCCGCGGGAATCTTCCGGGAACCCAGTTCACCGGCCCGGCCTGCGGTGGCGGACATGCGGCCGGTCCAGAACGACCCGGCCGTGACCTCCAGTCGCGGCGGCGGCACCTCTCCCGGCGCCGTCACCAGGTTGACGACTCCTCCCATGGCCGCCGAACCCAGGTGGGCCGGAGCCCCGCTGCGGTACACCTCCACCCGCTCGAAGGCGTCCAGGGGAAGCTCCGAGAGGTTCACCGCCGAGCCTCCGTGGGGGTTCAGCGGCACCCCGTCGACGAAGACCTCGACCTGCCGCGCCGAACTGCCGCGGATGGTGACGACGCTGTAGTCCCCCAGCCCCCCCAGCCGCTGCACGTGAACCCCGGGGACCGACGCCACGGCCCCGGCCACGTCCGCCGACGCCCGCTGGTCCTCCACCTGAACCACCGTGACCGCCGACGCGGTGTCCAGGGGTACGGGCTCGTCCGGATCCCGGGGGGCCTTGACGTCGACGATGGTCCCCCCCCCGTCCACGGGCTCGTCGCCGTCGCCGTCCTCGGCCCAGGCTGCGGGCAGCACCAGCAGGGCAGGGGCGAGGGCAAGGGCAAGGGCGAGGGGGAGGGGCCGGGTCACCCCGCGACGGTCGCGCGCGGGGGGATCGAAGTCAAGGAGCACCGCGGGGCCTTCCAATGAAGCCGAATGATTTCCTGTAGCTGCGCGAACAACGGCGGGGCCGCTGAGATCCGAACGGGCCCTGCGATGACGGAGCGTGTCGGTGAGAAGAGAGGCTCGCGCAAAGGCGCAAAGGCGCAAAGGCTCCGGAACGAAGTCACCTGTCTCCGACCTTTGCGGTCCTGGCGGCTTTGCGGCTTTGCGGCTCAGGGGCTTTGCGAGAGACTTCTTCTACGCGCGGCCAAGGATGTTGTAGAGGATGGACGTGCCGATAACGGGCTAGGATGCGGTGAATTCGGAGGTGCCCATGCTCTACAGACCTGTGTTGCTGCTACTGCTTCTGGCGGCGATCGCGGCCCCTGGCCGGGCGGTCGCCGACGGGAAGACCGGGGCGGGAACCAGCCTCGGGGTGGGGATGACCGCCTACGCCCCCGCGCCCGTCGCGGGCCTGCGTGTACAGCTCCCGACGCTGGAGGTGGCCATCGCGCTGCCGTCGAGCCCGATGCAGCTCCGGTTCCGGTCGCCGATCCTCGAGAGCGTCTACCACGGCTTGCTGAGGTACCAGACAGTCATCGAGGTCGACGCCATGTTGATGATGTTCCCCGGGTCGCCGCGGCAGGCGGGCAAGGGCACGATCCGGGCCGTGGTCGGACCCTGGCTGGGGTTCCGGATCCAGGCGGCCCACGAGGTCGTCCAGCCGGGCGTCCTCGTGGGAGGGCGCCTGGGCGGGGAGCTGATGGGGCCGGCCCAGGGGTTCGGATTCTTCTTCGGCGTCGAGCCGCTGGTGCACCTCTACGGGGGCAGCGCCGGACCCGAACGCTCGACCACCACCTTCGGCGGCGGCGCCCTGTTCAGCGTCGCGATGACGGGGTACCGCAAGCCATGACCACGCCGCATCGACTCGTTCTCGTCTGGCTCGTCGTCGCGTCGGCCTCCACCGGCTGCCTCCACGACCCGCCCCCCTTCGTCACCGAGCTCCCGGACGGGCCGCTGATCATCGCCCACCGGGGAGGCGCGGACATCGCCCCCGAGAACACCATGCCGGCCTTCGACCTGGCGTTCGCCGCGCCCATCTCGTCGGAGATCGCCGAGCTGGATCTGCACACCAGCGCCGACGGGGAGCTGGTGGTGATCCACGACCGTTCCGTGGACCGTATGACCGGCGACGGCAACGGCTGCGCCACCGAGCAGGACACGGAGGAAGAGACCTTCGGCAGCGTGCTCGTACACGAGCTGACCGTGGCCGAGCTGCAGGTCTTCGATGCCGGCTACTGCTACGAAGATCCGGCCGCCGCGGCGGACGCGACCGACGAGGAGCGCTACCCCTACCGGGGCCAGGGGGTCGTGATCCCGACCCTGCGCGACGTGCTCGAGACCCACGCGGACAAGCGGTTCATCCTGGAGGTCAAGCAGCAGGAACCCTCCGTGGTCGAGCCGCTGATCGAGCTGCTCGAGGAGCTGGACCGCTTCGACAGCGTCTGTTTCCTGGACTTCGACGAGGGGGTCACCGCCGAGTACCGAGAAAAGGCCCCGGACCACGCCTGCGTCTCCCTGTCCGGCGACGGGATCCGCTGCTGGGCGTCCGAGGCGATCATGCCCTTCGGCGGCGGGGCCTGCGAGGACTACGACCTGGGCATGGTGCCCCACGAGAACGGCGGTTTCGATCTCAAGAAGGACCGCTTCGTGCAAAACCTCCAGGCGCTGGGCATGCCGGTGTTCATGTGGACGGTCAACGAGGACGATCTGATGCACCAGGTCCTCGACCTGGGCGTCGACGGCGTGGTCACCGACCGGCCGGATGCCCTGCGGACGATCCTGGACGAGTGAGGCGCATGACGGGCACCCGCTGGCCGATCCTCCTCCTGGGCACCCTGCTCCTCGGGCACGGCTGTCCTGGTACCGAACACGACGACGACGCGGGGGACGACGACGACACGGGCGACGACGACGCGGGCGACGACGACACCGGGGACGACGACACCGGGGACGACGACACCGGGGACGACGACAGCACCGGCGACGACGACACCACCGGCGACGACGACACCACCGGTGATGACGACACCAGCGGCGATGACGACACCACCGGCGATCCCTGCGGCGATCCCGATCTGGCCGTGACGTCGCCCTATCCCATCTCCGGGTACTGGATGTACGGCCGGCTGGGCCAGTGCGCCTGGCGCGACGCCCTGGAGGAGGTGCACCGGATCGGGGCCGAGGTCGTGATCCAGTTCGGGCCCCACCCGGCGCGGCGGGAGCCGGACGAGCTGCTCACCGACGCGACGTTCTCGGCCTGCGTGGACAACGGCAGTCCCTGCTTCGACGGCGCCCTCTTCGCCCTGCAGGCCGCCCACCCGAACAACACCATCCGCCACCTGTACACGATGGCCACCGGCGAGGAGTTCGGCGACGAGCTGATCGTCTGTCCGGGATTCGACGAGCGGATCGAGATCGGCGACGAGCGGTTCTGGCGGCTGCTGCTGCGCGCCGATGACGCGTCGAACCACTCCTGTGACTTCTCCTCACCCCGTGAGTACGACCTGCTGCTGCTCTCCGGCCGGGCCGAGGACTCGGTGGCCGAACTGCTGGCCCAGGCGGAGGCGATGGGCATGGAGGTCTACCCGGGCATACCCACGGCCACGCCCCATCCCAGCTACCCCTGGGAGGTCTGGAGCGAGGCCGAGCCCCTGTGCCTGGAGCTGGTGGACCGGGTGCTGGCCGACTACGCGGTCCGCCACGGCGGCCTCTCGTCGTTCGCAGGGGTCTACCAGTCCACGGAGCTGCCCGTGGCCGATCCCACCGTGTCCAGCGTCCTCGACTGGTACGCGGCGTCCAACGAACGGGTGCGGCAGCGGTTGCCGGGCCGGACGATCCTCGTGTCCCCCTACATGGACCTCCGCAGGGCGGCCCCCACCGGGGTGACCCTGGAGTCGCTGGCCGAGGGTTTCAAGGAGATCGCCCGCACCGACATGGACATCATCGCGCCCCAGGACAGCCGTGGCACCGGCAAGATCGGGCTGTACTGGCCCTTCGAGGAGGACAGCCCCGTGGATCCCCGCCTGGAACCCGCGGTGGGCCAGGTGACCTACGGGGAGGCCTACCGGGGCAACACTCGCGACGCCTTCGAGGCCGTCGAGACGGCGGCCGGCGAGCTGCTGGGCGAGGGGATCGCCGTCGACCTGTGGGTCAACGTCGAGGCCTTCGAGCCCGGTGCGGGCGAACCCTGCGGGTACTACGGCGACGTCCCCCGGACCCACAAGGAGCGGCTGGATCAGGCGCTGACCTTCGAGGGGACCGCGGGCTCGCGGCTGATCAGCTTCATGTGGGACGCCTACTACACCTGCGAGGGGTACAGCGCCACGACCCTGGGCCAGGACGTGGAGACGGACCACGGGCGGCCCATCGTGTCCCAGGCGTTATCCTGGGAGTCGGCCAACACGCCCGGGCTCGTCGTGCGCGGCTACGGCATCGTGGGCGGCGACATCGGGCTCACCTGGTACGACGGCGCCTGGGCGGTCCAGTCGGCCACGGTCGCCACGGCCCAGGGCTGGGAGAACCCGGGCTTCGGCGCGGGCGACCCGGCCTACCCCGATCGGCTGGAGGAGGTCTGGATCCCCTTCGACTGGTCGAACATGGCGCCTTCGTTCTACCTCCACATCTGGGCCACCCCGGCGGCGGGGACATCCACGCACTTGTACCGCGTGGCGTACTGACGACGGGCGCGGGGGGGGCGCGCGCCGCGGGGAGACCGATGTCCAAGCTCGTCCCCAAGATCATCCTCGAGGGCACCCGGCTGACCTGGAAGACCGATATCGCCTTCGCCCTCAACGAGCACCCCCGGGTGGTGGGGCCACGCAAGTACCGCTACCACTCCCCGCTGGTGTCCGCCGAGTGGTGCGGATTCACCAACACCCCCTGGGGCCGGGGCCTGATCAACTTCCTCCCCGAGGAGGAAGAGCTGGCGATGGACACCTACGCGACCTGGGTCCACCTGTTCGAGAACCTGCGCTTCTACTCGTGGATCGTGGACCGCTTCCACCTGTCCACGAAGGCGGCCCAGCGCGAGCTCCACGGACGCGATCTCGACTTCGGGTGGCTGGAGGAGCGGTTGCTCCACCTGGGCTTCCGGCTGGTGCTCTGCACCCGCACGCCCGAGTCCTTCGCCGCCGCCCGCGAGCGACGACTGGAGGTCTCCGGAAACCCGGGGCAATACGACGACCTGGGCCTCTTCGTAGCCGAGCAGGAACGGATGCGAACGCTGGTTGCGGAGTCCCGCCTGCCCACCCTGGAGCTGGACGTGTCCGACGACGACGTGGGGGGCGCGGCGGACCGCATCGCCGGCTGGCTGGAGACCACGGGCGGGCTCTTCTACCCGGAGTGATCCACGTACCCGGGTACCCTGGCCCCGGGTGCCTCGGCACCCGACCGTGTTGGGATGTCGGAATCGACTCTTCAGTCACACAGCCGCAACACCGACACCCCGGTCTCGTCGGGGTGGATGTCGTGGTGTCCTCCGATCACGTACACGCAGTCGTCGAGGCTGACCATCGAGGAGTAGGCCCGCTCCGCGGGTAGCGCCGGGCCGTCGGTGTACGTGTCGCTGTCGATGTCGTACAGCACGACCTCGGTGGAGTAGCCCCAGTCGTAGTAGCCACCGGTCAGATAGATGGTGCGCCCGATGGCGGCACCGGCCAGTCCGTGGTTGGCCCGGGGGGTGGCGGTCAGGACCGTCCACTGGCCGGTTCCGGGGTCGAAGACCTGCGCCCCGTCCTCGGGGCCGTTGGCGATGCCGCCCGCGAGCTTGTACAGCCGTCCGTCCACCACGACCACGGCGCTGTAGAGCGCCCAGGAGGTGTCCGGCGGCAGGTCGGGGGCCGAGCGCCAGCTGTCGCTCCCCGGGTCATAGGCCTCCATGGTCACGTGGTAGCTCTCGCCCGAGACCCGGGGGCCGCCGATGGCGTAGATCTCGCCTCCGAGTTCGCGGGCGACCAGGTACCCCCGGGCGGTGGGCATCGGCGCCAGATCGCCCCACTCGTCGATCCCCGGGTCGTACACGCGGTTGCTGTCCAGCGAGTCGATGGCGGTGGGGCTGCCGCCTCCCATCAGGTACAGCTTCCCCCCCAGGGCCTCGGCCGCGTGGTAGTGGGCCGCCGCCGGCGCCTCCGCGACCGCCGCCCACCCGTCCCCCTCCACGTCGTACACGTAGTGGGCCGCGGCGTTGCTGGGGATCACGTGGATCTCCCCATCCACCACGGCCACCGCCGGCCAGGCCCCACCCGACGGGAGGCTGGCCAGCTCCTCCCAGGGACCCGCGTAGGTCGTGTCGTCGTCACCGGGGGGCGGCCCACCGCTGTCGTCGTCATCCGCGGTGTCGTCGTCCGCCGTGTCGTCGTCCCCGGTCACATCGTCGTCCCCGTCTTCCGGACACCCCCCGATCGCCAGGACCAGGGCCAGAACTCCCCACCACGTCGTACGTCTCATCGAGTTCCCCTCTGCGCTCCGTCCACCGGAAGTGTAGCGCGGTCAGCGGGACTCGTTCGCGCCCCTCGCGGGTTCCCGGGAGGACGCTCCGGCCCGCCGGACCTATACTGAGGCGTCCAACGTGCACCGTCTTCTCGCCGTCGCCGCGATCTCCCTCCTGCTCGCCCCCTCCGTGGGCTGCGTGGGCCAGCACCACCAGCTGCGCTACACCCCGGCGCTGCAGATCGCCAACGGGGACCCGGACGGCAGCGTCAGCCCCCTGCTGACACCCGGGGAACCCGTGGACAGCGTGCTGGGGGTGGTGGACGTGCTGCTGGGACCCGGGGCCACGGACCTGCCAGTGGAGCCCTTCGTGGTCGACGAGGGCCGACTGGAGGAGCTGTTCCCGGTCCCGACAGCGGGCGACGACGTGCGCCTGGCCTACCGCTTCGTCCACTTCACCGACGTGCAGATCCGGGACCGGGGCAACGGGGTCGGGGCCAAGCTCGAGCGGCTGGTGGACCGCCACATCGTCTACACCCAGAACAACTTCTACCAGGACCACGCCGACCTGCTGTACTTCGCCCACATGGCCGGCGCCATGCGCCAGCTGCTGGACCGGGGAGACCACGCCTTCGTGGTCCACACCGGCGACGCCATGCACATGTCCAATCGCAGCGAGCTGGCGGCCTACAACCGGGTGCTGGAGCGGGTCCTGATGCGGGATCCGGTGGACGGCCTGGCTTGCGTGAGCTGCTGGGCCGATCACGGCTGGCTGACCCCGGCCTTCCGGGTGGGCGGGGAGGAGACGCCCTCCCACCGGTACTTCAACGTCGTCGGCAACCACGACGTGCTGCGCTGGGGCAACTGGACCCGGGGCGACGACCGGCTGGTCCGGGCCAACGAGGCCGACATTGCCAGCTCGGCCGAGCTGTCCGCCGCCCTGGTCGCCCTGGGCAGCGGCGGAGGGAATCTGGTCGATCCCGCCCTGCCGCTGCAGCCCGACGCGTCCGCCGGTGCACCCCCTCGGGGGTATTACGCCGTCGATCTACCGTTGACCGGCGCCGAGGGTCTGAACGTGCGGCTGATCGCGCTGAACGTCTACGAGGCCAGCCCCCGGGGCAGGTTCGGCACCCGGGCGGACGAGGCAGCCGTGGGACACGGCCAGGCGGAGTGGCTGCGGGGCCTGCTCGAGGACACCGAGGCCGATCCGACCATCGACCACGTGATCGTCCTGGGGCACGAGCGCCTGTGGTACGTGGCCGTCGAGGACGAGCGCGGAAGGGTCGGCCACCGGGGCCGCATCGGTCGGCTCCTGTCCGCCTACCCCAAGGTCGTGGCCTACCTCTCCGGCCACGCCCACAACGGGGCCTCCCCGATGAACTCCCACGTGGTCGCCCTGCGCTACCCCTTCGCCCACTACACCCTGCCGTCGATGATGGAGTTCCCCAAGGTCTTCTCGTCGATCCTCGTGGAGCGGCTGACCGACGGCCGCACCCGGATCACCGCCCACCCCGTGAACCTGGCTGACCTGGGGGGCGTGCCCGATCCCTTCGGTGAGGCAAACTCCAGCGTCGATCTACGAGCCCGAGTCCACACGCGCCAGCAGGAGGCCTTCGAACGCTGGCTCCTGGCGCTGGACGCCATCTGCGGCGATGACGTGTCCTGCCGCGCCCACCAGCTGGCCAGCGAGTGCCTGGGGGCCGCCGTGATCGACCGCCCCGACCGCGTGATCCGCTGGAGGTCGGCGGGGGGCGGGTTCTTCGTGCCGATCGTGGTCCCGAGGGAGAACGGGATCGTCACCTCTCCCCACGAGCGTCGGGTACGATCGTCGCGATCCAACGGGGAGGAGGACGCCGATGGACAGACCGACCGAGAAACCGGTTCCCGATGACCTGCTGGCGATCCTGAGACGGCTCAACGAGGTCGACCAGATCCTCGAGCAGGCCAAGGAGGAGCGGGTGTTCCTGCGGGAGCGGATCGTCGAGCTGATGGCCGCCAACCAGCAACGCGAGCGGCGCATGGACGTGGACGGCCAGCCGATGATGCTGCGGGTCCAGGTGCGGCGGAAAGTGCGCTACGACGAGGAGGTGCTCCGGGAACGGCTGGGGGACCGGTACCGGCAGATCCTGGCTCCGGACGCCCGCAAGGTGCGCAAGCACGCCGCCGAGCTGGGCCCCGCCCTCGACGAGCACCTGGAGCTGATTGGCTCGCCCACCCCCGAGCGGGTCCAGAGCGCCATCGAGGGCGGCCTGGTGAGCGCCGACGAGTTCCGAGGAGCCTTCAAGAAGGACACGACCCGGGTCCTGAACGTGAGGAGGGCGCCACAGAAGGCGGGGGAGGTCTCGGCCGACGAGGACCGGCCTTTCTAGGAGCCCCTCGCCCGACCTGCTAGGCTCGGACCCCCGCCCGGCGCGGTGGGGAGGCGGACGACCACGGGAGGGGCGTTGCTGCAACCGGGACAGGTCATCGACGAGCGCTACGAGGTGGTCCGGTCCGTCGGCCGGGGAGCGATGGCCACGGTCTACGAGGTGCGGCACACCGGGCTCCGCAGCCGGCACGCCCTCAAGGTGCTGGATGCCGAACTCGCCGAGGACGCGAGCCTGCGAGACCGGTTCCTCGCCGAAGGGCAGATCCAGGCCCAGCTCCGTCACCCCAACATCGTCGAGGTCACCGACATCGTCACCGATCCGGTTCCCGGACTCGTCATGGAGTTGATGGATGGCGCGGCCCTGGACGAATTCCTGAGGAACCATGGGGCGCCCCGCGATGCCGCCGGGGTGCTGGCGCTGTTCCAGCCGATCCTCGCCGCCGTCGGCGCGGCCCACGCGGCTCGAATCGTCCACCGGGACCTGAAGCCGGAGAACATCCTGGTGGGCACCACCCCCGACGGGACGCGGCAGGTCAAGGTGACCGACTTCGGCATCGCCAAGGTGATGGAAGGTGCCGCCCTGTTCACCGGCAAGAAGAAAACCGAGGTCGGCGTCCGGCTGGGCACGGTGCTCTACATGAGCCCCGAGCAGATCCGGGGCTCGGCGGACCTGGGCCCCCGCTCCGACATCTTCTCCCTGGGCGCCGTCCTCTACGAGATCGCCACCGGGCGGATGGCCTTCGAGGCGCCCAGCGAGTACGACTCGATGAGCCGGATCGTCGCCGGGATCTACGAGGCGCCGGAGCGGGTCGTCGCGAACCTCCACCCGGGCCTCGCCGCCTGCATCCGCAGGGCCCTAGATCCGGACCCGGCCAGGCGGTACCCGACCTGCACGGCGTTTCGGGAAGCCCTCGCCCAGGTGCAGTGGGGAAACTCACAGGGCCCACCTCCCCCGTCCAGGCACGCGCGGCTCGAATACCCGGCCCCGGCCCCTCCACCGCCCGCCCCCGGACCCGCGTCTCCCCCTCAACACCCCGAGGGCGGCCCGACCGGCCTTGCCATCGCATCGCTGATCCTCGGCGTCCTGGGCCTGCTCGCGTGGTGCATCCCCCTCTTCGGCTTCCCGGTCACCCTCACCGGACTCGTGCTCGGCGCGCTGGCGATGCGCACGCCAGGACAGACCCTGGCCATCGTGGGGGTCGCGCTCAGCTTTCTGGGGCTGCTCGCCTCCCTCATCAACTGCATCGTCGGCATCGCAGTGAACGTCTTGCCCGCTCTGGCGTGAGCGGGGAGAGGAGCCGAGGAACTTGGATGGCGACGGGGCGACCGGGACGAGCCGACGGCTGACGATCGGCCCGCTCTCCTTCTTCGCGCTGCTGACCTGCCTCCCTCGGGGAGCCGGAGCGGCTCCCTCCGGCGCCGAGATCGTGGTGGTCGTGGACAACAGCGGTTCGATGGACCGGGCCGATCCGGGCCTGCCGCAACCGCGGCCTGGTCCTCGAGGGCGGGAGCGTCGAACGCCGAAACCGCAAGACCCGCCGGTGGGAGCCCCCCGACGACCTGGCCACAGGCCACGTCCCCGATTCCGGCGTCATCCACCGGTCGGGTTCGCTCTACTTCCGATTCGAGGGGGTCTGAGGGACATGGGTTCGTCCGCGAAGGAGTTGAACGCACCCATGGAAGCGGCATGACCGTTCGCCGTGGTATTACCACCCGCCCACACCGCGTGCTCGAGACCGGAGGCGATTTCGTCGAAGCCCTGGCCTGGTCGGGAGACAGCCGAATTCTGGCCGTTGCCGCAGGCCAGCGGTTCTACGAAGGACCGACACACCGTCGGGTGTCCTTGAGTCTATGGGAGTCCGAGAGCGAGGAGGAGATCGACCGCACCGCAGTACGGGGGGCGATTCACTCCCTCGACTGGTCCCCCGCCGACCCTTGGCTAGCCGTCGCGACGAGAGTCTGGGGCGTCCGGGTCCTGGACTCCCGAGATGCATTGAATCTCGAAACCGCCGGAGGGCTGGAGGGCGACGGTGGGAATACCCAGCCGATCTGGTCCCTGCGCTGGTCGCCCTGCGGAAGGTGGCTGACCGCCGCGGGCCACCCCGTGCTGGATGTCTACCGTGTCGAGAGATCCGCAGGAGCCCTCTCCGTCGATTCCGTTCAGCACCTCTGGCGGGATGTGTTCGGATCGGAGAAGTTGGGACGACATCCCGTCCTCTCGTGGTCACCGGACGGGCAGAGATTCGCCAGCTCTGCTGGGGAGGGGCCCGTCTGGATAGTCGGCGAGGACGGAGGGTCGTGGCGTCCGTTCCGCGACATCGATGCTCCCGGCCGGCTGCGGGGACTGTTGGTCGGCTCCCACGGTGAATCCGCACCCTGGTCTCGGTTCTGCGAGCGTTGGAGACCGCCCCCTTCGAGCGGCCATCCGAACTCTCTGGTTCCCTCGGCAGGCTTCTGTCCTGAGGTCTCGGTCGTTCACCGATCTGCACACTCGACCAGCGGATCCGGAGACAGGTCGCCGTCCGACGTGAACGAGGCGCAGGCGGCCTCCCAGAGGGCGGGGTCGTTGGACTCGCCGGAGAGGACGACGGCCTGGCCATCGAGGGCGAAGGTGGCGCCCTCGACGCTCTCGCCGGCCTGGACCGCGAGGCGCAGGGGATCGCCGGGGAAGGCGGAGCGCAGTCCGGAATCGCCCAGGTCGTAGATCAGCAGGTCCCGGTCGGTGGCGAGGACGGCGCGTCGGCCCCGGGGGGAGACGTCGCCGGCGGTGACCCGGTGGCTCTCGGTGTCCAGGTCGTCCAGGTCGTCGCTGGCGAGCAGGTCCAGGACGGCTGGGGAGCTTTCCGGCGCTGCTGTCGGCGGCGCGGCGGGAAAGGCAAAGAAGTGGGTGGTCTCGCCGTCGGCGTCCACGGCCTTGGTGACCACGACGACGTCGCCGGAGACCGGATCCACCAGCACGGCCTCCGCGTCGTGGGCCCGGTCCGGGTAGGCGAACCACAGCTCCTCGACCGAGGTGGCCACGCCGTCCACGCTGCCCGCCTCGGGCAGGTCCGGCTCGGGGAAGCGCAGCACGAGGCCCGCGTCGCGTTGAAGCTCGTTGTCCCCGGTGTCGGCCACGTACAGGCAGGAGCAGGCGTCGCTCGCCGCACCACATGGCCCCACCGCCAGGTCCTCCCAGTCCCCCATCTTGGTCCCCGCCAGGGCGAAGGAGCCCCGGGGCGCACCGCTCCGGTCCACCGCATAGACCACGGCCGCGTGCCCCTGGTCGTTGATCGCCCACAACACGTCCGCGTAGCGGTGTGACGCCGCCAGCCCGGACAGCTCGGTGAGATCCTCCCCCCCGAGCGACGCCTCCAGCCGGGCCCCGATCCACGACCCACAGGACCCGTCGTCGGCCGCCGGTGGATCGGTCGGAGGGCAACCCGCGACGAGCAGCAAACAGACCAGCGGCCAGGGGGGGGTGCGTTCCACGCGGCGATCGTACCCCAACCGGATCCCCGCGGCCGGCGGTTGCGGTAGGGTGGGCCCATGCCACGCCGATCGCCCCTGCTGAGATGCGCGCTCCTGTCGGCATCGCTGGTGCTCCTCACCGCGCCGGGCTGCCGGCGGTCCACCGATCCCGCCCCTTCCCCCGACGTCCAGCACCGGGACGAAGGGGTAGGCCGGGTCGCTCGCGATTCGATCGAGAAACGCCGGGTGGTTCCCCACGATCGGGAGGAGGGTGTGGGCGTCTGCGGACAGATCCTGGCCGCTCCCTACCGATCCCTGCCCCGGAAGGCCGGGGGAAACCAGTTCGATCCGTCGGGGATCGCCTGGGTCGCGGGGACGGTCTGGCTGGCCAACGACCGGGAGTGCCGCGAGAGCGTCCCCGAGGCGGGTGGCGGGCTGTACACCCTCGATCTGCAGAGCGGCGAGGTGACCGCGGTGCCGGTGCCGGGCTACGACGACGAGTCCCGCAAGTTCGAGGCCCTGGCCTGGGACGGCGCCGAGCTCCACGCCATCGGCAACGTGGGCGGCCGCAAGAAGAACACCTTCCTGCTGAGCGTGCCCCTGGATCCCTCGACCGGCCAGATCGCTGGCGAGGCCCGCTGGCACGACCTGGCCGCCGGGCTGGGCGCGGTCACCGGGACCGGCCGCAAGCCCTGGGACCACGGCATCAAGATCGAGGGGCTGGCAGCCCTCGGCCGGGGCGAACTGCTCGTCGGGTTGCGCACCCTGGGCGGCGGCAAGGCGGTCCGCGCCTACCGGACCGCGCTTTCACCCGCCGGTGATCCACCCGCACCGCTGGAGTTCACGCCGGTCGGGGCGCTGAGCACCGTGGACCTGGGGATCGCCACCGGGGGCCCGGAGCGCAGCTGGCAGATGGCCCGTGAGCTGTCCGGCCTCTCGGATCCCGCGGGCGCCCCCCCCCGGGTCCTGGGCGTGGCGTCGGCCGAGTTCGAGGAGGGGGACGACTGGGCGTTCCTCTCCAACGCCCTGTTCGTCTTCGATCCCCAAGGGGGGACGGCCCGCCGCCTGTGCACCTTCGACGACGGGTACAAGGTGGAGTCGATCCAGTTCGTGGCCGACGTTGAACACTCCGCTGCCGCGGCCACCGCGGGCACCCTGCTGGTGCTCTACGACAACGACAGCGAGGCACCCGGCGGGTACCGGGTGGTCCCTGACGTGGTCCTTCCCGTCGCTTCGGATTGACGCCCCTGGAGCCGGACAATCGCGTCCCCCGCGGACGTGCGCGCTCGAAATGTGCGAAAATCCGGAGGTTCTAGGCGCGGAAGCGGTGCTCTCCACGGAAGGAGTGCGGATGAAGAAGACGGACTGGATGCGCGACCTGACGCGCTGGATCGTCCTCGCCTGTCCCCTGGCCCTGCTGGGCTGTCCGGGCGGCGGGAACGTGAGCGAGCTCTACATCAACGAGTTCATGGCCGACAACCTGGATTACCTGGTACTGGAGGACGGCGAGTCCCCCGACTGGTTGGAGCTGTACAACGGTTCGGACCAGGAGATCTCCCTCGACGGGATCTACATCTCCGACGTCCTCGCCACGCCCACCCTGTGGGACCTGGGACTCGAGGGCAGCCTCCCGGCCGGCGGCTACCTGCTGCTGTACGCCGACGGGGAGACCGCCGCCGGCCACGTCCCCTTCCGCCTCGACAAGGGCGGCGAGGAGATGGGGCTCTTCCACTTCGACGGCTCCGGCGAGGTCATGACCATCGACGCCGTGAGCTACCCCAGTCAGCCCGAAAACCAGTCCTCGGCGCGGGCCACGGACGGCGACCCCGAGTGGGTGATCACCGCCTCGCCCACACCGGGGGAGAGCAACGGCTGACGGGAGCCGGGCTCCAACCGACCCATGAGACGACTCTCCCTCTGGCGCGTGGCGATGGGCGTGGTGGCGCTGCTGATCCTCCTCGCCCTGTGCATCGCGATCCCCCGCTGGGGTGCCGTGCACCAGCGAGCCGTGGTGGAGGCGGGTCGCACCTTCCGCCTCAGCTCGGAGCGGGCAGGGGTCTATGTCTGGACGCTGCGGGAGGGCAGCCCGGCCCGGGGTCAGGGCACGGTGGAGGAGCACACGGTCCAGTTCAGCCGCTCGGAGCTGGTGGAACTCAAGCTCGAGGACGACCTGGCCAACGGGATCGAGATCACCGAGGGCCAGGTGCTGGCCCGCTTCCGCTCCCCTCGTCTGGAGTCGACGCTGGAGGAGCTGTACGGCCTGCGCGACTCCCTGCTCGCCGAGCAGGCCCTGCTGGCCTCCGGATCCCGCCCCGAGGAGGTCCGGGCTGCCCGGGCTCGCCTGGAGCTGGCCGAGGCCACCCGGGAGGGGGAACAGCCCCAGCTGGAGCGCATCCAGGCCCTGGCCGCCGAGGGCCTGGTGACCGACGCGGAGCTGGACGCGGCCGAGCTGCTGGACAAGGTCCGGGAGCTGGAGATCGCCCTCGCCCGTGCGGAGGTGGCGGTGAGCCGATCGTCCGCCCGCCCCGAGGCCCTGGCCACCTTCGACGGTCAGATCGCCGCGGTGGACGCCCAGCTCGCCGAGCTGGACACCCTCCTGGACGAGTACATCATCGACTCCCCCATCGACGGCATCCTCGAGGTGGGGGGTGGACGGCGGGGGGTGCTGCGGGTCTACGACATCGACGTGGTCTACCTGCGGATCCCCGTGCCCCAGGCCCACAGACACCGGATCGCCATCGGCGACCCCATCACCTTCCGCACCCCCGCCAGCGCCGAAGTGGAGTTCGAGGGCAAGATCGTCGATCTGGGCGAGAACGCCCTGAACCTCAACGGCCAGCAGATCTTCTGGGCCAGCGCCGAGATCCCCAACGGTGGCCACCTGCTCCGCTCCGGCATGACCGGCGAGGTGGAGCTGCCGGTACGGGGCGGCCAGGCCGGCCTGGTCCCGACCCTGTGGCGGGAGATCGTGGGGTACGGCTCGTGAGCGGCTACCAGGACATCGGGCGCTACGAGTACAAGTACGTGCTCCCGGTGGCGGAGCGGGACCGGATCGTCGAGCTGGCCCACGACTTCGCCCAGCCCGACCCCCACGCGGGGGACCGGGGGGATGGGCTGGTGGGCTACTTCAACCACAGCATCTACCTGGACACCGAGGACCTGTTCGACTACCACGAGCGGCTCGACGAGTGCACGATCCGCAATCGCCTGCGCGTGCGAACCTACGGCCGGCCCGGCGAGCGGGCGCCGGTGTTCCTCGAGAACAAGCGCAAGATCGAGGCCTGGGTCGTCAAGCAGCGGGTGAAGGTCGCCGACGCGGACACCTGGGGTGCCCACGAGCACGAGCGCCCCTGGATCGACTGGGCCCCCACGGTGGAGGGCCGCGGTCGCTTCGCCGCGGAACACTTCGTCCGCCTGGTGGAGGGCGGAAGGCGACGCCCGGTGTCGGCGGTACACTACTTCCGCGAGGTGTTCGTGGACCGCAAGGGGGACGCTCGGGCCAAGATCCGGCTGACCCTGGACCGGGAGGTGACCGGCACCATCGCGCCGGACGGCCGCGACCTGTACGCGGATCCCGACGTGGAGTTGCTGCCGCGGGACTGGATGGTGATGGAGCTCAAGTACCGGGGTGACCGGCCCGGGTGGATGCGGCGGGTGGCCCGGGAGATGAGACTCCGGGCGGTACCGGTGCCCAAGTTCGGCCTGAGCGTGGCCCGGGGCCTGCGGGCCTCCCACCCGCGCGACTCCCGCCACCTGCTGCCGCCGGCGATCCGCGAGATGGGGTGGGGACTGTGAGCGCCCTCGACCTGGAGCTGGCGTTCGGCCAGGCCCTGAACCTGGACCTGATGCAGATCTTCCAGTCGCTGATGCTGGCGCTGATCCTGGGCGTCACGGTCGCCCTGGTCTACCGGATCTCGGTCTCCAGCAAGGTGATCTCCCCCGCGATGCTGTCGTCGCTGGTGATCCTGTCGATCATCGGCGCGATGGTGATGATGGTCATCGGCAACAACATCGCCCGCGCCTTCTCCCTCGTGGGCGCCCTGGCGATCATCCGCTTCCGGACCCGATTGCGTAGCCCCTGGGACATCACCTTCGTGTTCTTCTCCCTGGCCGTCGGCATCGCCTGTGGGGTGTTCGCCTACCGCGTGGCGGTGCTCGGGACGCTGGTGATCTCGCTGGCCGTGCTCGCCCTGTACGTCGTGCCCCTCGGGGGGACCCGGGGCCCCCTCCACCTCCTGCGCTGCGACATCGCCGCCTACCAGGGAACGGAGGCTGCCATCCTCGAGGTCCTTGACCGCTACCTTCGCAAGCGGTCGCTGGTGGAGGCCCGCTCCCTGCGGTTCGGGGAGACCCTGTCCTACCGCTACAAGGTGGCCATGAAGCGGGAGGACCAGCTCGAAGCACTCCTGCGGGCCCTCTCCGACGTGGAGGGGGTCGAGAGGGTCATCATCGACGCCGAGGACGAGTCCGCGGGGGAGACCGAGTAGGGGTCTCCCGCCCCCGGCGCGGTACAATGCGCTCCGCATTCGCGGAGAGCGCCCCATGAGCCCCCGATCGCCCCTGATCCCCCTCCTGTGCACCCTGATCGCCGGCTGCCCCACGGGGGGTGAGGTCCCGACGCTGGCGGACCCCTGCGACGGGACGCCGGTGCTGTCCGCCGATGGCGCGACCCTCAGCTACGATCTCCCGGGCTGCGCGAGCCTCGCCCTCGAGGCGATGGCCCTGGGAGAGGGCGACTTCTCCGTCGCCTGGCGCGTCGAGGGCGACGCGGCGATGCCGGTCGTCACCGGGGCCGGGACCTTCGAGGGCGTGGTCGCCAACGGCTCGGTCGAGCTCCTCGGGGAGGAGGATCCGCGCTGGTGGCGCCAGGGCTACCAGTCCTGGTCGTGGTCCGGCGTCCTCGACCAGGAGCCGCTGGAACTGATGGAGGTGGTGCCGGTCACCGACGGCGACGGGGACGGCAACACGGTGCTGTGGGAGACGCCGGCCACCTCCTGGTGGGTCGGCCTCCTGGGCAGGCCGGACGGCGCGAGCTTGCTGGCGGGTGCCCTGGCCTCGACGCGGACCAAGTTCTACGCCGCTGCGGATGGCACCGACACCTACGCGGTGTGGGGCATGCGGGGCGAGCGGATCCCCGTCGACACCGGCGAGGAGCTGGTCCTCGATCCCCTGTGGGTGGCGGCCTCCCGGGACCCCCACGGGCTGTACCGCGGGTACGCCGGGGCCGTGGCCGAGCTCCACGACCTCTCCCCTCCCCTGGGCACCGCGCCCACCGGCTGGGCCACCTGGTACTACTACTACGCGGACGTGCGCGAGGTGGACGTCCGGGCCAACCTCCAGCGGGCCGCGGAGCTGGCCGACGACGAGACGTTGGCCCCCATGGAGGTGTTCCAGATCGACGACGGCTGGCAGGTGGTCTGGGGGGACTGGACCGCCAACGAGAAGTTCCCGTCGGGCATGGCCGGTCTGGCCGCGGACATCCGCGACGCGGGGTTCACGCCCGGGCTGTGGATGGCCCCGTTCTACGTGGACCGGTCCACGCAGACCTACCAGGTCCACGCCGACTGGTGGGTGCGCGACGCCGCGGGGATCGAGATCGTCTTCACCAACCAGGGCACCGGGGACTACGCCATCGTGGACCCCACCCACCCCGACGCCGGGGCCTGGCTGGCCCAGCAGATCGCGGACCGCGTGGCGGAGGGTTGGCTCTACCTCAAGCTGGATTTCCTCTACGCCGGGGCCCAGGAGGGTCTGCGGTACCAGGACGTGACCGGCGTCGAGGCCTACCACATCGGGATGGATCTCATGCGCGAGGCCGCCGGACCGGCCTGGATCCTGGCCTGTGGCGCCCCCATGCTCCCCACCGTCGGCCACGCGGAGTCCTACCGCACCGGATCCGACATCGCCTTCGGCCCCTTCCCCGACCCGGATCCCTCCTTCCTGCGCTGGCAGGCCCGGGCGACCGCTGCGCGATCGTGGAGCAATGGCGTGTGGTGGTGGAACGACCCGGATCAGCTGATCATCCGCGAGCCCTTCGACGAGGCGCAGGCCATGGGCGGCGTGGTGGCGCAGGCCGCGTCCGGGGGTGCGTGGTTCCTGGGCGACGACCTGGACGCCCTGGGCGACGACCGGATCGCCTGGGCCCTGGACCTGGACACCGTCGCGACCCGCGGCTTGCCCGCGATCCCGGTGCGTCCGCTGGACCACGCATCGGGCTTCGACCCCGGCCCCATCGGCGAGATGGCCGCCCCGGACGACGAGGTCCCCACCCGCTGGACCCTGGGTGACGATCACGTGCTGCTGCTCAACCTCGACGACGTCAAGCGCGAGCTGCCCTGCCCCGGGGGTGAGGAGTTGCTGACCGGCCACACCTGCGAACCGGGGGACATGCGCACCTTGGACGCCGGTGGAGGGGAGATCTGGCGTACCATGGATCCCTGAGAGGGCGATCCCCACCAGCCGCTGTTTCCGGAGCCCCATGCTGCACGTCCACCACGGAAACCGGGTCGAGCGCCTCGTCGAGGCGCTGGCGGAGGTGGTCCGCGTGCCCGCCGGCCCGCCCACGGAACCCGAGTGGATCGCAGTGCAGAGCCAGGGCATGGAGACCTGGCTCTCCATGGAGCTGTCGCGCCGCCTGGGGATCTGGGCCCACCCGGAGTTCCCCTTCCCCCGGGCCCTGATCGAACAGCTGTTCCGCTGGGTCCTGGATCGGGAGCGGCCCCGGCCCGATCCGTTCTCGGTCGAGAGCCTGACCTGGGCCATCGCCGCCGTCCTCCCGGACCGGCTGGACCAGCCCGCCTTCGCCCCCCTGCGCGACTATCTCGCCGACGACCTGCGGGGCCTCAAGCGCTTCCAGCTGGCTGCGCGCATCGCCCACACCTTCGACCAGTACGCGGTGTACCGACCCGAGATGATGCTCGAGTGGGGCCGGGATCCCGGGGACCACTGGCAGTCTCAGCTGGTGCACGACCTGGTGGAGCGCCTGGGACAGTCCCACGTGGCGGCGGTCGCCCGGGACTTCGTGGGGGCCGTCGAGGGCGGCGCGTTCGACCCGGGGGTCTTGCCGCCGCGGATCAGCCTGTTCGGCATCACGGCGCTGCCCCCCCTCTACCTGGACGTCCTGGCCGCCCTCCCCGACAGCACGGCGGTTCACCTCTTCGTGCCCGACCCGTCGCCTGAGGCCTGGTCGGCGATCCAGGGGCGCAGGGCAGACATCCGCGCCGCGGGGCCGGGCGATCCGGTGGTCCTGGCCCGGGATCTGGGCCTCGAGGGCGGTCACCCGCTGCTCCAGACCCTGGGCCGGCTCGGGCGGGAATCCCAGATGGTGCTGGAGGCGCGCACCACGTACGAGGACCGGAGCGCTGGGCTGTACGAGGATCCTGCCGCGGGCAGTAGCGGGCCGACCACGCTGGCTCGGCTCCAGTCCGGTGTCTACCACGGGCGCCGGCCGGTGGACGAGGACGCCAGCCCGGACGCCGCCGACGGATCCATCGAGATCCACGCCTGCCACGGCCCGATGCGCGAGGTGGAGGTGTTGTTCGACCAGCTCCTCGCCCGGTTCGAGGACGATCCCACGCTCCAGCCCGATCACGTGGTGGTGATGACCCCGGACATCGAGCGCTACGCCCCGTACGTGGAGGGGGTGTTCGGAGCGGGTGAGCCCGGTAGATCCCCGCGCATCCCGTTCTCGATCAGCGACCGCAGCCTGCGTCAGGAGACCCCGGTGGTCGACGCCCTGCTGGCCACGCTGTCGCTGCTGCGCGCGCGCCTGACCGCGTCGGAGGTGCTCGATCTGCTGTCCATGGATCCGGTGCGCGAGCGCTTCGGGCTGCGGGTCGAGGACCTGGACGACGCGGCGGGCTGGGTGAGCTCCGCGGGCATCCGCTGGGGGATCGACGGCGAGCACCGGCGGAGCTGGGGTCGCCCCGGGTACGAGCAGAACACCTGGCGGTTCGGCCTGGACCGGCTACTGCTGGGCCACGCGATGCCCTTCGACGAGCTGTTCGGCGGAACGTTGCCCCTGGACACGGTCGAGGGCCAGGAGGCGGCGACCCTGGGCCGCTTCGTGGACTTCTGCGAGACCCTGTTCGACGTGCTCGCGGAGCTGCGCACGCCCCGGCCCCTGGCCGGCTGGGCCGCCACCCTCGCCGGCGTGGCGGGCCGGATGCTCTCCGCTCGAGATCTGGCGGAACACCAGCACCAGCGGATCCGCGAGGTCCTGCTCGCCCTGGCCGAGTGCGCCGCCACCGCCGGCTTCGACGAGCCGGTGGAGCTGGAGGTCGTCGCCCGCCACCTCCAGAGCTGCTTCGACGAGACCCGCTCGAGCCGGGGCTTCCTCTCGGGGGGGGTGACGTTCTGCAACCTGCTGCCCATGCGCTCGATCCCGTTTCGGGTGATCGCCCTGCTGGGTATGGACTACGACGAGTTCCCGCGCACCGGCCACGCCCTGGGATTCGACCTGACCGTGCATCAGCCGCGCCTCGGCGATCGGTCCTCCCGTGCGGACGACCGCCACCTCTTCCTCGAGGCCCTGCTGGCGGCCCGGGAGCAGCTGCTGATCACCCACGTGGGGCGCGGCATCCAGGACAACACGGAGCTCCCCCCCTCGGTGGTGGTCAGCGAGCTGCTGGACGCGGTCGAGGAGCTCGCCACGGCCGGCGGCGACGGATCCGCAGAGCCCGGTGCAGCCGCCCGCGGCCTGATCACCTCCCACCCGCTGCAGCCCTTCAGCCCCCGCTATTTCCTGGGGGACGAACGGCTGTTCTCCCACTCCGAGGGCTACTGCCGGGGTGCTCGCGCGCTCCGGGGCGAACGCACCGAGGAGGCGCCACGCTTCCTCGCCGGCCCCCTACCCGAGCCGGCCGACGAGGCCAGGGAGATCCCGCTGGACGACCTGGTGGCCTTTTTCCGCCAGCCCGCCGTCTACCTGCTGCGCCGCCGCATCGGGCTCCAGTCCGTCGCCGATGCCCCACAGCCCGAGGATCGGGAGCCCCTGGAGCTGGACGCCCTGGACGCCTACCAGGTGCGCACCACTCTGCTGGGTCGCACCCTGGCCAAGGTGGACGAGGACGAGGCCTTCCGTCGGACGCGGGCCGAGGGATCGCTGCCCCTGGGGACCCCCGGGCGCTCCCAGTTCGACGAGCTGCTGCAGGAGGTGGAGCCCTTCGCCGAAGATCTGGAGGTCCTGCTCGAGGGCGGACCGCTGGAGCCGCTGGCGGTCGACCTGGCCAGCGGAGACCGGCGAATCACCGGTCACGTGGGCGAGCTGTGGCCCGCGGGCAGGATCGTGGTCACCACCGGCAGGATCGCCGCCAAGCACCGTCTGGAGCTGTGGATCCGGCATCTGGCCCTCAACGCGGTGGCACCCGCCACGAGCCCCCGGAACAGCGTGCTGCTCGGCCGTTCCCGCGACCGCACCGTGGACCGGGTGGAGCTTCCGCCGGTGGACGACGCCGCCCGTCGGCTCGCCGACCTCGCGGCCCTGTACCGCCTCGGCCAGCGCCAGCGCCTGCCCCTCTTCCCCCGGACATCGTGCGCCTACGTCGAGGCGCTTCGGGCGGCGGGCGACCTGCCGGACGCCGAGGCTCTCGCGACCCACGCGGCCCGCCGTCCGTGGCGCCCCAACGAGCACGGCCAGGCGGGGGAGAGCGAGGATCCCGCCATCGACCGGCTGTTCGGGGACGCCGATCCCCTGGCACCGCTGGACGCGGACGCCGAGCACGGATTCCGCGCGCTGGCGGTGCGGGTCTTCGGGCCGCTGCTGGAGGCCGAAAGATGACGGTCGCTCGGCCCCTGGAGCCCATGGACGTCCCCCTGGAGGGGCTGACGCTGATCGAGGCCAGCGCGGGCACCGGCAAGACCTACACCATCGCCAACCTCTACCTGCGGCTGGTGGTCGAGCGCGGCCTGACCGTGGACGAGATCCTGGTGGTCACCTTCACCGAGGCCGCCACCGCCGAGCTCCAGGACCGGGTTCGGCGCCGCCTGCGGGCCGCCCTGGACGCCGCGACGGGGCGGGGAACCGACGACGAGGTGAGCGTGCTCCTGGGGCGTGTCGGGGAGTCCACCGCCCAGCGGCGGCTCCAGATCGCGCTGGCCGACTTCGACGAGGCGGCGATCTCGACGATCCACGGGTTCTGCCGACGGATGCTCCAGGAGAACGCCTTCGAGAGCGGCGTTCCCTTCGACATCGAGCTGGAGGCGGATCAGGGACCGCTGCACGACGAGCTCCTCGCCGATTTCTGGGCCCGGGAGGTCGCGGGGGCGGATCCCCTGTGGGTCGCGGCGCTGCGCGGACGCAAGGAGACCGCCGACGCCCTGTCCAGGCTGCTGAAGATCGCCATCGCCAGCCCGGACACCGCGGTGGTCCCCGAACGAGTGGATCCCGAGGACGGTCCGGCGGTCTTCCGCGCCGCGTTCGCCGCCGCCAGGCAAGCGTGGCTGGCCCACCGGGACGCGGTGGAGTCGGAGCTCCTCTACTCCACGGCCCTCAACCGAGCCCGGTACCAGGTCAAGACCCTCGGGCCCCTGATCGGCGCCCTGGATCGCTGGTTCGTGAACGAAGAACCCCGGGATCCGACCCTCCCGGCGAACCTGGAGAAGCTCGTCCCCGAGGCCCTGGCCCGGGGAACGAAGAAGAACCAGGATCCCCCGTCGAGCCCCTTCTACTCCGCCTGCCGGGACCTGGTGGCGACCCGGCAGATCTTCGACCGCCAGCGGCTGGCCCTGCGACGCCGACTGGTCGACTACGCCCGCGCCGAACACGGCCCCCGCAAGGTCGAGCGCAACTGCCTGTCCTTCGACGACCTGCTGCACCGCCTGGACGGCGCCCTGGCAGGTGAGGGGGGCGAACGGCTGGCCCGGGCCATCCGCCGTCGCTACCGCGCCGCCCTGATCGACGAGTTCCAGGACACGGATCCGGTGCAATACCGGATCTTTCACGCGATCTACGGAGGACGCAGGGAACCCCTGTTCCTGATCGGCGATCCCAAGCAGTCGATCTACGCCTTCCGGGGGGCCGACGTCTTCGCCTACCTGCGGGCCGTGGCCGACGCCGGCGACCGCGGGTACACCCTGGGCATCAACTGGCGGTCGGATCCCTCGCTGATCCGGGCGGTCAATCACCTGTTCGGCCGGGCCGAACGGCCTTTCGTGTTCGATCGGATCCGGTTCGGCCCCGTGGACGCCCGCCCCGGCTCCCGGGACGCACTGCGGATCGACGGAAGCACCCCACCTCCTCTGCAGATCCGTTTCGTGTCGCGGGACGGGTCTCCGGGGCGCCCGGGGACACACAACGCGATCACGGGGGTGTACAGCGACAGGGCGCTGGTCCAGCAGGTGGCAGCCGACATCGCCCGCCTGCTGGCGAGCGACGCGACGCTGACGCCCACCGATGGCGGAGCGCCACGCGACCTGCGGGCCGGTGACGTGGCCGTGCTGGTCCGGACCAACCGCCAGGCCATGGCCATGCAGCGGGCCCTGCGCCAGCTGCGGATCCCATCGGTGCTGCGCAGCCAGGAGACGGTGCTGGCGGCCGACGAGGCAGGCGAGCTGCTCACCCTGCTGCAAGCCGTGAACGAACCCGGCGATCCGGGAGGGGTGCGCAGCGCGCTGGCCACCTCGGTGGTGGGGCTGACCGGCGATCAGATCGCCGCGCTCCGCGAGGACGACCGGGCCTGGGAGGTCTGGGCGCGCCGCGTGCGGAGCTGGCGCGACACCTGGGAGCACAGCGGTTTCATCCAGATGTTCCGCAGGGTCCTCGAGACCCGTCCGGAGGCCGCCGCGCCACCGGCCCACGCCCGCCTGCTCGCCCGGGTCGACGGCGAACGGAGGATGACCAACCTGCTGCACCTGGCCGAGCTCGTCCACCGGGCCGAGGTCCAGGGTCGCCTGGGATGCGGCGGTCTGCTGCGCTGGCTGGCCCGCCAGATCGCCGACCCCCGGCAGCAGACCGAGGCCGGAGAGCTGCGTCTGGAGAGCGACGAGCTGGCGGTGCAGCTGGTCACGATCCACAAGAGCAAGGGGCTGCAGTACCCGGTGGTGTACTGCCCCTTCCTCTGGAAACGCCGGGGGGTCGACAACAAGAAGCCCTTCGTCTTCCACGATCCGACGCGCGGCGACCGGACCGCGCTGGACCTGGGCTCGGACGAGCTGGGGGCCCACCACGCGCTGGCCGAGCGGGAGTCGCTGGCGGAGGACCAGCGACTGCTCTACGTGGCGCTGACCCGGGCCGAGCACCTCTGCGTCACCGTCTGGGGGGCGTTCACCAGCGCGGGCTCGTCCTCCCTGGGGTACCTGCTCCATCGGCCCCGGGGTGTGGTCGACCCGGGCCGCCTCGACAAACACCTCCGCGGCCTGGATGACGAGCGAATCCGCTCGGAGCTGGCGGCGATCGCAGCCGCTGCGGACGGCACGATCGGTGTGACGGACCTGTCCCCGGATCCCGCGCCGAACGTGCGCGTCTCGGCGGACGATCGGCGACCGCTGAGAGCCCGGGAAGCCCAGCGCACCCTCCACCTCCCCTGGTGGCCCTCGTCGTTCTCGCGCCTGGCCGCATCGGAGGAGGCGCTCACCCCCGAAGAGGCCGAGGGGCTGGATCGGGACCGGAAGGCCGACGCCACGACCCCTACGCGGTCAGCCCCCGGACCGGGCGCCCGGATCCCGCTGTGGGAATTCCCCAAGGGAGCCCGCCCCGGGTCGTGCATCCACGAGATCTACGAGCACCTGGATTTCCAGGACCCCGACGACCTGGGCGCCCTGGTGGAGGCCCGGTTGGCCCGCTTCGGGCTGCCCGCCGATCGCTGGGGCGACGTACTCGAAGGCGCGATCCGCGACAGCCTGTCCACCCCCCTGGACCGGGCGACGGGTCGCCTGAGCCTGGCGGGGATCCCGGCGGGGCGGCGAATCAACGAGATGGAGTTCATCTTCCCGGTGGCCCTCGATGGCAGCCACCGTCTGACCGCGGACCGCCTGGCCGCCGTGCTGGCGCGCCACGGAGGATTCGCCGCACGCTACGCGCCCCGCGTCCGCGGGCTGGGATTCCACGCCTTGCGCGGCTTCCTGCGGGGCTTCATCGACCTGACCTTCGAGTTCGAGGGCCGCTGGTACGTGGCGGACTACAAGTCCAACTGGCTGGGGGAGACCCGGGACCACTACAGCGGCGACGGGCTCTGGTCGGCCATGTCGGGCCACCACTACGTCCTGCAGTACCTGCTGTACCTGGTGGCCCTGCACCGCCACCTCCGCGTGCGGCTGCCGGGCTACGACCCGGACCGGCACCTGGGGGGCGCCTACTACCTGTTCCTGCGCGGGATGGACCCGGTGACCGGACCGTCGCGTGGCGTGTTCGAGGACCGGCCACCCGCAGCCCTGATCCGGGATCTGTCCGCGCTGCTCGACGGGGAGGTCCCGCGATGACGGCGACCCTCGACGACCTGCTGGCCGCGGGGGCGGTGACCCCCTTCGACGCCCACTTCGGGCGCACCGTCTCCCGGCTCGCGGGCAGCGACGATCCCCTCGTCCCCCTGGGAGCCGCCGCGGCTTGCCACGCCTCGGGGACCGGTCACGTCTGCGTCGACCTGCCGGTCCTGGCCGGGACGCCGATCACCGCTGTGGAGGACGAAGGAGAGGAGCCTCGACGCTGGCCGGCGCTCGAGCCCTGGCTCGACGCCCTGCGCGACAGCGGCGTGGCGGGCGATGGCGAACGGGCGACGCCGCTGGTGCTCGACGGCGCTGGCCGCCTCTACCTCACCCGCTACTGGCGATACCAGGACGACCTGGCGAGCCGCCTGCTGGACCGCGCCCGGGAGCGGGGCGGCGAGGTGGACGAGCCCCTGCTGGTCGATGGCCTGGGTCGCCACTTCGGTCCCCCGCCGCCCGGGGAGGAGACCGACCTGCAACGCCTCGCCGCGGCCACCGCGGTCCTGCGCCGACTGACGGTGGTCTCGGGCGGACCGGGGACGGGCAAGACGGCCACCGTGGTCCGGATCCTCGCGCTGCTGGCGGAACAGGCGCGGGCGGCGGGCCAGCCCCCGCCCCGGGTTCGCCTGGCCGCCCCCACGGGCAAGGCCGCGGCCCGACTCTCCTCCTCGATCCGGGACGCCCTGGCCCGTGCCGGAGGGGGAGAGGTCGCGGATGACCTGCCCACCCGGGCCTCGACCATCCACCGGTTGCTCCGCCGCCGCTGGGACGCCCCCCACCGGTTCGCCCACGACCGCGAGCGTCCCCTGCCCGCCGACGTGGTGGTGATCGACGAGACCTCGATGGTCGACCTGGCGCTGCTGGCCAAGCTCGTGGAGGCGGTCCCGGACACCGCACGGCTGATCCTGCTGGGCGATCGGGACCAGCTGGCGTCGGTGGAGGCCGGCTCGGCCATGGGGGACATCGGCAATACCGGAGGCGCCATCGGGCGATCGGCGTCCTTCGCCTCGCGGCTGGCGCGGATCACCGGCCAGGCCGTACCCGGCACGCCGGGGGAGCACACCGGCGGGCTGGGCGACTGCGTGGTTCAGCTCGTCCACAGCTACCGGTTCGGGCCCGACAGCGGCATCGGCCGGCTCGCCGACGCCGTCAACCGGGGCGCGGCCGACGAGGCCCTGGCCCTGCTCCGGGATCCCTCGCTGACCGACGTGGCGCTGCTGGAGGTGGCAGACGAGTCCGGCATCGAACCGCGGGTCGTCCCCCTGCTCCGGCGCGGGTACTCCCCCTACCTGGACGCAGGAGACGTCGCCGCGCGACTGGAGGCCCTCGACCACTTCCGGGTGCTCTGCGCCCACCGCCGCGGGCCAGGGAGTGTGGAGGCCATCAACACCCTGGCCGAGGCGGAGTTCACGCGCACCTCGTGGCTGCGACCCGGCGCGGTCGAGTACCCGGGCCGCCCGGTGCTCCTGACCCGCAACGACCACACCTTGGGCCTGTTCAACGGCGACGCCGGCGTGATCGCCGAGTCGGACGACGGCGGCCTCGACGCGGTCTTCCCGGCCGAGGACGGCGGAACCCGCACCCTGGCCCCCTCCCGCCTCCCCCCCCACGAGACCCTGTTCGCCACCACCGTCCACCGCAGCCAGGGCTCGGAGGTCGACGAGGTGCTGGTGGTCCTCCCCCTGCGCCCTTCGCCGATCCTCACCCGCGAGCTGCTGTACACCGCCGTCACCCGGGCCCGTGCGGCGGTGACCCTCTGCGCATCGGAGGCCTCCCTGCGCGCGGCTATCGGGCGTAGGTCGCAGCGCACGTCGGGACTCCGCGAGAGGTTGTGGGGGAACGGCCCACGGAGGGGAGAGGTGGGATGACCGCACCCCGGACGGGATGACCGCAACGCCGGGGCTTGGGTCCCACCTGCCCGGAGCCGTTACACTACATCGTGACCCGCTGGGTCCCACCGGGAGAGGGGAGCTCGATGACCACGCGCTACGGGATCTGGATCCTGCTGTCGGCGTTCCTGTGGGCCGCCGGATGTCCGACGGACCCGGACGACGACACCTCCGGAGACGACGACACCACCACGGGGGACGACGACACCTCCACGGGGGACGACGACACCACCGCCGGGGACGACGACACCACCGCCGGGGACGACGACTCCACCGGGGACGACGACGACTCCACTGGAGACGACGACACCACGGAGGCGACGGACGCGGATGGGGACGGGTTCCCGGCCGAGGACGACTGCGACGACGGGGACCCCGACACCTTCCCCGGGGCCGAGGAGCAGTGCGACGGTCTGGACAACGACTGCGACGGATCCGTGCCGGCCGACGAGACCGACGACGACGGAGATGGGGTCGGCGAATGCGACGGTGACTGCGACGACACCGACGCGGGCAACTACCCCGGCAACGCCGAGGCCTGTGATGGGCTGGACAACGACTGCGACGGACTCGTCGACGGTGACGACCCCGACATACCCGACGACGACGGGGACGGGGCGCACGCCTGCATCGACTGCGACGACGCCGACGCCGGCAACTACCCCGGCAACGCCGAGGCCTGCGACGGGCTCGACAACGACTGCGACGGAGCCCCCGGGCCCGACGAGGTGGACGACGACGGGGACGGCAGTCTCTTGTGCGAGGGAGACTGCGACGACGGGGATCCGGACGTCTACCCCGGGGCGGCGGAGCAATGTGACACCCTCGACAACGACTGCGACGGGGAGGTCGACGAGGACACGGGCGACGATCTGGACGGCGACGGGTTCAATCCCTGTCTGGGGGACTGCGACGACGCAGACCCGACGGTCCATCCCGGCGCGGTGGAGATCTGCGACGGGCTCGACAACGACTGTGACGGGGCCCTGCCGATCCCGGAACAGGACACGGACGGAGACGGCTGGGCCCTGTGCGAGGGGGACTGCGACGACGCGGATCCGGCGCAGAGCCCGGCCGACGGGGACGGCGACGGATTCAGCTCCTGCGACGGCGACTGCGACGACGGCGACCCGGACCTGAGCCCCGCCGATCTGGACGGCGACGGCGTCTCCTCCTGTGACGGGGACTGCGACGACCTGGATCCCTTCGACTTCCCGGGCAACCTCGAGGCCTGCGACGGCGTGGACAATGACTGCGACGGACTCGTGGACGGCGACGACCCCGACGTGCCCGACGGGGACGGGGACGGCGCGGATGCCTGTGAGGACTGCGACGACGCCGATCCGGACAACCACCCGGCCGCCACCGAGGCCTGCGACGGCCACGACAACGACTGCGACGGGCTCGTCGACGGCGACGATCCCGACGTCCCCGATGGGGACGGCGACGGGGTCAGCGCCTGCGAGGACTGCGACGACGGCGATCCCCTGGTCTACCCGGGGAACCTCGAGACCTGCGACGGTCAGGACAACGACTGCGACGGGCTCGTCGACGGCGACGACCCGGACACACCGGACGACGACGGGGACGGCAGCGGCGCCTGCGAGGACTGCGACGACGACGATCCCGCCCTGAACCACACCGACGCGGATGGGGACGGTGTCACCTCGTGCGACGGGGATTGCGACGACGGCGACCTCGACAACTACCTGGGCAACGCCGAGGTCTGCGACGGTCAGGACAACGACTGCGATGGTCTGGTCGACGGGGACGACGGCGACGTGCAGCCCGACATCCCCTGGTACCTGGACGGCGACGGCGACGGATTCGGCGACCCGGCCGAGGTCGCCTACGCCTGCGATCCTCCCCAGGACCACGTGGAAGACGCCACCGACTGCGACGACGCCGACCCGGACAGCTACCCCGGGGCACCCGAGCAGTGGTACGACGGCGTGGACCAGGACTGCGCCGGCGACGGCGACTACGACCAGGACGGGGACGGGGACGACGCCGAGGCCCACGGCGGCACGGACTGCGACGACCTGGATCCAGCGGTCTGGGGCAACAACGGCTGCCCTCCCCCGGTCACCTGCACCCACCCCTCTCCGGCGACCCTGGAGGCCAGCGACCCCTTCGGCGCCGTGGACCTGCAGTTCGACGGGGACTGCAACGCCTATGTCTCGTCCATCATCAGCGGCGCGGACTACGTCTACGTCATCGACGAGCCGGGCAACGTTTCCGTGATCTACGGCTACTCGGACTACAACACCCCCGCCATCGCCGTGGACCCGGTGACCGGCCTGGTCGCCGCCTCCTACAACAACAACGGCTCCCAGGCGATCGGCTACCAGAACCCGACGACCATCGATCCGGTGGTCTACGGCACCTACACCTCGGGCGGCCTGTGGGACGACTGGTTCATGAATCAGTGCACCAGCTCCATCGTCATGGACGCAGCGGGCTGCATCTGGACCCCGAACTTCGACGGCGACGGCACCCTGGTCTGCGTGGAGACCGGCGGCGGAACCACCCTGCTGGCCACCCTCCCCGCCCGGGTCGAGGGGGTGGACCTGGACGGCGAGGAGCAGCTGTTCGCGTCGGCCGCGGACGTGATCTACGAGGTCGACAAGGTCACCGGCACCGCCACCGCGGTGTACACGGCGGGCGCCGACGTGCTCGACCTGGTCGTCGACCACAACGGCGACATGTACGTCGAGACGGTGGACGGCGTCATCACCCTGGTGGCGAACGACGGGACCGTGTCGACCTTCGCCACCGTGGACGGCCAGGGCAAGCTCGCGATCTCGCCGGACCGCTACCTGGTGCGGATGATCCCCCACGCCGTGAGCTGGAACACCACCTACGAGGAGTGGGCCCTGTAACCCGAACCCGTCCCGGGGGGGACACGTGACTGGAGACCGACCTACTGCCCGGCGGGCACCCAGACGCCGCTCCTGGCCCGAGCGGATCGGGGTGCTGCTCCTCGGGATGCTGGTCGCACTCCTCCTCCTCGAGGGGACCCTCCGCCTGGGCGGCTGGCTGTTCCTGCAGCAGCAGGAGGCGCGGAACCGCCGGGCGCTGGCCGAGGCCGACTCGGTGGTGGTGCTCTGCCTCGGTGAGTCCACCACCGCCCTGGGCGGCGACGAGTCGTTCCCCTCCCAGTTGCAGGACGTGCTCGACGAGTGGGCCGGCCCCGACCGCTTCAGCGTGGTCAACAAGGGGATCCCCGGGACCGACAGCTCGGTGATCCTCGAGCAGCTCGAGACCCACCTGGACACCTACCAGCCCCGGATCGTGGTGGCGATGATGGGGGCCAACGACATGGGGGGAGCGATCCCCTTCGACGGCGTCCCGATGGCCGATCAGACCGGCTTCCCGCGGGGACTCAAGACTTACCGGCTGCTCCGCCTCGTCCTGGACCCGGACGCGTCGAACTCCCCCCCGGCGAAAGCCCTCGACCCGAAGGCCGCCCCCCCCGCGCCGCCTCGAAGGGATCGCAAGGCCCGCGCCAGCCTCCCCGCCGAGGGCGAGCGCGCGCGGAGCCTCTCGGACGCCGGCGACGAGACCGCTGCGACCCGGGCCTTCCAGACCGCCCTGGCGGCTCACCCGGACTACCCGGACCTGCTGGTGGAGGCCGCCCGCCACTACGAGCGGCTGGAGCTCCACGGAGAGGCCGCGGGGGCGTTCAGCCGCGCCACGGAGCTGGCCCCCGACCACGGGGATGCCTGGTTCGGCCTGGGACGGATCCTGCGCAAGGAGGAGCGCTTCGAGGAGGCCGCCGCCGCCTTCGAGCGTTCGGTGGACTCCGATCCGGTCGATCCGGTGACCCACGCCAGCCTGGCGCTGTGCTACGAGGAGCTGGGACGGATCGCCGACGCCCAGGCGTCCCTCGAACGCTCTCTGGCCCTCGATCCGGGGTCGCGGCGAACCGTGATCCGCGCCATCGACTTCTACGACGAGCACGACCTCCACGACGAGGCCATGGCGCTGTTCGGCCGCATCGAGCGCCAGCCGGAACCCGACCCCGTGATGCTCGGGCGCATCGCCCGCTACCACCAGGCCGGTGGAGACAGGCGCGGGGCGGACCGGGTGATGGAGCGGGCCGACCAGCAGCACCGCGCCACCTACTGTCCCATGACCCGCGACAACTACCGACGGCTCCACGCGACCGTGCGGGAGCGCGACACCCTCCTGGCCGCGGTCCAGTATCCCACCCGCCCCGTCGAGCCCCTGGAGCGGCTGTTCGAGGGCACCGATGGGCTCGTGGTGATCGACAACGAGGCGAGCTTCGAGGAGGCCATCCGCGAGACCTCCTTCGGGACGATCTTCTCCGACGCGTGCTACGGCGACTTCGGCCACGCGACCCGGGCGGGCAATCGAATGCTGGCCGTGAACGTGGCCCGGGCGCTCTCGTCGACCTGGCTCGACTTGCCGGGGGCTCCGGCTCAGCTCAAGGGTGCGTCCCGGTAGGCCCGGCGGATCAGAGCCCGGATCCGAAGCTCCAGCTCCTCGGGGTCGAAGGGCTTGGGCAGGTAGTCGTCGGCGCCGGCGCGGAAGCCGCTCTTGATGTGGGCCTGGTCACCGCGGGCGCTGAGGATCAACACCGGGAGGAAGGCGGTGGCGATGTCCCCCTTGAGCGCCTCGCAGACCTCGAAGCCGCTCATGCCGGGCATCATCACGTCCAGGACCACCAGGTGCACGGGGTCGTTGACCCGGTGGCGCTCGATGGTGTCCAGGGCTTCCTGTCCGTCCAGCGCGGTCAACACCCTGAAGCCCACCCCCTCGAGGGTGTAGCGGACCAGGTCCAGGATCTCCTGGGAGTCGTCCACCACCAGGATCGTCTCCGGCTCGCCCGCCTTGTGGTCGGGGACCTCGGCCCGGGCGGGCTCCTCTTCGAGTATCTGGGGGAACTCGCCCGAGAACAGCTCCATCGCCTCACCGGGGAGGACGTCGAGGGACTCGCCCTCGGGCGCCGCCCCACTGTCGGCGACGTCCTCGAGGGTGGTCTCTGCGTCCGGTCCCGTGGGCGGAGTGGGCGGAGGGGGTGCCACGGACGCCGCCCTGGAACGGGCAGGCGCCACGGCGGACCGCACGTGGCGGACCACCTCCTCCAGGGAGGTCAGCCCCTCCTCCACCTTCTCGAGGCCCGACTCCACCAGGATCTGCAGGCCACCCTGGACCGCCGCCCGCCGGATGGCGGACTCGTCGGCGCCCGCCAGGATCAGGTTGCGCAGCGACTCGTTGACCCGCAACAGCTCGTACACCCCCACGCGACCGCGGTACCCGGTGTACAGACAGAACTTGCACCCCGTTCCGGGCCGGTAGGAGGCCCTCAGCGGAAGGGGTTCGATCTCCAGGGCCCGCCACTGGGACGGATCCGGCTCGCCCTCCACCCGGCAATGGGGGCACAGGCGGCGCACGAGCCGCTGGGCGACCACCCCCAGCAGGCTCGAGCCCGTCAGGTACTGGGGAAGGCCCAGGTCCCGCAGCCGGGTGATGGTCGAGACCGTGTCCACGGTGTGGAGCGTGGAGAACACCAGGTGGCCCGTGAGCGCAGCCTGGAAGGCGGTCGACGCGGTTTCCTCGTCCCGGATCTCACCGATCACCAGCACGTTGGGGTCCTGGCGCAGCAGCGAACGGATGGAGTTGGCGAAGGTCATGCCCCGCCGGTCGTCCACCTGGACCTGGGTGATGCCGCCGAGGGTGTACTCCACCGGATCCTCGACGGACACGATCTTGGTCTGCTCGCTCTGCAGGCGCCGGATGGTGGCGTACAGGGAGGTGCTCTTCCCGCTGCCCGTGGGGCCGGTGATCAGGATCATGCCCTGGGGCTGGGAGATGAGCTGGTAGTAGGTCTCGAGCTGTGCCGTGGCGAGCCCCAGGTCGCCCAGGTCCAGCTTGAGGATGTCCGGGTCGAGGATCCGCAGCACGCAGGTCTCGCCGAACTGGCTGGGGATGGTCGAGATCCGCAGGTCCTGATCCCGTCCGCCGATGTGCGCCCGCACCTTGCCGTCCTGGGGCAGGTGGTGGATCGAGAGGTCCATCTTGCCCACGACCTTGATCCGGGACACCAGCCCGGACTCCACCCACTTGGGCAGCTTCATCGCCGACCGGAGCACACCGTCGATGCGGTAGCGGACCTGGACCCCGGCCTGCATCGGCTCCACGTGAATGTCCGACGCCCGGGATGCGTGGGCGTTGCCCAGCAGGAAGTTGAGCAGGTCGATGTACGGTCGCGCGCCGCCGACGCGCAGCCGCTTCTCGATCTCCTCCATGTCGATGTCGAGGATGTGGGACGCCGCGATCTCCGCATCGGGTTTGACCGACGAGAGGATCGCAGCCAGCTCCTTCTCCAGCCCGTAGTGCTTGCCGATGGCGTCGCGGAGCGCGCTCGCCCGACAGACCACCGGCTGGACCCCCTTGGTGAGCACGAACTCCAGCTCGCGCCGCGCGTCCAGGTCCAGGGGGTTGGCCATGGCCACGGTGACGGTCTTGGCGTTCTCGTAGACCAGGGGCAGGGCCTGCAGCCGGATCGCCATGTCCCTCGAGAAGCTCGACAGCAGATCGGGATCCACGGCGGTGTTCACCGGGTCCACCTGCTCGTAGCCCACCTGCTTGGCCAGCCCCAGCGCCAGGCTCTCCTCGTCGATGGCGCCGGTGGACAGCAGAACCTGCCCAAGCCGCTCCCCGCTCTCCACCTGGGCCTTGAGTGCGGCGTCCAGATCACCCTGGGTGATGTACCCGTTGTCCAGGAGCACCTTGCCGAGCAGTGCCTTGGCCATCCCAGTCCTCCCTCACCGTCGATTCACAGAGTGTCCGCCACGTCGGGTGGCCCGTCCAGCGGAATCCGGACCGTGAACTCCGTCCCCCCGCCCAGCTCGGACTCCACCGTGATCTTCCCGTTGTGCATGCCCACGATCTCGCGGCAGATGAACAGCCCGAGACCGGCGCCGCCGGTGCTCCGCGTGTCGCCCTTCTCCACCTGGAAGAACTTGTCGAAGATCCGGGACAGCGCGGCCTTGGGGATCCCCGATCCGGTGTCGGCGACCTGGACCGTCCAGACCCCGTCCCTCACACCGGAGCGGACCGTGATCGTACCCTCGACCGGCGTGAACTTCATCGCGTTGCCGATCAGGTTGCCCAGCACCTGCTCCAGCCGCCCCGCGTCGCCCCGCGCCAGCTGGCTTTCGTGCTCCTCGGGGTGGAAGACCAGCTCGAGCCCCTGCTGGTGGGCCTGGGGCGCGAACTGCTCGACCATCCGCTCGGCCAGCGCCTCGGTCTCGACGCTTCCCACGTTCAGGCTGAGTCGACCGGCGGCGATGCGGCTCATGTCCAGCAGGTCCTGGATCATGCCCTTGAGGAGGGTGGTCTGCGACGCGATGATCCCCAGGAATCGCTTCTGCTGCTCGGTCACCGGCCCCGCCCGCTCCCGCGCCAGCAACTTCACGTAGCCCTCGATGGGTGTCAGCGGCGTCTTGAGCTCGTGGGTCACCATGGAGAAGAAGTCGTTCTTCATCTGGTCCATCTCCTTCTCCTGGGTGATGTCCCGGATGACTGCGACGAATCCCTGGTAGGCCTCGGCGGCGTCGGTGAGCGGGTAGCGGGTGATCCGGGTGTGGCGGGCGTCTCCGATCTCCTCGTCGTCGAGCATCGCCAGCAGCTCGGTCGATCCCTCGTGCTGGATCCCCTCCGTGGGGCGTGACAGGGCCTCGATCCCCAGCGAGCGTACATCCATCCCGACCTTGAACGCCGGGTTGGTCATCATCCCGAGCAACTCCTCGGCGGTCGGGTTGAACAGCAGCAGCGACCAGTCCCGGTCCACCAGCAGGACCCCCTCGCGCATGCCCGCGAGGATGGTGCTCATGCGGCGGAACTCCTTCTCCCGCTCCGCGATCTGGTGCCGGAGATTGGCCCGCATGGTGTCCAGGACCACCGCCAGGGTCTCGAGCTCCGAACGATGCTTGGGGACCTCCACGGGGGTGTCCAGGTTGCCCTGACCGATGGCGACCGCGGCCCGCATCACCTCGCCCAGCGGGAGGCTGAACACGGTGCGGAGGCGGAACGAGAAGTAGATGAAGAACGCCGCCATCACGCTGATCCAGGCGATGGCGTAGCCCAGCAGGGGCCGGAGCAGCTCGGCGTTGGCGACCAGGCGGGAGGAGACCCCCTCCTTCAGATCCTGCTGGAGTCCGAAGTACGAGAGCTGGACCTCACGGAAGTCGGCCTCCAGCAGCGCCGGATCCAGGACGTCGGCCCCGCCCTCGATGTCCCCGGTCCCGTTCCCGGAGGGCCGTCCCTCGGTTCCCGTCTCGGACTCGGACTCCGACTCGGACTCGGACTCCGACTCGATCTCGGACTCGGACTCGGACTCGGCCTCGGCCTCGAATTCCGTCCCGCCCCCCGCCGGCGGAACCGCCCCGTCGTCCAGCTCTCCCTCTTCGGCAGGGGGCTCCTCGCCATCGGCCTCGATGGCTTGCTCCGTCCCGCCGAACTCGTCCCAGCCTCCCTCCCCCGGCTCCCCTTCCCCCTCGGTCTCCTCCTCGACGGCCGGCAGCTCGATGACGTAGCCCTCGGGGATGGGCTGGCCGTCCTCGTACCAGCGCCTGGCCACCTGGTGGAAGTACTCCAGCTGGGGCTCCACGGCGGTGAAATCCTCCCCCAGGTTGGTGCGGAGGGAGTCGCTGAGCAGGACGAAGTCCTCGTCCGGGAAGACGTTGGCCGTGGCCGACTCCCGGGCGGCGATGGCGTCGACCATCATCTGCAGGTGGAAGGCCTCCACCCGTCGGCTGGCCTCCCAGGCCGCACTGTGCACCGGGCGGAGGTCGTTGAGCGCCACGGGGGCACTCCAGACCAGCAACGTGACCATCGCCACCAGATTCAGCGCCCCGAGCAGCAGGACGACGCTGAGCCGGAACCGGATCCCGAAGGGGTACTCGGTGCGTAGCCCTTCGGCGGTCTTGTCGAGGGTCGTGGGAGGGTGCATCTTGCCAGCCTAGCAGGAAATCAGTCCCCCGTTCCCAGCTCGATCCTCCGCCACCTCTCCGGCGCCGTCCGTGGGTACACCTGGCGGACACCATCCGAGCTGATCGCCTCGATCCAGAGCTCCAGCCGGGTCGCGTCGGCCGGGACCTCCGAGAGGGTGGCCCCGTACAGGCCATCCCCCGCGTCGCCGTCCCCGTGAAGCCCATCGTCGGCCAGGTCGACGGTGCCCGCACCGGCGGCGGCGCGCCAGTGGCAGCGGGCCTCGGCCACCCCCGCGGGATGCGCGATGGAGATCACCAGCGGCAGGGCCTCGCCGGGTTGCGGGGAGTCGACGGCTGGCACCGGTGTACCGAGGCGCGGTGAGGTCGTCGCCGGGCCGCCGTTGGGCCCACCTTCGCTGGGCTGGAGCAAGAAGGCGAACTCGTCTGCCCCGTCCGTGGTCCGGCCATAGGACAGCCCCCCCGTCAGCCGGCCGTACCACCACAGATCGAGGACTTCGAAGACCTCTCCTTCGTCCTCCTCCTCGCCGATCTGGAACAGGCCCAGCTCACCACCGGCGACGTCCAACGGGTAGGCATCCCCCCCGGGGCCGGCCTCCAGGACCCAGAATTCTCCGGGCGCCAGCTCCCCCACCGGCAGCTCCAGGGCCAGGGCATCGCGCAGATCGCCGGTCAGGTGGATCCCTGCGAATTCCACGGCCTCTTGCCCCCGGTTGTACAGCTCGACGAACCCGTAGGGGGAGCAGGGCTCCTCCCCATCGGCGCAGGGGTAGACGCCGAACTCGTTGATCACCAGCGCCGCCTCCCCGATCAGCGGCAACTCGACCAGGGCGTCGTTCAAGAAATCCGCCCGCAGGTCCACCGCCTCCTCCAGGGTGTCCTCCGCGCCCTCGAACAGCGCGGGTTCGGCCCAGGGGTACTTCCGGGGATCACCGCGAACCTCGTCCTTCAGCTCGTCGAAACGCGCGTGGATCTGCTGTTTGAAGGTCTGTGTCCGGAACTGAGCCCCCAGCAGGTCTTCGATCCGAGCGGCGAGATCCGCCCGCAGACCGGCGTGGTTCAGCACCCGCGACCGCAGGAGGTGCCACCAGGTCATCTCCGGGGACTCCGCGTACTGCAAGCTCATGTGTACCGGGGCGGCCCAGGGTTCGCAGCTGGGCCAGAACAACCCCAGGCCGAAGTTCCCGTTGTTGTTGTCCCAGGTCAGCAGCTCCCAGACACCGGTCTGCGAATCCCGGTAGTAGAAGAAGTCGTTGGCCTCGGTCTCCGGGCGTCCGAGCAGGGCGTCCACCGTCATCAGGTCCACCAGGGCGTCGCGGTCCATCTCGGTGTCCAGCTCCGCCGCGAACTCGTCCCGGTGTGCCCGGGCGTGGAATTCGAGCAGCGCGACCAGGTGCTCCACGTCCCCGTCCCCCGCCCGCCGACGGTAGGCCTCCTCGTACGCGTCGACGCCGTCGAGCAGCTCTCCGAATCCGCCTCCGCGATAGAGATCTCCGGCCGGGTCGCGCCCGCTGTTCGCCAGGAAGTCGGCATCGATCCGCTCCACGTCCAGCCGCAGGCCGTCGTACTCGCCGTTGATCACCAGCTGGATCGGACTGGCCTTGCTGCCGTGCACCTCCCGGGCCTCCCCGCCCCCCTCGGCCCAGAACAGGTCGTAGCTCAGCAGCTCCTGGACCTGGCTCCAGTCGCCCCACTCCGCCTTGAGGTCCAGCTTGTGGCGTCCATCGGGCAGGGGATCGTCCAGCTCGACGCGCCAGGACTTCTTGGCCAGTCCCCGGGTGCTGGCGCCCCGGAAGCGGCCGTCACCCGCGTACTCCACGCCGTCCAGCCACAACGACAGGTCCACCTCCTCCTCCCCCCAGGGGTCGGCCTGCAGCGTCCGGAGCTCCTCCTCCCCGATCACGATCTCGTAGACCGGAAGCGGGCTGTCCTCGATCCACCGGGCCTCCCCGGTGGCCACGCTCGAGGCGTCGGAGAGGTTGCCCCACACATCCACCGCCCGCACGCGGTACTCGTAGCGCTGGCCGATCTCCGCGCTCCGGTCGACGTGGAAGGGAACCGGCACCGTACCCCCGAAGAGGGTCGTGAACTCCCCCGCGCCCACGGGTTTGCGTTCGAGCTGGTAGCCGATCACGTCACCGAAGGGCGAGACGTCCTCGTCCTCGGGCGGTTCGGGCGTCGACGGGTCCCAACCGTACCCGGTACCCCCCGGCACCGGCGTCCAGCGGAGTACCACCGCGTGGTAGCTGTCCTCCGCGCGGATCTCCGCCGGTGGAGGGGGGGCTTCGTCGTCTGGATTGGCGCGCTCCACCGCCAGGGTGGCCAGGGAGGTGGGGTGTCCGCCTTCGGCGTCGAACGTCAGATCGAGGACACCGTCGGTGACCACCACCTCGCGCCGCACGGTCCACGCCAGGTCCTGGCCGGCCAGCGCGAACACGTCCAGGTCGCCCACGATCAGACTCCCCTCGGCCATCACGTCCTGGACCCGGAAGTCCGGGCCGTGGGCCTCCCGCTCGCAGAATCCCAGGGTGACGACGTAGGGCCCCTCCTGGGGCACGTCCACCCGGTAGGCGGTGTGGCCGTCGCGGCGGGTGAGGAAGGCGGAGGTGTACGGGGTGGCCCCCACGACCCACGGGAACCACGCCGAGGCAGGCTCCCCGTCCTCGTACCCGTAGCCCTCCCCGTCCGCATAGGGCAGGTCGGCGACGAAGGGGGAGTGTCCGTCCTCGGCGCCTTCGTCGTCCCCTTCGTCGGCCCCGTCGCCCCCCTCGCCCTCTCCCCCGCCGCCACAGTCGACCGCCAGACGGAATGCCACGGGCTCGGGCCACGCCTCCTCCTCGGGTCGCTCCTTGCAACCGATACCCCCGACCAGGACCGCTGATGCCACGCCCAGGGCCGCCCATCTCGACGACATCTCACGCCTCCTCCGCGGAGCACCGGGGCCCCGCCGACCGTTCCAGCATAGACCGGGTCCGGAGGGGGAAGAAACCGCCCTCGACGCTGGCCCCTTGTGGCACCCGCGAGCCCTGTGCGATGGTGTCTGGCGGAGGTGATGGTGGTGAGAAAGGAAACCGTGCTGGGGATCCTCGTGCTGACCGTGGGACTGGGCGCGCTGTGTTCGTGTGCCTCGCCCGTGGAGGGTGCGTGGGAGGGACGCTGGGAGCTCGCCCAGGGGGCCGATCCTGCCGGCTACGAGGTCCACCTGACCCTGAGCAAATTCATGGTCGACGAGCCCGGCGGCGCCATCGAGTACACCATCTTCCATCCGGATGGCCGCCTGGATCTGTGCTCCTCCACCCTCAAGGGCGTGTCCAAGGAGGGCACCCTGTTCGAGTACTCGGAGCAGATCACCAAGGGCAAGTGCGCCGATGGCCTCACCGTGCGGGTCAACTCCCTGGGCGAGGACGCCCTGGAGTTCCAGCGGCTCGGCGCCGACGGTAGCCCGGAGATCGAGGGCAAGCTCTCGGTCCAGACCGGCATCGCGACGGCCAAGGGGCGGCTGTAGGGGGGGATCACCCCGCGGCGCGGGCGCCGCGGCGCCCCGGGGGGGGGGAGGCTCGACCGTGAGCGACTCCGAGGGCAAAGACAGAAGCGTCTTCCGGATCGATCCGGACGAGGTCCCGCGGCGGCCCAGACAGCCGTCGGAGGATCCCTTCGGCCACGTGGTCGGGGGGGAAACCCGCAGGAGCGTGTCGCTGCCGGATCGCGAGCGCGCCGAGCTGCTGGACGAGACCAGCTGGGCCCGGGACTTCGAGTTCCAGGAGATCGAACTCCTGGCCCGCCACATGGATCTGCAGACCGTGCCCGCCGGGGACGAGATCTTCCACGAGGGCGCCCCCGGGGAGTACATGGCGCTGGTGGTCCGCGGCCGTGTCCGCGTCCTCAAGGAGGACTCCCTGGGGCGGCGGCGCCGGATCACCACCATCGTCGCGGGCAAGACCCTGGGCGAGATGGCGCTGATCGACAACGAACCCCGCTCCGCCACGGCCTTCGCCGATGCGGACACCCTGCTCCTGGTGCTGACGCGGCCCCAGTTCCAGCGCCTGGTGGAGACCTACCCCGGCCTGGGGGTGAAGTTCGTGACCAACCTGGCGCGGATGATGAGTCAGCGCCTTCGCCGCACCAGCGGCATCCTGGTGGAGTTCCTCGAGGACTGACGGAAGACGAGATGTCGAGCGACCGCCCGCGACCGCCGATGGATCCCGTGCAGGAAGCCCGGGCCCTGCTCGAGGAGGCCCTCGGGGCGGACGACGATCTGCTCGCGCTGATCGTCCAGAGGCTGGAGCAGCTCGCCGCCGCGCGCCCTCCGTCGGAGAAGGTGATCGAGTGCCTCGCCCGGAGCCAGGCGGCGATCACCGAGGCCGGGGAGCCCATCGACGCGGAGGCGGCGGTCGCCCGGCTGCGGCGACTCGTTGAGGAACATCCGGACCTGGAGGAGCCCCGCCGCCAGCTCTGCTACGCCCTGTTCAACCGCTACTGCGACGAGGGGCTGGAGACCTACCTGGCCGAACTCCGGGAGACGGCACAGCCCTTGCCGGACAGAGACGAGCTGATGGGACCGGCGGGTCCGGACAGCCTCGACGACCTCCCCGACGACGAGTGAAGTCCCGCCGGGGCCTTGACGGGTGCGGGCGCGGGCTCGCATGCTGTTCGATTCGCGGCCGGGCGGTGTCCCGGCAGCCGATGGAGGTACCGTGAGCGACGAGGTGACCAAGGCCTACAAGGACCAGGCGTTTCTGAACAGCCCCGATGCGCGAACGATCCGCATGCTGTGCGAGTACTACGAGCCGCGCCGGCGCTTCTTCGCCAACAAGGTCTTCAACACCGTGGTGTTCTTCGGCTCGGCCAGGCTGGTCGACTCCGAACGCGCGAAGCAGCAGCTGGTGGACGCCCGGGACGCCGCGGACGCAGGCAACGCTGATCCCGAGGCGAAAGAGGCGCTGCACAGGGCCGAGAGCGCCATGGACATGTCCCGCTACTACGATGACGCGCAGGAGCTGGCGCGGCGCTTCACCGAGTGGTCGATCCGCCGCCCCCGGGGCAAGCGCCGGGTGATCGTGTGCACCGGAGGCGGCCCCGGCATCATGGAGGCGGCCAACCGGGGAGCGGCGGAGGTGGAGGGCGGCAAGTCCATCGGGCTCGGCATCAGCCTGCCCCGCGAGGAGCGGCTCAACCCGTACGTGTCCGACGGGCTGGGGTTCGAATTCCACTACTTCTTCATGCGCAAGTACTGGTTCGCCTACCTGGCCAAGGCGCTGATCGTCTTCCCCGGTGGATTCGGCACCCTCGACGAGCTGGCGGAGCTGACGACCCTGCGCCAGACCAAGAAGATGACCAAGCACGTGCCGGTGGTGCTCTACGGCACCCAGTACTGGAACAAGGTCATCGACATGCGCGCGATGGTCGAAGCCGGCACCATCAGCCCCGGCGACCTGGACCTGATGTACCGCTGCGACACCGTGGACGCGGCGTTCGAGTACCTCACCAGCGAGCTGGACCGGATGGAATCGGACGAGTGACCGGAACGGAGTGAAGGCGACGGATCAGCTGCAGCCGGTGGTGGCCCCGCAGTTCGCGCACTTGTAGCAGGCACCGGAGCGGACGGTGATGGCGCCGCACACCGGGCAGGGTGGCGCGTCGGCCTGGTAGCGGGAGATCTCCTTCTCCTGAGCCTCCCGCGAGTACAGCGCCCCGGCCGCCCGCTTCAAGCCCTCGACCCCCTGCATCGGCGTGCTGTCCGCCGTGTACTCGCTTCCACCGCTGGTCTTGCCAGCCGCCTGGGCCAGCTCCTCGGTCTCCAGCGAGTCCAGCCCCTGATCCGACGGCTTCACCTCTCTGTCCGCGGCATCTTCGGCCTCGATCTCCGACGGGGTCGGCGTGCGCATCTCCCGGGGCAGGAACTTCAGCGCCAGCCACCGGAAGATGTAGTCGGTGATCGACTTGGCGATGGGGATGTCCTTGTTGCGGGTGAACCCCTGGGGTTCGAAGCGGGTGTGGGCGAACTTGTCGCACAGGGTCGCCAGCGGCACCCCGTACTGCAGGGCGATGGAGGTCGACGTCGCGAACGCGTCCATCAACCCACTGATGGTCGAGCCCTGCTTGGCCATGACCACGAAGATCTCGCCCGGGCGGCCGTCCTCGTAGAGGCCGACGGTCAGGTAGCCCTCGTGCCCCTGGATCGAGAACTTGTGGGTGATGGCCTGGCGCTCGTCGGGCAGCCGCTCGCGCTCCGGGTTGCGCACCGGCGGATCCGCTTCCGCGGCCGGCTCGGCGACCTCCTCGCTGGACAGGTTGAGCGGCTGGGTCCGCTTGCACCCGTCCCGATAGATCGCCACCGCCTTGAGCCCCAGCTTCCAGGCCTCCAGGTAGGTGTCGCCGATCTCCTCGGGCGAGGTCTCGTTGGGCATGTTGACGGTCTTGCTGATGGCCCCCGAGAGGAAGGGCTGGACCGCGCCCATCATCCGCAGGTGTCCCAGGGGCTCGATGGCTCGCCGCCCGTGGAGCGGACGGATCGCGCAGTCGAAGACCGGCAGGTGCTCGGGGAGCAGGTGGGGAGCGTCCTCGATGGTGTCCCGCTCGTCCACGTAGGCGATGATGTCGTCGACCTGCTCGTCCGTGTACCCCAGGGTCCGCAGGGCGAGGGGGACCGTCGTGTTGACGATCTTCATCATCCCGCCGCCCACCAGGTTCTTGTACTTGACCAGCGCCAGATCGGGCTCGACGCCGGTGGTGTCGCAGTCCATCAGGAAACCGATGGTGCCGGTGGGGGCGAGGACGGAGGCCTGGGCGTTGCGGAACCCGTGGACCGTCCCCAGCGCGACCGTGTCCTCCCACGCCGTCCGGGCCGCGCCCAGGAGAGCGTCGGGGACCAAGGTGTCGTCGATGTCGTCCAGGGCAGCCTGGTGCTGGCGCATCACGCCCAGCATCGATTCGGCGTTGTCCTCGTACGCCTCGAAGGGATCCATCCGGCCGGCGATCTGGGCCGACGTCCGGTAGGCAGCGCCGGTCAACAGCCCGGTCACGGCGGCGGCGTAGGCGCGCCCTCCGTCGCTGTCGTAGGCCAACCCGTTGGCCATCAACAGGGCGCCGAGGTTGGCGTAGCCGATCCCCAGTGGCCGGTAGGTGTGGCTGTTGCGAGCGATGGCCTCGGTGGGGTAACGGGAGAAGCCGACCACGATCTCCTGGGCCGCGATCACCAGCGAAACGCAGTGCTCGAACTGCTCGCAGTCGAAGCTGCCGTCCTCCGACCGGAACTTCAGCAGGTTCAGGGACGCCAGGTTGCAGGCCGAGTTGTCCAGGAACATGTACTCGGAGCAGGGATTGGAAGCCTGGATGGTCCCGGACTCCGGGCAGGTGTTCCAGCGGTTGACGGTGTCGTGGAACTGCAGCCCGGGATCTCCGCAGATCCAGGTGGCCTCGGCGATCTGGGACCACAGGTCGCGGGCCGGATAGGTCCCCATCTTGCGGTCCTGGGAGAGCACCGCCCAGGTGTGCCACGGCCGGTCCTCGACCACCGCGTCCATGAAGTCGTCGTTGATCCGGACGCTGTTGTTGGAGTTCTGGAAGAACACCGAGGAGTAGGCCTCGCCGTTGAACGATCCGTCGTACCCGGCGTCGATGAGCGCGTGCGCCTTGCGCTCCTCCTCGGCCTTGCAGTTGATGAACTCCTCGATGTCCGGGTGGTCGATGTTGAGGATGACCATCTTGGCGGCGCGGCGAGTCTTGCCGCCGCTCTTGATCACACCGGCGAAGGCGTCGTAGCCCTTCATGAACGAGACCGGGCCGCTGGCGATCCCCCCGCCGTTGAGGGGCTCCATCGACGAACGCAGCGTGGACAGGTTCGAGCCTGTCCCCGAGCCCCCCTTGAAGAGCCGAGCCTCGGTGGCCGCCAGGGCCATGATCGACTCCATGTCGTCGGTCACCGAGTTGATGAAACAGGCCGAGCACTGGGGGTGCTCGTCGATGCCCATGTTGAACCAGACCGGGCTGTTGAACGCCACCTTCTGCTGCAGCAGGTAGCAGACCAGCTCGTCCCGGAAGACGTCCGCCGCCTCCTCGTCGTCGAAGTAGCCGCCCTCGAGCCCCCAGCGCCGCAGGGTGTCCACCACTCGGCCCACCAGCTGCCGCACCGAGTGCTCCCGCTCCGGCGTGCCCAGGTGCCCCCGGAAGTACTTGCTGGCCGTGACGTTGGTCGCCATCTGGGACCAGTCAGCGGGGACCTCCACGTCCTCCTGATGGAAGACGACGGTGCCCCCCTCGCCGGTGATCAGGGCCTCACGGATCTCCCACGCAACGCTGTCGAAGGGGTCGACCCCCTCCTCGCTGTGCCAGCGTTCGTAGCGAAGTCCCCTGGGAGTCGCCGCCCCCTTCCGCCCCCGGGAGGTCTTGACTCTCCGCGTCTCCACATGCGCCTGCGCCGCGCCCATCTCGCCTCCGATCCATCCGCTTCCGCGTGCTGCTGGTGCCACCTGCTTCCGCATCGATAGCGGGTAGCGCGCCCTGTGGCGCGAGCGCGCACCCGTCGCTGCCGGCCAGGAGCACACCTGGCCGGTGAGTCATTTGTGTTCTCGATGTAGCCCTGCCCGCGCTGCGCTGTCCCGACGTCCGCCTCACCGCCCTCGGCGGGCCCCGGTCCCTGCCTACCGCTGCCTCGTCAGCCGGAGAACGGGGCGCCTGCGCCGCGGCCGATCGCGCCGGAGGCGCTCCATGACCACCGCGACATCCGGGACCCGGCTCTCGGTGCCGTGTCCCCCAGACGAAACAATCCGGCGCTCGTCCTGGCCCCTCGACCGGACGACGCGCCGGATCGGCTCCCGCGCAATCCCCTCTCTGACGTGGGCCCGGGAGCCCAAACGCAGAGCAAGGACAGACCTAAGCTTCTTCACCGGCGCGTTCCCCGCTTTCCACTCAACTCGACATCGGCTTCCGCCGCGCCGACCGTCCCTAAAACTCTCGCACTCCGCTCTCCCCTCGTCAACGGGAAAACAGCGGAAAAAACACTACATCTAGGGGGTCTGTTATCCACAGGCACAACATCTTGTGGAGGCGCGGCCTGCGGATAACTCACCATCCGGCTGTGGATTACTGTGGATAAGTCACGCTACACTGTGGATCGTTCACAGGCGCCTCGGAGGGGATATGCCCCCTGGGCCGACGAAAATGAGGGGTTGCCAGACAGGCTGGCCAGGGGTACTTTTCAATTCTTTCAGAAATCTCTGAACGATGGGCTCGCGGTGCCGTCTACGCTCCCCAGAGGTGGGTCGACGCCTTCCAGGCGACGTGCTACACAGCGAGGTCATGCTGTGGCTGCGCATCCTGGCCGCGGTGTTCACGGGGACCTCGCAGGCGCTGATCTCGCCTCCGCTCAGCTGGACACCGCTGCACTGGATCTCCTGGATCCCCCTGCTCTGGGCGCTCGAGGGAGTGCGCCCTCGGGGCAGGTTCTGGCTTGGCTGGCTCATGGGGACCAGCGCGCTGATCGCGATCTTCCACTGGCTGGTGGGGACGGTGCAGCGGTTCTCGATGCCCAACCTGCCGCTGGCCATCGGCATCCTGATCCTGTTCTCGCTCGCGTGGGGCGCGTACGGCGGGTTCTTCGGACTGTACTACCCGCGCATCAAGCGCTGGGCGGGGCCGGCCTGGCCGTTCGCCGTGGCCGCCTTGCTGGTGGCCCTGGAGTTCATCAATCCACAGCTCTTCCCGTTCTACCAGGGGGTCGCCCACTACCAGAATGCCCCCTTGTTCCAGATCGCCAGTGTCACCGGTATCCGGGGTCTGAGCTTCCTGGTCCTGCTGGTCAACTGCCTGGTCTGGGCCGGAATCCAGGGAGTCTGGCTCAAGCGGGGTCCGGTCCGCCCCCGCCATCTGGTGTGGCTGTCGGGGGCCACCGCGGCGCTGTTCGTGGCGGTCCTCCTGTTCGGAGCCTACCGACTGCACAAGATCCGCGCCCTCGAACAGGAGGCGGAGTCCCTGCGGGTGGGACTGGTGCAGCTGGACCTGGGGATCAAGGAGCGGGCCCGCCGCAACCGGACGGACCGCTATGGGATCCTCGAGGAGTACTTCGAGGAGAGCGCGAAGGCGGTGGACCAAGGAGCCCAGGTGGTCGTCTGGCCCGAGGGCGGCTCCCCCTATCGGGTCACCGGCGCCAAGGGACGGGAGATCGCAGCCTTCGCCCGCACCCACGACACCGAGATGTGGATCGGCGCGCTCTCCTCCAAGCGCGATCCGGAGACGCGGCACCGGCGCTACTACAACAGCGCCTATCGCTACGACACCGACGGAGAGCGGGACGAGCAGTACGACAAGATCGTGCTGCTTCCCTTCGGGGAGTTCATCCCGGGCCGCAACCTGTTCCCCAAACTCACCCGCAAGATCCCCGGGGTCGGCAACTTCCACCCCGGCGAGGACGTGGTGGTCTTCGACACCGAGTGGGTCCCGTTCAACTTCCTGATCTGCTACGAGGCGATCCGCAGCCGGTTGGTTCGCAGGAGCGTGAAGGCGGGCTCCCGGTTCTTCGTCACCATCACCAACGACGCCTGGTTCGGTGCCACCTCCTGCCCTTCCCAGCACCTGATGCTGACGGCCAATCGCTGTACGGAGTACGGCTGCCCCATGGTGCGGGTGGCGACCACCGGGATCTCGGCGGTGGTCGATCCCCGGGGCAAGCTGGTCTACCAGACGGAGGCGTACACCAAGGAGACCGTGGTCGCCGACGTCCCCCTGGTCTACGCGCCCACGCTCTACACCCGGATCGGCGACGCGTTCTCGTGGATCTGCGTGGCGATCACCGCAACGGGTCTGGTGCTTCCGTGGTGGCGAAAGCGGCGCAGCAAGGCCGACGAGGTCCCGGCCCCCAAGAGGTCCCGCAAGAAGGCCCGACGATGAACAACTCCCTGGTTCGACTCGTACAGGAGCTCCCCGTGCGCCTGGGCTCGGGCGTCACCGCCAGCTGCTCGGCCCTGGGCACGGACAGCTGCGAACTGCGTCTGCAGAACCCCTTGGCCGCTGGCGAGGCGGTGGACATCACCCTGCGGACCCCCCTGGGGCGTTCCCTCCGTTTCGCAGCCGTGCCCGGCGAGGCGGCGACCCGGGACGGGGACTCCCGGGTGCGGCAACGCTTCACCCTGGTCAAGGGGGACGGGGCCACCCGCGAAGCGCTGGAGGGCCTGCTGACCCAGCTGCGCAAGGACGGCCACCTGGAGCTGTGCCTGAACGAGGACGTGGAGTCCCGCGTGGGCCCGGGCTTCGCCGACCTACGCCTGCCCCACCACTCCCTGCCCGACATCGACGGGGACGAGGTGAGCACCGTCGCCCGGTTCGTGGGCAAGCGCATGCGCCTCCCGCTTCTGATCACCGGGATGACCGGCGGCACCGCGCGGGGTGGGGAGGTCAACCTGGCGTTGGCCGCAGTCGCCCAGCGAACCGGGCTCGCGATGGGGCTCGGGAGCCAGCGGTCGATGCTCGAGGATCCGTCCCTGACCTCCACCTTCGAGGTCCGCGACGTGGCACCCGACATCCCGCTGCTGGCCAACCTCGGCGCTGTGCAGCTCAATTACGGGGTGACCCCCGAGGGCTGCGCCAGGGTGGTCGAGGCGGTCGGAGCGGACGCCCTGTGCCTGCACCTGAACGTGGTGCAGGAGATGATCCAGCCAGAAGGAAATCGCAATTTCACAGAACTTGCACATTCGATCGCTAAGGTGGTCGATGAGGTTCCCGTGCCGGTGCTGCTCAAGGAGACCGGTACGGGCATGTCCCCGGAGGTGGCCCAGCTGGCGGTCGACCTGGGTTGCGCGGGGATCGACGTGTCCGGGCTCGGGGGTACATCGTGGCCCCGGGTCGAGGCGCTTCGTCACAGCGACCCGCGCCGACGGAGGGTGGGCAACGCGTTCCGCGACTGGGGCATGCCCACCGCGGACGCGATACGGACATGCCGCGAGGCGGCGCCCGAGACGTTGCTGATCGCCAGCGGCGGCGTTCGAACGGGACAGGACATGGCCAAGTGCATCGCCCTGGGTGCGGACCTCTGTGGGATGGCTCTTCCGCTGCTGCGCGCGGTGACGCGGTCGGAAGAGGCGGCGGTCGAGTTCATCGGCCAGCTGGACGAGGAACTGCGGGTTGCGATGACCTGCAGCGGTGCGAACACCCTCTCGGCCCTGCGGGAGCGGGGGGTGATCGACCACCGTGGAGCGAACCATGACTGAAGGCAAGAGTTCCCGGATCCCGGGTTTCCACCGGCTCAGCATCGAGGAGCGGCAGGCCCGGCTGGCCGAGGCCTCGGATCTGAGCCCGGACACGCTGGCGGAGCTGTCCGCGGGAACACCGCTGCCCAAGCTCGCGGATTTCATCGAGAACGTGGTCGCTCGTTACGACCTCCCCCTGGGCGTCGCCACCAATTTCCTGGTCGACGACGAGGACGTGCTGATCCCCATGGCCACCGAGGAGACGTCGGTGGTGGCCGCAGCCAGCAACGCGGCGCGCATCGTCCGCTCGGGCGGTGGTTTCCACACCGAGATCCTCGAGGACCTGGTGATCGGACAGATCGAGGTGCTGTCGGTGCCCGACGCGGAACGGGGCCACGCGGCGGTGGAGGCGGCACGCGAGGAGCTGATCGACCTGGCCAACACGGCCGAGCCCTCCCTGGTGCCCTTCGGGGGCGGCTGCAGGGACCTGGAGATCCGCTGGCTGGCCAACAACGGCTCGGGCAACGTGCTGGTGGTCCACCTGCTTGTGGACTGCAAGGACGCGATGGGGGCCAACTCGGTCAACGCCATGTGCGAACTGCTCGCGCCGCGACTGGCCGAGCTCTCCGGCGGTCGCCCGGGACTGCGAATCCTGAGCAACCTGGCCGACCGCCGCAGGGTCGCCGCCACGGCCACGGTGCCGGTGGAGTCGCTGACCTTCGGGGAGTGGAGCGGGGCCGAAGTGAGGGACCTGATCATCGCCGCCTCCCGCTTCGCCGAGCGGGATCCCTACCGGGCCGCGACCCACAACAAGGGGATCATGAACGGCGTCGATCCGTTGATGATCGCCACGGGCAACGACTGGAGGGCGATGGAGGCCGGCTGCCACGCCTTTGCCGCCCGCAACGGCAAGTACGGACCGCTGGCCACCTGGTGGCGGGACGAGGATGGTCAGCTCGCCGGCCGCATCGAGATCCCCTTCCAGCTGGGGACCGTGGGCGGCGTCACGCGGCTGCACCCGGCCGCGTCGGCCTGCATCAGGCTGCTGCGGGTCGACACCGCACAGCGCCTCGCGCGGCTCACCGCCGCGGTGGGGCTGGGCCAGAACCTCGCGGCGCTCAAGGCCCTGGCCACCGAGGGCATCAACCGGGGCCACATGCGACTGCACCGCCGCAACATCGAACTCGCCAACGGGCGCGAGACCTCGCTGTAGGCCATAATCCCGCGCCATGGACGACCGTGAGATGCGCGCCACCGCGCGTGCCGGCACCAACATCGCGCTGGTCAAGTACTGGGGCGCCCGCGACCCCGAGCTGAACCTGCCGCTGAACGACTCCCTGTCGATGACCCTGTCCGACGCGGTGACCATCACGACGGTGGCGTGGGATCCGGACCTGAGGACCGACGAGGTCTACCTGGACGGCGAGCGGATCCTGGACTCCCGGGCGACCCGCGTGAGCCGCCACCTGGACCGGATCCGCACCGACTACTACCGGATGTTCGCCCGGGTGGCGTCGGTCAACAGCTTCCCGTCCGGCACCGGCCTGGCCAGCTCCGCCAGCGGATTCGCCGCCCTGACCGTGGCCGCCATCGCCGCCTTCGGCGAGGGGTTGCCGGGGGAGCAGGAGCTGTCGGCCTGGGCCCGCAGGGGCAGCGGCAGCGCTGCGCGGTCCATCGCCGGGGGGTTCGTGCACTGGCGGGCCGGCACCGGCGACGACGACTCCGTCGCCGAGCAGGTGTTCGACCCCGACTGGTGGGATCTGCGCGACCTGTGCGTGCTGGTGTCCGCCTCGCCCAAGGAGATCTCCAGCCTCCAGGGGCATCGCCTCGCCGCGGTACATCCCTTCATGGGCGCGCGCCAGCGGAACCTGCCCGCCCGGCTGATCGCGGTCCAGGGGGCGCTGGCCCGCAGGGACCTGACCACCCTGGGCGAGCTGGTCGAACAGGAGGCCCTGGAGACCCAGGCGCTGATGTTCAGCTCCACGCCCCCCTGCCTCTACCTGCTCCCTGGAACGGTCGCCTTGCTCCATGCCGTCCGCCGCTGGCGGGAGGACGGCCTGCCCGTCTACCTGACCCTCGACGCCGGTCCCAACCCCCACCTGCTGTGCGAGGGCCCCCACCAGGAGCAGGTGCTCGACGCGGTGGAGACGCTGCTCCCGCGTGCGCGAGTCATCGCCAATCGGCCCGGTCCGGGAACCACCCTGGTCCAGGAGCACCTGCTGTGACCGGGTCGACCGGCTCGATCCGACCGGGCACGGGCAGGGCGGGCGGCAAGACCATCCTGCTGGGGGAGCACGCGGTGGTGTACGGCGCTCCGGCGGTGGCGATCCCCGTGCCCGACCTGACGATCCGGGTCGACGTCGGCCCGTGGGAGGGCTGGGACCTGTCCGAGGCAGGCGCCGAACCGTCCGGCGTCGACCGCGTTGCCCTCGACCGCGCCCGGGACGCCCAGCTCGAGCTGCTGGGCTGGTCCGGACCGGCGCCTGGGATCCGGATCCGCGCCTCCATCCCCCCGTCCTGCGGTCTGGGCAGCAGCGCCGCCCTGGGCGTGGCCCTGGCCCGGGCCCTGCTGGACGCCGCAGGTGAGCCGGCGGCCCCTCCCCGAGTCCGAGCACTGGCCGACGCCAGCGAGCGCGTGTTCCACGAGCGGCCGTCGGGGGTGGACGTGGCCACGGTCCTGGCCGGCACTCCGATCCGTTTCCGGCGGGGAGAGGATCCCCGCCCCCTGCGAGTCGGAGGGAGGTTCGACCTGTTCGTGGTGGACACCCGCGTGCGTTCGCGGACGTCCGAGGTGGTGGCGGCCGTCGCAGCCCGGCACGAGTCGAACCCCGATGTGATGGCCGAGGCGATGCGGCACCTGGCCCGTCTGGCTGGCGGGGGTGCGGACGCCCTGGAGCGCGGGGATCACGCGGCCCTGGCCGCTGCGATGTCCGGCGCGATGGAGGGCCTGCGGATCCTCGACGTCAGCCATCCAGCGGTCGAGGAGGTCGTGGACGCCGCGCTGAACGAGGGCGCGGCCGCCGCCAAGCTCTCCGGCGCCGGTCGCGGCGGCATCGTCCTCGTTCTTGCCCCGGACGCCGAATGGACCCCCGGTCCCGCCGTGGGTGGCCGACCCGTGCTGACCCGCATCACCCTCGGCTGATCCCCCCGCACCGCCCCCCGGCTCTGGTATGCTGCTGCGCATGCTGCGCCTTCTGTCCACGATGCTGGGAATCGGCTGCGTACTCGCCGGCTGCGGTCCGGTGGAGACGACCAACGGCTACCAGGGTGAGATGGGATTCAGCGTCTTCGCCACCGACACCGCCACCGGCTGGACCCTGGACCTGTCCCACGACATCTTCTGGGACGGCGAGAGCACGGCCACCTACGAGGTCAGCTGCACGGTCGCGGACGAGGGCGCCGCCAAGGAGAGCTACACCTTTCGAGCCCGGGACGAGACCTACGAACAGGGCTTTGGCCTGACCCTCACCGTGTTCCCCTACGAGGGATCCGCGGTCTACGAGATCACGTCCGGAACCGACCCGGTGGGTTTCGATATGAACCTGAGCACCCTCGGGGCGCTCGGGCAGAACTACGAGTTGAACACCCGCAACAGCGGGACCTGTACGGTCACGCTGGCCCGGGATGACCTCTTCGGGGACTTCAGCTGTCCCGCGCTCGAGGATTACGTGAGCTACGCGCACAAGGATCTCCCGTTCACCGTCTCGGGGAGCTGGGAGTGCGCCGAACTGACCGTGGAGGACTGAGCCATGCGCCGTCTGATCATCCTCACCTGTGCCGCCGCCATCCTGCTGGCCGCGGGTTGCGACTCCCGCCCCGAAGGTATGGTGACCATCGCTTCCGCGGGGAGCCTGCAGGTCCAACACGAGATCCACTGGACCCACGAGATGATGGACTGGGACGTGCGGGTGGACTGCGCCCTCAGCGGGTCCTACGGGCACCAGACCCTGCACGTCAGCGCGTACGACAACACCTTCCGCGACGGGTTGACCCTGGACCTGCGGCTCCAGGAGTTCGACGGGAACGGGGACTACGTGCGCACGGAGAATCAGCCCCTGCCGGCCCTGTCCCTGGTGTTGACCGACGACGCCACCGACACCTGGATCCTCGACAGCACCGAGGGCGGCGCCTGCGACTTCACCATCGACTCTCGAGGGCGCACCGGCAGCTACCACTGCACCGATGTGTACGGGTACGTGAGCGACACGCTCACCTTCGACGACATCGAGATCACCGGCGAATGGGCCTGTACTGGCATCTACTGGGAGGACGATCCGCTGGTCGACTGACCCAGCCGCCTCGGGAGCCGCCGTGACACCTTCCCCCTGGGCACCACGTCTTCAGATCCCCCTCGTCCTGCTCCTCGGCCTCGCCATCGCGGCCTGCGGCGGCCGAAAGGTCCGCACGCCGCCGGACTCCTTCCTGCCCGACGCGCCCGTGGACACCGGTGACGTCCAGCTCGACAGCCGAGCCGCCCGGGCCCGTCAGGTGGCCACGCTGGATTCGGGGGACGTCCAGGCCCTGCGGAAGTCGCTGTCGGTCCGCGGCGCCCCCGAGACCGTGGACACCCTGGCGCTGTATCACCTGGGCAACGGCCAGATCGACGAGGCCCTCCAGCTGCTGGAGAAGTGGGTCGAGGCGACCTCGTACTCCGAGGCGGCCATGGCCAGCTACCTGGACCTGACCCTGGGCGCCGACCGCGTCGAGGAGTGCATCACCGCCGTCGACCAGTACCTCGTCCGATACGAGGCCCACCCCTACCTGCTGTTGCTGCGAGGCCTCTGTCTGGAGCGCTACGATCGCCCCCAGACCGCACTGGAGATGTACATCTCCGGCCTCGGGGGCATCGACTCCCTGGGTGGGCTCACCGGCGTCCTGGAGCGGGAGCTGGGCCTGAACCCACCCGTGAACGCCCCCTCGGAAGCGACGGTGCTCCAGGACCGGCTGGCGCTGATCGACAAGATGAGCGAGTTCAACGTCCTGGGACACGTCCTGGTACGCCACGTCGGCGGGCTGACCGTGGAGGAAGCTCCCGCGGACCCGCGGCTCGTCGCCCTGGGGGGGATCACCACCGAAGAGGTGGACCGGATCTTCGCCAGCCGGCGGGAGGCGTTCCGGCACTGCCAGCTGCTGAGCAAGCACCGCCGCAAGATCCCGGGCGGCCGGCTGGTGGTCCACCTCACGATCCGACGTGACGGCTCCCCCGGCGCGGTCGAGCGGGTCCGGGACACCTTCGAGGTCCAGGAGATCCCCGCCTGCATCGAGGAACAGATCTCCCACCTCTGGTTCCCGGCCCCTCGCTACGGCAAGGCGGTCAAGACCGAGCAGGAGTTCCGCATGCTGGGGGACTGATCTCCGGCTACCCCTCGGGCTCTCCACCCTCCGGCTCCGGCGCTCCCCCGGCCTGGGGCCCGAAGCTCTGGACCACCGCCAGCACACCGAGGATCTGTGCCTCCGAGAGGGCAGCCTCGAAGGGCGGCATGGCCGACCCCCCGCCCACCCCGTGGGCGATCAACCAGGCCTTCTGCGACAGGCTCGTGCGGGCGTGCCCGTCGGGGTGGGTCCAGTCGCCTGGGGGCGGATTCAGGCTAGCCGCCGCCGGGCCATCACCCTTGCCCCCCGGTCCGTGGCAGGACGCACACAGCCCCTCGTAGGTGCGTCGCCCGGCCTCGAGATCGGCTCCCGAGAGGTCTGGGTCGGGATTCCCTCCCGGGATGCCCCGGACCGCGGCTGCGAGGGTGTCCGACAGATCCCCGGGGGCGGGAGACGCCTCCTCCGCGGGGGTCGGCTGCGCCTCCGTGGCGGGCTCGTGATCGGTCACGGGCTCGTCGAGGGTGTTGGGTTCGGGGGTTGGATCCGTGGCATCCCCGCTGCCCTTGCAGCCGGGGGCCGACCACGTCAGGACGGCGAGGATCCACGGGACGATCGGGGTGACGAGACGTCGCATTCGCATCGCACCATTATCCCAGGTTCCTCGAGATTTCGGATCTCGATCCGATCCTACGCCGCGCCCAGGTAGCCCCGCCTATTTTCGGCGCCCCTCGCGCACAAAGACAGGAAAGTCGCATTCGGTGCTTGACACTGCCGACAATCTCTATAGATTTACTGATGTAACCCCGGTACGCACTCCGCCCGGCAAAGGAAGAACGATGGCCTTCCGAAACACCAATCAGCTCTCTCACTACATGTCACTGGCCTCCAAGTACCCCATCCTCACCTGGGACCAGGAGAAGGACCTGGCGCGCCGCTGGCGCAACGAGGGGGAAGCGGCGGCTGCCGAACGCCTCGTCCTGTGCAACCTCAGGGCGGTGGTCAAGATCGCAGGCGAGTTCAAGAACCAACACGTGAACTTCGAGGACCTGGTCCAGGAGGGCAACGTGGGCCTGATGCGGGCCATCGATCACTTCGACCCCGAGCGGGGCACCCGCTTCCTGTCGTACGCGGGATGGTGGATCCGGGCCTGCATCAAGGAGTACCTCCTGCGCGCCCGGAGCATGGTCCGTCTGGGCACGACCCAGAAGCAGCGGGCGATCTACAGCCGCCTCGGCCGCGCCAAGCGCGAGCTGGAGCTCAAGTACCCCGACTGCGATCCCGCCAAGCGCCTGAAACGGCTGTCGCGGATCCTGGACCAGGATCCCAAGCTCGTGGAGCAGATGGAGTCGCGACTCGCGGGCCACGACCTGTCGCTGCACGCCTCGGTCGACGAGAGCGGCGACACCATGTACATGGACATGCTCAAGGACGACTCGCCCAATACCGAGGAGATCGCCGGTGAGGCGGAGGTGGAGGCGTTCCGGTCCGTACGGCTGACCGAGGCCATGGACTGCCTGACCGACAAGGAGCACTTCATCATCCGCAACCGCTTCCTCATCGGCGAGACCCGCACCCTACGGGAGCTGGGCGAGGAGCTCGGCATCAGCCGGGAGCGCGTTCGTCAGCTGGAGGTGCGGGCCAAGAAGAAGATCCGCCAGGCCCTCCTCAGCCACTCCTGGGCCCAGGAGCTCCTCGAAGACGTGGACATGGAGGCGATCAGGGTGGCGTGAGGCACACCGGCGTGTAGAATCCGCCGGATGAGCGACACGTCCCCTGCCAACTGGAGCCATCGCGTCATCGAGTTCATCGAACGCAGCATCCCCTTCAACCGCCTGCTCGGGATGCGCGTGGTCAGCCTCGAGCACGGCAGGGCGGTGATGGAGGTTCCGTTCCGCCCCGATCTGGTCGGTGATCCCTACCGGCCGGCCCTGCACGGCGGAGTGGTTTCCAGCCTCATCGACGCCACCGGTGGCGCGGCCGCCTTCACCCGGATCGAGACCGTGGACCGGATCTCCACCGTGGACATGCGGGTGGACTACCTGCGTCCCGGGGCGGAAGAGCGGCTGGTGGCGGAGGCCGAGGTCCAGCGGATGGGCAATCGGGTCGCCGCGGTGCAGGTGATCGTGCATCAGGGCGACCCCGCCGAACCCATCGCCCTCGGCAGATGTGTCTACAACGTGCGCCGCGACGTGGGGGAGCCCACCCTCAAGCGCTAGCCTGCTGGCTCAGTCCCCCAGCACCTGCCGGATCAGATCCCCCAGCTCGGTGGTGGTGAACGGCTTGCGCAGCGCGCCCACGAAGCCGTGCTGGTCGTAGCAGGACATGACCGGGTCGTCGTAGTACCCGCTGGCGGCGACGACCCGGACCGAGGGATCCTGTCGTGTCAGCTCTTCGACGACCCGTTTTCCTCCCATGCCGCCGGGCACGGTGAGATCGGTGATGACGACGTCGAAGGGCGTCTCTCCGGACTGCTCACGCAGGTAGAGTTCGATGGCTTCGCTCCCGTCGCCGACGGTCTCCACGTCGTACCCGAGGAAGCGCAGCATCTCTGCGCAGACCTCCTTGACCGCCGGCTCGTCGTCCATGACCAGGATCCTGCCGCTCCCAGCGCTGGGCCGATCCTGCTCCTCCTGGTCTTCGGCTACGGGCAAATCGCTGGCAGGCAGGTAGATGTGGAAGGTGGTTCCCTGGCCGAGCTGGGATTCCACCGTGATGTGTCCGCCGTGTTTGGCCACGTTGGAGTAGGCCACCGCCAGCCCCAGGCCCGTGCCGGTGCGCTTGGTCGTGAAGTAGGGGTCGAAGATCTTGGTGAGGTCCACCGGGGAGATGCCCACCCCCTGATCCCGGAAGGCCACGTGCACATAGGCTCCGGGCTCCAGCGGCAGGGGGCTGCTCTCGTCCAGCTCGTTGTTCTCGGCGCGGATGGAGATCCGCCCACCGCCGGCCATCGCCTGCTCGGCGTTGATCACCAGGTTCTGGACCACGCGGCTGATCTGAGTGGTGTCCACGTCCACCGCCCAGAGGCCCACGGGGGTGTCGATCTGGTAGCCGACCCCGGAGCCCGAGAGGGCCAGGGAGGCCGACTGCTCGATGATGTCCGCGATGGAGGCAGCCTCGGTCACCGGCGCGCCGCTCCGGGAGAGGCTCATCAGCTGTCGCACGAGCTTCGTGGCCTGATCCAGGGCCCGCTCGGCCTCCTCCAGCCGACGCCAGAGCCCGTCCCCCTCGTTGGCGTGGACCTTGGCCAGACTCACGTTGCCCAGGATCCCGGTGAGGATGTTGTTGAAGTCGTGGGCGATCCCGCCGGCGAGCACACCCAGGGACTCGGCCTTCTCGGTCCGGGCGCGTTCCTCCTCCCAGCGGAGCCGATCGGTCTGGTCCTGGAAGCCGATGACCACGCCCACGGGTTCTCCGCGGGCATCGCGGATCGGTGCCCCCGTCCGCGCGATCATGCGCTCCGAACCCTCCCGGCTCACGAGCACCACGTCACCGGCGAAGGTGACCTCGGCTTCCCGCTGCAGGACCCTCGACACCGGGTTGGCGCAGGGCTCCCGGGTGTCCAGGTCCACGCAGCGGAACACCTCCTCCAGGGGCTGCCCGATGGCCTCCGCCTCGTCCCAACCGGTCAATCCCTGGGCCACCGCGTTGGCGAGCACGACCCGCCCTTCGGTGTCGGTGGCGATCACGCCGTCGCCGATGCTGCTGAGGGTGGCGGCCAGGCGGTCCTTCTCGGCGGCGAGGGCGTCCTCGGCCATCCGGCGCTCGGTCACGTCCACGAACGCGCCCAGCACCGCCGGCCGCCCCTGGTACTCGATCCGCGCGGCCGAGACCGCCAGCCATCGGATCTCGCCGTCTCTGCGGAGCCCCCGGAACTCGAAATGCAGGGCCGGATCTCCGGCGATCCTCCCCCGGTAGCGCCTCAGGAACATCGCCCGATCGTCCGGGTGGACGTACGCCAGGGTGTCCGCGACGTCCTCGGTCATCAGGTCGTCGGGGGTGGACCCCAGGATCGCCCCCATGGCCGGGTTGGCGTACACCAGGCGGGGCGCCTCGCCCTGGGCGATGACGATCCCCTGCAGCGACTGATCGACCAGGGTCCGGTACTTGAGCTCCGACTCCTGCAGCTCCCGGGTCCGCGCCTCCACGCGGACCTCCAGCTCCTCGTTGAGCTCGCGCAGCTCCTGCTGCACCCGGTGGCGCTCGATGGCGTAGTCCAGGGACCTCAGGAAGGTGGGAGGATCCAGCTGCCCCTTCACCAGGTAATCCTGGGCGCCTGCCTGGACGGCCACGTTCCCCACCGCCTCGTCCCGATTGCCGGTCAGCACCACCACGGGCACATCACCGGCGGCGCCGTGGAGGGAGGCGAAGGTGTCCAGCCCCTGGCTGTCGGGCAATCCCAGATCCAGGAGGACCAGGTCGAACCGGGATCCGTCCAGCTCTGCCACCGCCCGGGCCAGGCGGTCCACGTGCACCACCTCCGTGGAGTCCGGCCGGGCGTCCGCGAGCGTGAGCTCGATCAGGCGCGCATCCCCCGGGTTGTCCTCGACGAGCAGGATCCGGATGAAGCGGGAGTCCATGCCGGTCACGCCGGGGGCAACTTCACGATCTGGAACCAGAACTGCTCGATCGCCCGCACGACGGTGACGAACTGGTCCAGATCGATGGGTTTGGAGATGTAGCAGTTGGCCGCCAGGTCGTAGCTCCGCAGCACGTCCTCTTCGGCGGTGGAGACGGTCAACACCACGACGGGCAGCCGGCGGAGATCCTCGTCGGCGCGGATCCGTGACAGGACCTCGCGCCCGTCCAGCTTGGGGAGGTTCAGGTCCAGGAGGACCAGGTCGGGGCGCCTCGCATCGGTGAACGAGCCCTCCCGTCGCAGGAAGGCCAGGGCCTCCTCGCCGTCATGGACCACGTGCAGCTCGATGTTGAGCTTGCTCTCCAGCAGGGCCTCGCGGGTCAGGCGTACGTCGCCGGGGTTGTCCTCGACGAGCAGGATGTCCACGGGTGCACCCCGGGTCTCGATCGCCACCGTTTCCCCCTCGGGTATGGATCGATCGATCGTAGGGGGGGCGTTCCGAAGCGGTCAAGCGGCGGAACGGCGGTCCCGGGAAAGCCAGCGCGGCAGGTAGAGGCGCCGGATCGCCAGGTCGATCCCGAACAGGGCCAACGCGGCCCACAGCAGGGGGGGCCAGCTGTCGATCCGGGACAGACGCATCTCCACGCCCTCCTCGAGGACCTCGGCGAAGCCGGGGGAGAGGCGTCCGCTCGTCAGCTCGGCCAGGCGCCGGAGCAGGGGCAGATTGAGCGTTCCCGCGCGGGTCTCGTCCGGGTGGCCGGTGCCGGCGCTGGCGCGGACCGCTCCGCCGGGGACCACCCCGCCGGAGGCGTCCAGAGCCCCCGCCCGACGCTGCACGGAGTCCACGGAGACCAGGTAGCCCCCTTCCCGGGTCACGGGCAGCGCGGCTGCGTAGCGCCCCGGGCCCGCCGCGGTCAGGGCCACCTCCCGGCCAACCCCATCCGGACCGGTCACCCGACCGGTGACGGTCAGGTCGTTGCGGGGGTTCTTCAGGGCATCGAGGATCGAGTACGTCAGTCGCAGCTCGCCGGCCTCGACCCCGGCCTCGAGGCCCACGTCGGGGGCGGGCAGCGGGGACAGGGTCTCGCGCACCACCCCGCGCCAGAACGCGGACCGCTGCTTCCAGTCGCCCCACTCGGCGCTCCAGGGCCCGCCGAAGTCGGAGGTGAACAGGGTCACGACCCCGCGTCCGTGGTGCCAGCTCACCAGCAGCGGCTCTCCCCGTTCGGTGGCCAGGGCGAGTTCGGTGGTGGTCTTCTGCCGGGACCGCACGTACCCCTGCAGATCGGGGATCTTCTCCGCGTCGATGCCGGACAGGAATCGGCTGTCGTCCACGGCGTGGACGTCGATCCTCGTCTCGATCTTGTTGCTGCGCACCACGGTCATGGTCTCGTCGAGCAGGATCTGCGGGATCGTGGCGAAGTCCTCGGTGTAGTAGTAGCGGCCCTGTCCGATCTCGGCGACCGCCTTGAGCTCCTTCTGGTCCGCTTCGCGGCCGATGGCCACCGTGGACAGGGTGAACTTGCGCCGCGCCACGTTGTGGACCACCTCGCCGTCGCGCTCCAGACGGCTGGTGGACTGCCCGTCGGACAGTAGGATGATGTGCTTGAGCTTGGCGTCCGCCTCGATCAGCGCCTCGTAGCCCTCCTGGATCGCGGGGTAGATCGACGTACCGCCCGCCACCGTGAGCTCCGCCAGACGCGCGCGGATGGTCTCCAGCTCACCGGCCGGGGTGACGGGGACCGCCCATCGGGGCAGATCGCTGAAGGTGACCACGCCGACCAGGCTCTCCGGGTCGAGCAGGGCGATGGACTCCGCCACCGCCGTCAGGGCAATCTCGAACTTGGCGGCGCGTCCCATGGAGTCGGATCGGTCCACGCAATAGACCACGATCAGGGGGGCGGGCTCCTTGCGTTCGGTCTTGGGGAAGCGGACGGGGAGCAGCTCCTTGATCTCGTCCTGGCCTTCGTCGGAAATCTGCAGGCCTTGCTCGCCTCCCACCACCAGCAATCTCCCGCCCTTGCGCACGAAGGTGCGCAGCCGCTCCACCCGTTCACCGCCGAACCCCTTCAGGTCCGGATCGATCCAGGCCAGCAGGTCCGCGCCCTCGAGGGAGGTGTCCAGGGACGGCGAGACGATCTCGTGGGTGGGCGGGCTCTCGAGGCTGTCGAGCACCCGGGCGAAGCGCCTCCCGGTCTCCGGATCCGCGGCGATGAGGGCGCGCGGTGTTCCGATGACCTCCAGCGCCCCGTGGGCTCGATCGTCGGCGGCGAAGAGATCGCCCTCCACCTGGACCGTACCGGTCAGGGTCACGACGCCCACCCGGTCCGCCGGGAACGACAGGGGCACGGACGTGCGCCCCGCCTCCAGGGTGACACCGGCGGCGCGCGCGAGTTCCTTGCCCTGGGCGTCGGTCAGCACCACGGTCCCTGTCGCCGGGTCGCTGGCCTCCACCAGCACCTCGACCCGCGCGTCGGCCCCCTCCATGACCACCGCGTCACCGGTCTCAAGCCCCACGGCGGCCACGGTCATCCGCCCCTCGTCCGGGGGGACGGGGAAGAGGCGCACGCCCCGGATGTTGGCGACCTCGGCGGCGCGTTCCGCGCGGCCGTCGCTCACGGCTCCGTCGGAGAGCACGACCAGGGCGCGGGACCTGGCGGGCTCGAAGGACTCCAGGGCGAGCTCGATCCCCGGCCCGAGAGCCGTGGGCGTGGACTCGTCCACGCCGACCACCTCGGATCGCAGCTCGTCCGGGGACGTATGCGTGTGGATCCCTGCTCCCGCGGCGACGACCGCGGCCGGCACGTCTCCCTTGGCCTCCCACCAGTCGTCGAGGGTGTCCATGTAGCCGGTCAGCCGACCCCCCGACGACGAGCCGCTGGTGTCCACCAGGAACACCAGGCTCAGGTCCGGCCGCTCTTCGAAGCGGTGGGGGCCCGCCAGGGCCAGGACGAGCACCAGGGCGGCGAAGCACCGAACCAGCGTCGAGACGAACAGCCGCACCCGCGGCCAACCGGCCAATCCCCGCTCCCGCAGCAGGAAGAACAGCACCACGAGCAGACCGGCCCACAGGACCTGGGGCCGATCCAGCTGGTACTGGCTGAGGTCGAGGGCTTCCATCACCGGTTGATCACTCCGAATTCGCCGATCATCAGGAGCAGGGCGGCCAGGCCGAGCCAGACCCAGATCGGCGCCAGCGGCTCCGGGATCCCCGGGACCTCCGCCGGGGGGGGACTCACCGGCGGCTCGGCGTGCACCGAGGTCGCGCGCAGGTCCGACTCCAGGGGATCGAGCATGCTGACCGCCAGCGGACGCTCGTCCTCGGCGCCGGCGACCGTGAAGAAGCCCACGCGCTCGAAGTGGTGGCTCACGGGCCCGTCGCCGGCCGGGATCTCGTGGCCCCGGGTCACGGGCGACTGCCCGGGCTCCAGCAGCCGATCGACGACGACCTGATCGGTGCCGGCCGCCGGCTGCCACCAGGCGGGATCGCGGGCCAGATGCGCCACACCCGTCGGTGGCCCGGTGGCCCGTCCCTCCCGCATCCACAGCACGGTGTTGAAGATGAGCTGGGGGAAGCCCACACGCAGGGGTAGATCGCTGTCGGCGAAATCGAACCCGAACGCCACCTGGCGCACTCCGCCGGCCTCCCGCGCCAGGGCGATGGGTCCGGTGGGCGTACCAATCAGGCGCACGTCCTCGGGTCGAGGCTCGAACTGGCCGCTGACCGCCACGTTCAGATCACGGAGCACCAGGTTGGCGAACAGGGGGTGGCCCAGGTTCCAGTCCGAGGTGATCGGCGCCTCGACCCGGCGCTGGAGCGAGAAGCCGCCGGCGGCCCGGGGAGGGTTGATGAAGAAGCTGTTCGCCCGGGGCAGATCGTCGGGCACGAAGGAGTCGTAGAACACCACGTCGTACCGCCCGCTGGCGACCCGGCTCCGGGGGAACTCGTCCGGGGTCACCACCTGGAGCTGGAGCCCCGGGATGAGATGGAGAGCGGCGTTGAGGTACTGGTTGCCCCGCGAGACCAGGAGCACGCGGGCCGGCCGCAGCTGGGGCAGGAAGGCGAACGCGTGGTCGTCCATCGCCAGGGCGTCCGACGGGACCTGCTCCACGACCTCGTCACCGGTGGCGGGGCCCTCCCCTTCGCGCGCGAGGAAGGCGATCTCCCGCAGCACCACCTCGACCCGGTCCTCCTCGGGGGGCGCGAACTGGTACACCCGGTCGAGGGATCCGCCGGCGGGTAGGGTGTACTCCGCCCGTCCCAGCACGCGGGTCGCGGTCTCCACGCTGACCGTCACACGGGCGTCCCGGTCCGCGAAGCTGTCGATACCGACCAGCGCCTCGAGGCGGGCAGGCAGGCCCTCGGAGGCCCGCACGTCGAAGGTGGTCACCGCCACGTTGGGACGCGGCCGGCCCACCGGGGCCCAGACCAGCGCCGTGTCTCCGGGCAGCTCGGGGGGCTCTGCCCCGCCGTCGCTGAACACCCTCAGCTCCCGGGGTGGCTCGGCGCCGACCAGCAGGGTCCGCGCCAGCGCGATCGCCCCATCCAGATCCGCCCTCCCGGGCCCGGCACGCAGGGTGCGCGCCGCCAGGCCCAGTCGCTGGGGATCGTCGGTCAGGGGCACGGCGACCACCGGCTCCGCCCCGGCCACCACCAGCGCCATGCGCTCCCCGTCGGCCAGGCCAGAGGCGAGGGCCTCGATCCCCGTCCGCGCCAGGTCGATGCGCCGCTGACCGTCCCCCTCGTCGGCGGCCATCGAGGCCGAGCAGTCGACCACCACGACCCGATCGCGGGGCCGGGCCACCCCCTCGTGCTCCAGCGCCGCCACCGGATCCACCTCGCGCTCGGGGTGGCCCAGCGCGCCGACCACGGCGAGCAACGCGAGGATCTGCAGCAGGAGCGCGATCAGCTCCTTGATCAACGGATTCATCCGCCTCGGCAACACCTTGTTCCACAGCACGTGCGAGGGCACCAGGAGCACGCGGGGACGGGGCCGCAGCAGGAACAGCAGCAGCAGGAACCCGGTCCCGACCACGGCGGCCAGCCACAGGGTCTGGGTCGGGAGACCGGTCCAGCTCACGCGGCTACCCCAGCAGCCTGCCGGACCGGAACGTCTTGAGCACCAGCTCCTCGAAGGGGCTGTCGGTCCGGGCGTGGGCGTAGAAGAGGTTGTAGCGGCGGCAGTAGGCCGAGAGCTCCTTGCCGTGTTCGAGGTAGGCCTGCCGGTAGCGCTTGAGCAGCGCGGGGGTGACCCGCACCCGGACTCGCCGGCCGGTCTCGGCGTCCCGGAGCAGGATCTCACCCCGGAGTTCCGGGGCGGCCTCCTCGGGTGACGAGAGGTGGACCACGGCGACCTCGAAGCGGGCAGCCCGGAGGATGTCGAGGGCCTCCCGCCAGCCGTCGTGCATCAGGAAGTCGCTGAGGACCACGACGACGCCGCGGGTTCGCGCGACACCCGCGAATCCCATGACCGACCGGTTCAGATCGCTGCTACCGGCTCCACGCTGGGCAGCGAGGTAGCGGTAGACGTTGATCGCGTGAGCCTTGTTCCGCGGCGGATGTAGTGGGGGTAGCAGGTTGTCGCCGAAGGGGAACAGGTGCACCCGGTCCAGGTGGGCCAGCCCCACGTAGGAGAGCGCCGCCGCCACCCGGCACGCGAACTCGGACTTGGTGGGATCGCCGAAGCCCATCGAGGCGCTGACGTCCACCAGCAGGTAGAGGTTGAGCTCGGTGTCCTCCTCGGCCAGACGGATCATGAAGCGGTCGAGCCTGCCGTAGAGGTTCCAGTCGATGTCCTTGAAATCGTCGCCCGGGGCGTAGGGACGGTGGTCGGCGAAGTCGATCCCCGAACCCAGCTTGCGGGATCGGGTCAGCGCGGCGAAGCGTCCCTGGTGCTGATGCCGCGCCAGCACGCGCAGGTACTCCAGCTTCCGCAGGAAGTCCGGGCTGAGGGGGCTGTCCCGGTCCGGGATCTCAGCCGTGGGGGCGCTCTCCGGCACGGGGCTCAGACCTCGGCGACGGCCTTGACGATCCCGTCGATGATGGTGTCGGTGTCGACCCGCTCGGCCTCTCCCTCGAAGTTGAGGATGATCCGGTGGCGCAGGCAGGGACGAGCCACGTGCTTGACGTCGTCCGCGCTCACGTTGAACCGCCCGTCCAGCAGCGCGTTGATCTTGCCCACCAGCAGCAGGCCCTGGGCGCCGCGCGGGCTGGCGCCGAAGCGGACGTATCGACGGGTGATCTCGGGGGCCTCGGGCTTCTCGGGGTGGGTGGCCAGCACCAGTCGGATCGCGTAGTCGGTGACCACCGGCGCCACGGGAACCGACCGCACCAGGTCCCGCATCGCGAGGATGGAGGCACCGTCCACCACGGCGTGCGCCTCGGGCTTCTCGGTGAAGGTGGTCCGGTCGAGGATCGCCCTCAGCTCCCCGTGGTCCGGGAACTCCACCTTGAGTTTCATCAGGAACCGGTCGAGCTGGGCCTCGGGCAGGGGGTAGGTCCCCTCCATCTCCAGGGGGTTCTGGGTGGCGACGACGAAGAACGGCTTCGGCAGTTCGTGGGTGTCCCCGACGATGCTCACCTGCCGCTCCTGCATCGCCTCCAGCATCGCGCTCTGGGTCTTGGGCGTGGCGCGGTTGATCTCGTCGGCGAGGATCACGTTGTTGAACACGGGCCCCTTCTGGAGCCGGAAGAACCGCTTGCCCGTGTCGTCCTCCATCACCAGGTTCGTGCCGGTGATGTCGGCGGGCATCATGTCGGGGGTGAACTGGATGCGCGCGAAGTCCAGGCGCATGACGTCGCCGACGGTCTTCACCAGCGCGGTCTTCCCCAGCCCCGGGACCCCCTCCAGCAGGATGTTGCCGTCCGCCAGGATCCCCGCGAGGGTGCCGCGCACCACCCCGGACATCCCGACGATCACCTGTCCGATCTCCTTTTGAAGCCCCGCGAACAGCTCGCGGAAACGTTCGGGGGTCATCCCACCGTCGGTCATGATCACCTCGTTCGCCGCCCGCTCGGCCGGGGGCTCACCTGCGAATCCAGCGCAATTCCGTGGTCCGCGGACCTACATCTCGAGGATCGCCTGGAAGTAGCTGTGGGCGTAGTCGCGGAACAGGGGGGGCAGGTCCTCGCTCTCGTCGAGCAGCAGCCTGTCGGCCTCCTCGAAGTAGTTGCTCCGCGTGTCTTCGAAATCGTTGGCGAATCCGCCTTGAATCTTGTGAGTCGCGATCTCCTCGAGCACCTCGCGTCGCGTCTCGGGCGGCAGACGATCCTCGGTCACCTGGCCCAGGATCCGCTCCAGCTCCTCGCCGGGCAGCGAACGGATCTCCCGGGCGCGGGCCTCCTCGCCGTCGGCCGGCGCGCCCCTCCCCGCCCCCTGGGCCCCCAGGGTCGTGCCCTCTCCGGGGCCTCCCTGCATGCCGGTGGCCGAACCGGTGCCGTCGGCCGAGTCCAGGGTCGTGGTCTCCGCGCCCTCCGGGACACTGTCCACGGGCTGGCCGGGCACGTCGGGCGAGCCCGTGTCGGCCTTGTCCCCATATGGATCGTCGGTCACGTCCTCGAAGCCCATCTCGGCCATGGCATCGGTCTTGTCCGGGACCGCCTCGCCGTCGGCGACCTTGACCTGGGGCCCCCGGTCGCGTTTGCCGGCCATCCAGTCGGCGATCTGCTGGCCCTTCTCGGCCACGTACTCGTCGAGGAACTGGCGGAAGAGCTGCTCGGCCGCGTGCTTCTTCTGGTCCGCCACCATCCCCTCGGCGTCGATGTCGTTTCTGCGCGACGAGATGATGTCGTTGAGGTTGCCCTCGAGCGCGCTGGTGGACAGGGCGTTGTCCTGGGTCTGCATCGGGTTGTGGCTGTTGCCGAAGACCTTGTCGAAGCCCGAGTCACTGTTCTGTGCCCGCTGCTGCATGTCCAGCTGGGGCATGTTCTGGTTGGCCACCGCGTTCTGGAAGTCCCGGTGCACGTCCTCCTGCAGGCCCCGCGCCGCCTGGCGCCGAACGCTGTCGAGGTTGAAGTCGGTGGCGGCGGCCAGCTCCATCTGCAGCTGGGCGTGGAGGGCCTCGAGTTCGGCCACCGAGTACACGCCATCATCGGCCACCGGCTGCTCCACCGGTGCCGGCGGCGGCTGCTCCGGCGGCGTCTCCGGGGGTTCGGGCTCCTCCTCGGGGTGGACCCGGCGGCGCTTCTCCTCGTCCACGATCTTCTTGACCCGGTCCCTCAGATCCCCGACCAGCTGTTCGACCCGTTTGTCACCCCGGGCCAGCGCCTCCTCCTCGATCTGTACCAGGCTCGCCAGCAGGTCCTCGCCGGCCTGCTCCAGGGCCGTGGGCTCGGGCGGCGGTGGTTCGCTGCGAAGGTCGTAGCGCAGGCAGACCGCGCTGATCAGGGCGAAGGCCGCCAGGGCCAGCACCGCGCCGCGCAGGGCAACCAGCATCCGCAGCGGGATCGCAGCGGCGGGCGACAGTCCTGCCGCCCTCTGTACGGCGTCGGCGCGCTGGGCCTCGACCAGGCCACCCACGAGCCCTTCGAGGGCCAACGCGGTGCCGATGCGGTCGAAGAGCCCGGCCCCCGAGTCCAGCGCCTTGGCGGCCCGGACAGCGCCCGGGGGGATGACCAGTGCCCGGACCACCGCGGCCAGGGGGATCAGCAGCGCGCAGGCGAGGATCGGGATCATCCGCCAGGTGAGGTCCCACCCGATCTCGATCACCAGCGCTGCCAGGGCCATCGCCGCCAGGGTCCACGCCAGGGTCAGGCCGCCCTCGCGCAAGGCGCGCCGCAGGCGAAGTCGTCGATCCGCGCGGCCTACCAGGCGTTTCAGGGGTCCGAGCACGTCGTTCCTCCGGCGGCCCCGGGGGGACGTTCTGTCCAACGTCCGGGTCCAGTCCGCATATGGAAACATACCCCGGAAGCGCCAGGAGGGAAATTCGTGTCCCTCGGTCGGCCCCGCCGATTCCCCGAGGGCACCGACTTCCCCCGCTCGCCCGAGGGAGTATGATGGGGTTGTGCGGGTGAGGGCCCGCCATCATTCCTCGCGGGAGGTACACCCAATGGTCCCACGGATCCACAGCGACATCAGCGGGCGGGTCAACGCCCTGCACTACATCCTCTCGGTCGTCGCCATCGCCGCCTGCTACGTGGCGTTCATGTACTACTCACCGTACATGGAGTTCTACAAGATCCGGGCGGCGGCCAAGGAGCTGGCCATGCAGGGCTCCACCGTCGAGACCAACGACGAGCGGGGCAAGGCCTACTACGACAGCCGGATGGGCGAGATGGGCTTCGAGTTCCCACTCTCCGAGGACATCACCTACTACCGCCATGATCGGGACACGGTGGAGGTGTCCTTCGACTACGAGTATTCCATCAAGCACTTCTTCCGGGGCGAACCCCACGTGCTCGTCTTCGAATTCCGCTGCAAGGCGCACCAGGGGCACTGCTCGGAGTGACCTCCGCGGCCGACGATCTCCACGCTCGACCGTAGGCTCAGAACCGAAGCAGGACCGTCGTCTGCGGTGATCCGGGCTGGGATCCGGACCAGGCGGTCCAGGGTCCACGAACGGGTCCGTTGGCGCGGGCCGTCGGCTGACCGGCCTGCTCTTCCATCTCCCGAACGACCTTGAGGACCTCGACGCCGTGCACCAGGAACGCGATGCCGGTGATCAGCAGGGTCAGCCCCACCCCCATCAACAGCAGCGGATTGGTGGCGGCGGTCACCAGGCCCGCGGCCTCGGTGACGATGGGGATCAGCTTGGCCATGCCCACGCCGGTGACGATGCCGCCCGCCAGGAGCATGCCGGATCCCATGGCCGTGAAGACGGCTCCCTCCGAGAGGGTGGGTTCCCACCTCCCCACGTCACTCGCCGCGGTCTCGTCGCCCGTGGCGGCCCGGCGGGCGGCTGCCCGACGGAGCTGCATCGGGGAGCAGCGGAGGAACCGCTCGGTGGGATCCGGAGCCTGCGGGTTGGCGACCTCGACGTCACCGCTCACCTGGGGGCTCCGCGGATGGGCCAGGGCCGGCACCTCGATCAGCAGGAGCAGGACGAGTCCCACCCCCAGGGTCGCCGTCGCGCGGATCATTCTTCTGTCGCTCATGTCGCGCCTCAGAATCTCAGCAGGGGCACACCACCCCCGGGTTGTCTGGCCACCACGGGGCCGAGCGCCGGGAAGCCGCCGCCGTCCAGCGGCATCATCTCGGCGCTGTCGATGGCCCGGTAGATGCGGAGTTCGTTGAGCCCCATCGGCAACAGGATCACGCCCGGTATCAGGAACGCGAAGCTGACGAAGAAGAGCGCCGCCCGGGGCGGGAACACCACACCGCTTCCGGCCTCGGGCACATAGAAGGCGAAGAACCAGACCGCGCCGACGATCACCATCCACAGGAAGTTGGCGAGCAGCACGCTCGCCGCGATGGTCAGGGCCGTCCCCGCCACCAGGTGCTGGTGAGCGCTGTCGGCGACCCGGTGGACGATGGGGCCGGGGGTGTTCGGCCCGGGGAGCACCGCGCCGTACCGCGCGGCCTGTCGCCCGAGGAGGTGGGGGCCGCGGACGAGGTGGGCGACCGGTGCGGTCACCGGCGCGGCCACGGTGGCGAGCTCCGCGGAGACCACGTCGTGGGAGATCCGGTGCTGGGGTTGGCCGTAGGCCAGGGCCGTCCCCTCCAGCCCGACGAGCACCATCAACAGCACCATCAGATGGACCGCCCAGCGGGTCCGTGCACGGTTCAGCATCCCACTGTCCTCCAAGAGACACACTCCCCCGTCAACGGGAGCCAGAATAATGCCTCGGGCGCGCGCGTGTCAATCCGAACAACCTTGCAATTTCGCATGGTTATAGCTCTTCGGCCGGAGCCTCGGACTCCAGTTCGGCGAGCCTCTGCCGCAGGCTGCTGGCGTACCGGTGGGTCCGGATCTCCGGGTCCTCGGGGAGCGCCAGCTCGTCCACGACCTCGTGCAACAGGGCGACCGCCTCCTCGGTGCGGTCGGCCTCCACCAGCAGCTCCGACCACAGGTCGGCGGTGCGCAGCCGCAGGTCGCCGGCGGCGAGTCGGTGGGCGGTGGCCGCGTCGGCCAGGGCCCGCTCCAGGTCCCCCTCCATCTCGAGCTCCGCCCGGGCCCGGATCCGGTAGAAGGTCGCCTCATCGGGGTGGGCGTCGACGGCGACCTCCAGCAGTGCCCGCAGCTCGTCCTGCTGGCTCGACTGCAGCAGGGCCTCGGCCAGATCCATCACCACACCCGGGCTGGCCTGGGCGTCGGCCAGCTCGACGGGACGGCCCCCCGTCAGCGCGGCCAGATAGTGTTTGGCAGCGTGGCCGTAGGCGACCCCGGAATCGGCCAGATTCCCCCGCCCCAGCTCGGCGATGCCCAGGTAGGCGAAGGTGTCGGCGGCGGCGAGGCCCCCGATCCCGGAGGCGATGCGCTGCTCGGCCGTGGCGCAGCCCCGGCTCCAGGCCAGCGTGGCGGCGTCGGCGTCCCCGGCCTCCTCCCGGAGGCGCGCGACGCGGTACCACCACCACATCTGCCGCTCCAGGGTCACGGTGGGCTCCAGCGCCTGGGCCATCAGGATCCCCTCCAGGGCTGCGGCGCCGGTGGCCGGGTCGGGATCGGTCCGGGCCAGGAAGGCCTTGACCTCGGCCAGGGTCGCGCCGTCCACGGACGCCCCCTCGGGGACCTGCGCGAGCCAGGACGCCGCCGCGTCCCGGTCCTGGGCATGGCGGGCCCGGTCGGCGAGGGCCAGCGCCTGGACCGGGGTCAGGTCGCCCTCGGCCGGCAGCGGCGTATCCAGCTCGTCGTACACCGCCTCCAGGGCCGCGGCGAAGGCCTCCGCCTCGTCGAAGCCCACCCGTCGCCAGACCACCTCCCCGTCGAACGAGCAGACCACCACCGTGGGGTAGCCTCCGACGTTCCAGCGGCTCTTGGCCTCCCAGCTGTTGGGCAGGTCCGCATCGAAGGTCACCACGACGAAGCGATCGAGCAGCTCCGCGTACTCCGGGTTCTCCAGCACCTCCGCCTGGAGTCGGCGGCAGGGGGGGCACCACCGGGTCTTGAACAGGGCCAGCAGGGGATCCGCCCGCCGCTGGGCATCGTTGAGCGCGGCCCTCAAGCCGCCGTCCAGGCTCGCCCGCTGCACCACCTTGCGCAGGCCTTCGTCACCGGCGGCCTCGGCCAGCTCCGACCGGCTCTGGATCCGCCGGATGGGGCGCAGCTCCAGGGAGGCCTGGGGCACCGGCTTCTTGCGGCGGATGGAGAGCTGGAAGCCCACCTCACGCGGCGTGCAGGTCCCTGCCGCGTCACAGATCCCCAGCTCCAGCTCACCGTCGATCACGAGGGGTCGGACGGCGGGCAGCTCGATCTCGATCCCGGTCAGCAGCTCGGGCACCCTCCCGGCCAGGTCGATCTCGTCGTCGAGGACGGTCTCGGGCAGGGTCCGGAGCACCAACTTCGCCGCGTAGTCCTCGGCGAGGTGGTGACCTTCGGCCGGCCGTACCTTCAGGTCCACGGTGGTCTTGGAGGCGCGGGCCAGCACCTCGAAGGTCTCGCAGGACGCCAGCGTGGGCCAGCAGAGCCCGACCGTCAGCGCGATCAGGGGCAGCAGGAACCGCTTCATGGAACTCCCCGGGTCCCCGGGCGCCGCGTCGTGCATCACCCGGGCTGGGCGGAATCGTACCCCAAAAAAGGCCTCATCTCCGGAGGAAGGGGATCAGAGCGGCCCGGCACACGAGGATGCAGAGCATCACCGGCACCGCCCCGTGACGGTCCCAGAGCACCAGCGCCACCACCGCCAGGGCCACGGGCAACGCCGTGGCGGCGATCTCGAGCCAGGTCGGATGACGACGATGAAGCCACCCCATTCGCGTCAGCTGGAAGACGACGACCTCGTGGATCAACAGCGCCCCGGTGATACGCAGCGCCACGAGGGACGGCTCGCCATACCTCAACCCCGGGACCAGGGCGAGGGTCAGGGGTCCGGGCCACGCCATCAGGAGCAGCCCCCCCAGAGCCAGAAGGGCCGTCAGGACGAGCGCCGTCGGGGTTCCGTGCCCCTCGCACCCGTCCAGGACCAGGGCCAGTGCGCCGCCGGTGGCCAGGAAAACAGCCGCCAGCGCGGCCACCTCACCGCGGGTCTCGCCCCGGAGCATCACCACGGTCAGCGTGGTGGCCGCCAGGGCGAGGCCGGCCAGCCGGAGGGAGGGCCCCAGCGCCCCCCGCAGCAGGGGCCCCAGATCGCCCATGTCGAAGGGCCTGGCGCGGTGGATCGCGAGCTCTTCACGCCCCCGGGCGTTGGACAGCAGCAGCCCGCCGGTGGTGCCCGCCGCCAGCAGCATCGCCACGGGCACGGCGAGCCCCATCCCCGCCAGCTCGAAGCCCACGTCACCCGCGCCCCGGTGGAGCCACGCCGAGGCGATCCACAGGGCGGCCACCACCGCCACCAGCAGCCCCGGCACCAGGGCTCGCGGGCGGTCCACGACGCCGAGGCCCGCGGACAGCACCGCCAGCACCGCGACCGCCGGGAGCCCCAGACCCGCCCGGTAGAAGTAGAGCGCCCCGGACTGGGGATCGGGGAAGATCCGGGCCATGGGCCAGGTGGCGAGCTGGAAGGCCAGCAGGGCGAAGATCACCCCACCACCGATGGCCAGCACGGTCGCGATCTTGACCAGCGACCCCCCCCGGCGCCCTTGCCCGACGTCGAGGCGCCGCCCGGCCTCCTTGCGCACCGCGACCGCCAGCCCCGCCAGCAGGCCACCGGGGATGGTCAGGGTCAGCAGGGCCAGCAGGACCGTGGCTTGACGTCCTCCCCCGTGGATCCTCGCCAGGAACAGGCTCCCCAGGAGGAGGGCGGCCCACGCCACGGCGGCGAGCGCCGCGTTGGTGCTCGCGACCTCGGGGCTGGCTCCGGGGCGGCTGTCCAGGGGCTCCTCCGGGTGGACCGCTCGCTCGGGGGCGACGGGTCCACGGCTACGGGATCAGGGGTACTCCTGCATCGTCAAACCCGGGATGAGGGGGCACGTCCCCTGCTCCGCCACCACGGTGATGCAGTTCGCGCCGGGGTTGGGCGCGTTCGGCGGGCAGTTCTGGCACTGGATCCCCATGACCACCAGCAGGCTGCAGATGAATCCGGCGTTCTGGCCCAGGGCCAGATCCAGCCCCACGGTGTCCAGCTCCGCCTCCAGGTAGGTGTCATTGACGGTCTGGCCACCGGGCGCGTACCAGCCACCGAAGACCGCATCCCCCATCCACGCCGGCGTCCCGCCCAGGTCCAGGGTGAGGGTGGTGGGACCCACCTCGAAGCCGGGGTTGGTCCAGTCGCCGACCTCGAAGATGGTCGGGGCCACCTGCTGCTCCCAGGTGGTGGGGTTGATCTGGGTCGCGGCACCGATGAGCAGGTCGATGGTGCCCGCGCCGTCATCGATGTCCAGCGCGCTGAAGATGATCCCCTGGTCCTCGGGGAGGTAGTTCTGCAGCAGGGCACCCACGCCCGCGGGTTCGGTGATCACGAAGCCGCCGTTGACCAGGTCCACGAGGTAGGCTTGATCGACCAGGGGGTTGGGATCCACGGTGTCATCGTCCCCCGTGTCGTCGTCGCCGGTGTCGTCGTCCCCGGTGTCGTCGTCCCCGGTGTCGTCGTCCCCGGTGTCGTCGTCCCCCGTGTCATCGTCCCCGGTGTCATCGTCGTCGTCGTCCTCGACCTGGTCGTCGTCATCGTCCTGGGTGTAGGGATCCGGGCAACCCAGGATCCACGCGAAGGCGGCGGACAGGGCCAGGAGGACGAGGAGGTGGCGTGCAGTCATCATCGGGGACTCCCTCTCGAGTTTGGACGTAAGCTACCGCCGAACGGTCATTCAGGGGTAGGGCCTTTTTCAGCTTCGCCCGCCGGCTCCTCCTCCCACACCGGGTCGCAGCCGGGCCTCTGGTCGGTGGGCAGTCCCGAGATCCCCCGCTGCCCGGGGACCCTCTGACCGGGCCACAGATCCTCCCGACAGGCGCTGCAGACGTGGGTCGGCAGGTAACCGGTGAACAGGGTGGGGAAGAGGTTGACGAACAGGGAGCGAGCGTCGACGCCGTCGTACATCAGACACCAGCTGAGGGTGCAATGCCCCCCGTCCCGGTGGCCGTCGTCGGTGACCAGGCCCATCACGTGCCCGGCCTCGTGCACCAGGACCGACGCTTCCTGACGCACACCGGTGAGCCAGAGGATCGGCTTGAGCTGGCTGGTGAAGGCGACGATCACCGGGAAGTCGAGGTCGTCGGCGAGTACCCCGCGGCGGAAGCTGTAGCCGCGGAACTTCTTGTACCGGGGCACGTACAGCGCGTGCAGATAGGCCGCCCCCTCCGGCGGGCCGTCGGCATACTCGCGCACCAGCTCCTCGATGCGCTGGCGGCTGGCCTCCCAGCGTTCGGCGGGGATGACATCGTCGACCTCGATGGAGATGCCGCCGGGTTTGTCGCAGTAGAACGCGAGGCGGTCGGCGAAGATGCGCAGGGCCCGGGGACGGGGCTCGTCCCCTTCCACGTAGTCCACCTCCACCACGAGCCTCGGGACGTCGGGATCGAGGAGGACACCATCGCGGTAGCTCTCGGAGGTGGGTCCCGCCGGGGGCTTGATCAACGCGGCGCATCCCCCCCCGCACGTCCAAGCGACGACGGCCATCAGGGCGACGGATCCTGCGGGGCGAACGACAGGCACCCCACGGTTATAGACCAGTTGGGCTGCCGGACGAAGTCCGATCGGCTATCCTTCCAGCGGCCTCCTGGAGGGAATCGCCGGGATCATGAAGGACCTGCCCGCGCCGCAGATGATCGTCACCGGATCCAAGCCGGACTGGCGGCGCCTCGTCCGTCTGACGTGGTCCCTATCGGTGGGCGATCTCAAGCGCCAATACGTGGGCTCGGCACTGGACGTGGTCTGGGCCGTCGTCAAGCCACTGATCGAGCTGCTGACCTACGCCTTCGTGTTCACCGTGCTGCTGAGGGTCCGCTTCCATCCCGAGTACCCGCCCTCGGTCAACGCGCTGTATCTGTTCTGCGGCTGGCTGGTGTTCATCACCGTCCACGAGTCCCTCACCCGGAGCACCAACGTGGTCCGGGACAGCGTGCACCTGATCCGCAAGGTCCACGTGCCCGCGGAGATCCTGCCCGCGTACCTGAACTTCAGTGAACAGATCGTGCTGATCTTCCGGGTCGCCCTGCTGATGGCCGCGTCGCTGATCGTGGGTTGGGGGGTCAGCCCCTGGGCGTTGCTGCTTCCGGTGGTGATGTTCTTCCAGTTCCTGTTCACCTACGGGATCGGCCTGGTGCTCAGCACGATGTCGGTGTTCTACAAGGACGCCCGTCAGCTCCTGACCCCGGTGCTGATGATCTGGATGTTCATCACGCCGGTGTTCTACCCCGAGAACGTCTTCCCCCGACCCTTCATGCCGATCCTGATCGCCAATCCCCTCAGCCACCTGATCGGGATCTACCGACAGATCCTGTTGAACCACCAACCCCCCCTCCCGGGCCAGGTGATCATCTTCGGCGCGGCCGCGGTGACCTCGTTTGCCGTGGGGTGGTGGGTGTTCCGGCGGCAGTCCCCGTACTTCTCGGACATCGTCGGCGGATAGCCAACAAATACGCTATAAATCGAGGGGTGGCAGGGTGCCGCAGAGTGGACGAGTGTGTCCGCGGGGAGCGGTCTGGTTGAGCGCGTCAGGACCGGAGGACAGCAGGCCCGTCGTGGTGGACGTGGAGGGGCTCTCCAAGCGCTTCCGCATCTACCCGACCGACCGGCAACGGCTCGCGGAGGTGGTCTGGGGAGGCCGCCGGCACACGGAGTTCTGGGCCCTGCGCGACGTGACCTTCCAGGTGCCGCGGGCCAGCGCCTTCGGTGTCATCGGACCCAACGGCGCGGGCAAATCGACCCTGCTCAAGGTCCTCAGCGGGGTCAGCCCACCCACGGCCGGGAGGGTGGAGATCCGTGGCACCCTCAACAGCCTGCTGGACCTGGGGGTCGGCTTCCACCCGGACTTCACCGGCCGGCAGAACACCCTGCTCAACTGCCGACTCCTGGGCATGTCCGAATCGGAGATCCAGGATCGCCTACCCCTGATCATCGACTTCGCCGAGCTGGGCGAGTTCTTCGATCTACCGGTCCGGACCTACTCCTCGGGGATGTCCCTGCGGCTGGGCTTCTCCATCGCCGCCCACCTGGGCCACGAGATCCTGCTCATCGACGAGCTGTTGACGGTGGGAGACGCCTACTTCCAGCGCAAGTGCATCGGCCGGATCGAGTCCTTCATCGAGGAGGGACGGACCCTGATCCTGGTCAGCCACGATCTGCACGCCGTACGGGAGCTGTGCTCCGAGGCGATCTGGGTCGACGAGGGGCGACTGCAGGCCAAGGGGGACGCCCGGCACGTCGTGGACGCCTACGTGGACCAGGTCCGGGGCCGACGCTTGCCCCCCGGCGCCCTGGGGACGAGCCAGCGGATGGCAGCGACCGACCCCGAGGTCGAGGAGTTGGAGGGGCGGGTCGCCTACCGCTCCACCACGCCGGATCCTTCCTTGCGCAAGGCGGTGATCGCCGCCACCCACGTCCCGGAGGCCGACGCCCTGGTCTCCGACGAGTCCGCCGGACAGAGCGTGGAGCTGGGGGACCCCGACAACCCGGTGGTGACCGGATCGGGGGAGGTGGAATTCATGGCGGTCCAGCTCCTCAACGGAGACGGCAAGATCGCCGAGGAGGTGCCAAGCTTCGCGCCCCTGACCGTGGCAGTGACCTTCCGGACCCTCAAGCCGGTGGCCGACCCCATTCTCGGCGTGGCCATCTTCCGCAACGACGGCGTGTACGTGTTCGGCCCCAACACACGCTTCGACAAGGTCGAGCTGATGGAGGGGGTGTACGACGGTGTCTACTCCTACTTCATCCACTACCCCAAGCTGCCGCTGCTGGAGGGCACCTACCGGCTCAGCGTGGCCGCCTACGACAAGAACCACATCAAGCCCCACATCTGGCACAACCAGCTGTACGAGCTGAAGGTCCACAGCGCGGTGGAGGACCACGGCCTCGTCCACATCGATCACCAGTGGGGGCTGGTGACCCACGCCAGCGGTAACGGGGAGGAGCTGCCCTGAGCGGCGACGGGCCACGCGCGGCGCCGGCGGGACCCCGCCGCCGGGTGTTCCTGGTGGGGACGGGTCCGCTCCCGGCCCACGATCCGGACCAGATGGGTTTCCCGACCCTGCGGGCGCGCCAGTTCCTGCTGGCGCTGCTCGAGGCGGGACACGACGTGGCGTTCGCTGCCCTGGTCAACGGGGACGGGGGCGAGGGCTCGGGACGGGCCCCCTGGCGGAGCAAGCTCGTGTACCCCACCTCCCGGGGACCGCGGGAGTTCCGTTACCACCCGGTCCAGCGGGAGCGCGCCGGCGCCCTGCTGACCCTGCGCGACCTGCGCCACGAGTTCGCCCCGGACGTGGTGATCAGCGCCGGCCCCTTCATGCCGATGATCGGTGGGGCGCGAGCGGCTGGAGACGAGCCCCTGTGGGTGGACGTGCCGGGGGATCCGATGGCCGAGGCCCAGCTCCGGGCCCACCGCAGCGGGCGCACCGAACCGATCCACCGCTACCGCCAGGTCCTGTCGCTGGCCGTGGGACGAGGCGACCACTTCAGCGTGATCTCCGCGGACCAGCGCAAGGTCCTGATCGGCGCCCTCGGACTGTCGGGCCGCCTGACGGCGTCGGTGGTCGGCCGGGAGCTCGTGGACGTGGTCCGCCCCTCGGTGGAGGGCCTCTACCGGGACTGCCCGCCCGAGTCCCCCGCGGACCTGATCACGGGCGTCGCACCCGATGACTTCGCGGTGCTGTTCTGCGGCGGCTTCAACACCTGGCTCGACGCCGAGACCCTCCTGAGCGGCGTCCTGAGGGCCATGGAGGCGGATCGGCACATCCACTGGGTGAGTACCGGCGGCGCCCTCCCGGGGCACCACGAGGGCGGCTATTCGTGGTTCCGGCGCCAGGCCGAGCGCAGCCCCCACTCGAGCCGATTCCACTTCCTGGGATGGGTCCCCGTCCGCCACCTGGACGCGGTCTACGAGGCCTGTGATCTGGCCCTGAACGTGGACACCCCCTGCTACGAGGCGGAGTTCGGCAGCCGCACCCGGCTCCTCGACGCTGTCGAGCGGGGTTTGCCCGTGGCGGCCACGGACACCTGCGAGCTCACCTCCGAGCTGCGGCAGGTCGCCGGGTTCCACCGCCTGGAGATGGGCGACCCCGAGCTCCTCACCGCCCTGCTGCTGCGACTCGCGGGGGAGAAGCGCCGGCGTCGCTCAGCCGGCGATGCACCATCCCGGGTCCCCTCCCCCCAGCCGGGGCAACACCCCTGGTCGACGGTGCGCGCCCGCTACTCCATCGACGAGACCACCGCCCCGCTGCTCGAGTGGCTCCGGGAACCCCGCGTCACCCACGGCGCCTTCGAGGCCGACTTCGCCGAGGACCAGTGGCTGGAGATCGCCCGGCTCCAGGAGCGCCTGGAAGAGGTCTGGCGCAGCCCCACCTGGCGGTACCTGGGACGGGTCCACAAGGCGGTCAAGAAGCTGCGCGGATAACCGTTCTCGTCCAGATACAATAATCATAAAGCTCGGCTGTCATCTTTTTTTGATGATATCCCCCAGTCCCCATCCTATGCTCGGGGCGGAGGTTGGCCATGACCGCGTTCGCCGAGCGTGTACAGGAACAGATGACCGAACGGGGCATGACCCAGGCCGATCTGGCGCGCGCGTCGGGCAAGCCGGCCCAGATGGTCTCGCGGATCCTGCGGGGGAACGCCTCGCCCCAGCGTCGGACCGTGGTCATCTTCGCCCGCGCCCTGGGCGTCCATCCGGGCGTGCTCGACGAGCGCTTCCGCTCGCGGGGCCCCGGTCACCGACGGATCCTCGACCGGATGGGGGGGATCGACGTGGCCTACCTGGGCGCCGCCATGGCCGCCCTGGGACGGGCCCGCAAGGCGTTGCTGCAGATGTCGCCGGAGGCCGCGGTCAGACCCGCAGACGGCAAATCGGACAGCCTGCTCTTCGACTCCACCTGCGAGAGCGCCATCGTCGAGGAGCTGCTGGCCTTCGACGGCCAGGCCTCGGTGCTCTCCGAGGAGCGAAACCACGGCAACGTCGACTGGGCCCGGGCCGACACGGTGTTCTTCATCGATCCCTTCGATCGCTCCACGCCCTTCGTGGAGACCCTGACCGGGCTACCCAAGGCCCCCACCCTGGGGGACTGCATCACCCGGCGTACCTTTCCCATGCGCGGCGCCGAGGCCCCCTTCGGATCGGTGACCTGCGTCCGCGATGGCCGGGTCACCTTCAACGCGATGATCGACTACGCAGGGGGGGAGCTGTTCGTCGCGTGCGAGGCCATGGTGCGACGCGGCCCCATCGACCTGTGCCCCGATCCCCGGGCTCTGGCCGTGGATGGACAGCCGATCCATTTCGAGGGAGACCGGGCGGGGGAGACCTGCGCCTGCTACCTGGGCTCTGCCGACTCCCCCAACCGCCGATGCTACGAGGAGTCCTTCGAAGATCTCCTCGGTCAGACACACCCCCTCCCACCGGAGTCCCTGCAACGCCCGGGCGGCCCGGCCCGCGTCCTCCTGCTGGGGGATGATCCGCTGCTGACGGTCGGCGCCCAGCCCGTTTTCGTCCTGTCGAACGGAGAGAAGATCACCGAGTGGCTGGGCTGGCTCGCGTACGCGCGGTTCAGCGGCCAGCTGACGGCCTTCGAACTCCACGCCCGCAAGTTCCCGTTCCGGGACGACGTGCTCCTGGCGCCGCCCCCCAACTACAGCGTCCTGCGCGTGGACGACGACCGCGTCACCCTCGACCTCCGCCGCCTGGCCTCCTTCGAGAACCCCTCGATCTACCGCGGGGGCATCGCGGTGACCCACAACCACAGCCTGGCGCTGCCCACCCTGCGGGCGCTACCGAACAAGAGGCTACTCCCGTTGAATCCGTCCACGGGCTGACACGTCATCCATCGGACGCCCGATAGCTGCCGCGCCGGATCCCCAGGGTCTGGATCTTGTGGCTCAGGGTCCGCAGCGGGATGCCCAGCTCGGCGGCCGCGCGGCCCCGGTGGCCCTGGGCCCGGTTGAGGGCATCGACGATCAGCTCGGCCTCGTAGCGGCGCACGCGTGCGCGCAATCCTTCGCGGGCCGGGGAGGCGGCGGGGCCGGGATCGGCGGTGGGGCGAGCCCCGGGTCGGACGAGGCGCCGGACCGCCTCGGGCAGGTCGTCCACATCCACCTGATCCGAGCGGGCGATGACCGCCGCGCGTTCGATGGCGTTGCGCAGCTCGCGCACGTTGCCCGGCCAGTCGTGGGCCAGCAGGAGCACCTCCGCGTCACCGCCGATGCTCACCACCGGCGAAGGCGTTCCCGCCGTCGCCCGCTCCAGGAAGTGCCGTGCCAGGGGCGCGATGTCCCCACGTCGCTCACGGAGCGCGGGGATGGGCACGGTCATGGCGTTGAGTCGGTAGAGCAGATCCCGGCGGAACTCCCCCCGCTCGGCCATGTCCACCAGGTCCCGGTGGGTGGCGGCCAGCACCCGCACATCGATGGGGATCTCGCGGGTCGAGCCCACCCGGGTGAGGCGACCGGTCTCCAGGACCCGCAGGAGGGCGGCCTGGGCGGAGGGCGGCAGCTCGCCGATCTCGTCCAGCAGGATGGTCCCTCCGCTGGCCGCCTCGAACACCCCGGTGGCGCGGCGGTCGGCGCCGGTGAACGCGCCCTTCTCGTGGCCGAACAGGGTGCTCTCCACCAGCTGGCCGGGCAGCCCCCCGCAGTTCACGCAGATCAGCGGTCCGCTCCTCCGCGGTCCCCGGTGGTGGATCGCCCGGGCCACGAGTTCCTTGCCCGTGCCGGTCTCCCCTTCGATCAGCACCGGGATCGTGGCGTCGGCGATCCGATCGACGGTGTCCATGACCTCCCGCATCGCCGCGCTGGCGACCACCACGTCGCCGTCGAGGGCCGGCGCATCCGGGACCACGCGAGCGGCGCGGACCTCGGCGGTCTGCACCGGGCGGTGGTCACCCGCGCGACCCAACGCTGCCCGGGCGACGCCGAGGAGCTCGTCGGCGGTGGTCGCATGCCCCGGGAACACCGCGACACCCACCCGGGCCCCGCCTGCGGCGGCGGAGAGCTCCCCCGCCCGGGCAGCCATGGCGTCGTCTCCGCACTGGGGCAGCAAGACCTCCACCACGTCGTCGCTGTACAGGCCCACCCGCTCGAAGGGCTGGAGGGAGGACCGGAGCCTGGCCAGGACCACGCCGAAGGGGGAATCCTCCGGGGCGCGGACCATCAGCAGGCCCAGGGGCTGACCGAACGCGCGGGCGCGGGACACCTCGGCCCGCAGATCGTCCACGAACGCGTCGTGGCCGCCCACCCCGGACGCCCCCGACGCCCCCGTGGGTGCGGAGACCACGGCCGCGGGGGTGGCCCCGAGCGAGAGGCGGGCGCCGGGATCCACCCGGGACCGTTCGATCCGCTCACCGTCGACCCAGGTGCCATTGGTGGAGCCCAGGTCCTCGATCCAGACCTCCCCGCCCTCCAGCGTCACCTGGGCGTGGGTGCGGGACAGGCTGGGATCGCGCAGGGGGAGGTCGGCCGGAGGCGAGCGCCCGATGACCATCGAGGTCCCGGGAACGAGGGGGATCTCTCGCAGGCCGTCCCGGTGATAGACCTGCAGCGCCACCTCGGGGGGAGCGTCCTCGCTGCGGAGCCAGGCGACGTCGTCGTCGGACAGGGTCCGGGTCTGCTCGAAGGCGTCGAAGGAGGAGGTGGAGTCCTTGCCCATGATCCAGGGTGGTCGCGAATCCACCGATGGGTCAAGTTACGAATTGCTTCATTGGCAAAATATTGCCGTCTGAGCAATGTCCGCCAATTCACCATCGGACACAGCTGCCACCGATCCGGGACACGGCTCCGCAGTTTTTCGACGAACGAATCTGGCATCCCCCTTGCTTCTCTTGCGTGCACGGCGGGTCAGGAAGACCGCCACAGACAACGAAGACCGGGAGGAACCCATGACCCATCGATTTTCCCTTCCCCACCGGGTGGCCGCCGCGCTGACCATCCTCGGACTCGGCATCTTCGGCGCGATCGGATGCGACGATTCCGGCGACACCGACATCCTCGACGGGGCGCTGGAGCCCTCGGCCGAGCAGGTGCTGGAGGGGATCGAGGTCCCGCCGATGCAGCAGGAGATCCCGCCCATCGTCACCGCCTACGAGGTGATCGAGGGCTGCGAACGGATCCCCATGGCGGCGCTGAAGTTCGAGCTGGGCGTCCAGGGGACCCCCGAGGTGCACTCCGAGGCCCCGGGCGTGGTCTTCGTGGAGGACGACACCCGCCGGCTCACGATGTACGCCGACGGCACGGCCACCTTCGTCGACACCCAGTACGTCAACTCCGTCAGCCCGGCCATCGAGCCAGTGCCCGCCCCCCAGTTGCTGGCCGACGGCGAGGCCCTGCTGGACGCCATGGGCGCCCTGGACGATCCGTACGTGACCCTGGCCCCCGGCCGGGTCGAGCTCCGCCTCGCGGAGGTGGGTGCCGCGGGCGCCAGCGTACTGACCCACCAGATCGCCACCTTCCTCCAGAGCGTCGACCACATCCCCGCCATGGGCCCGGGCGCCAAGGTGGAGGTGGTCTACCCCGGTGACCTGTTCGCGGTGGCCTTCCGCTCGCCGCTGCGCTGCCTCCAGCCCGAGGAGGTCGCCCACCCCGTGACCCAGGCCGAGGCGGTCGTCGCGTGGCGGATCCGCGCCATCAACGGCGGTCCCTGGAGTGTTCACGAGCACGCCGACCTGTCCATCGACGCCGTGGAGATCGACGCGATGCAGCTGGGCCACTACGTGCCCGACGTGGACGAGTTCGCCCCCTCCCTCGACCCGGTCTACAAGATCACCGGGACCGTCAAGGGCACCTACCCCGACGGCGAGCAGGCCACCGTGCCGTTCCTGTGGTTCGAGCCGGCGGTCCAGGGCCGGCCGATTCCGCCCTCGATCTAGGGAACGTCCGACCTACCCGGCGATCCGCTTCCACCACCGGTAGAACCAGTCCTTGGTCCCCTTCCACAACTGCATCCACAGGATCTTGGGGGTGAAGTCCGCCCACCAGTCGATGGAGCCGCCCGAGAGGTTGATCACCTTGCGGCCGTCGCTACGCCAGTCGGACAGGGTGAAGGGCTTGAAGATCTTGGCCTGGGTCAGCAGGGCCACGTGGTTGACGATGTCCGACGGCTGGCAGAGCTCGACGCGGGTGGGGATGCCGAGCTTGTCGGTCAGGGCGGCGGGGTCCGGCTTCACCGAACGGTCGCGGACCTCGACGCGCACGGTCAGGCCCCGACGCGTCAGGATGTTGAACCAGATGTTGGAACCCAGGCGGGTGACCTCCTGGAGCACGGTCTCCTCGAGGTCGTAGGGGTAGTGACGGCGATCGCCCCAGACGATCTCGTCCCCGTGGCGGCCCAGCACCTCGATGCGGCGCCCCTTGCGCCCACAGGGACAGGGCTCGGCGGGCCAGCGGACCAGATCCCCGGTCCAGTAGCGGACCATGGGCTGGGCCTCCCGACGGAAGGTGGTGGCCACCAGGACGCCCACCAGGCCGGGGCCGATGGGTCGTTTGGTCTCCGGATCGAGGATCTCGAAGACGAAGTCGTCGTCGTGAAGGTGCAGGTGCCCGCGGGGACAGGAGGTGGCGAAGGGGCCGCCCTCGGTGCAGCCGTAGAGGTTGCGGATGGTGGCGCCGCCCCACTGGGCCTCGATGGACTTGCGCAGCGACGGGGTCAGCAGCCGGCCGGCCATGTTGAAGTTCTTGAACGCGGGGAAGTCCCGGGCCGGGTCCTTGCCCTGGATCCTCGCTAGCTCTGCCAGCTGCACGGGCTCGAGGGGGAACGACACCATCGAGGTCACACCCAGGCGCTCGACCAGCTCGAGCACCCGCTTGTAGCCCACGTTGAAGTTCATGTTGCCGGCGGGTAGCAGGCAGCCGCCCACCAGCCGCGCGCCGGTCTCGGCCAGGTGGCTCGGCACCGGGAAGGCGTAGGGCAGGCGATTGATGATGGTCTTGCCCGGGCCGAAGGCCTCCATCCAGACCTTGATGATGGGGATCTCGGCCTCGAAGTCGGCCAGGGTGTACCAGCCGTAGACGCGCGCGCCGGTGGTGCCGAAGGACTCGTGGTAGTGCCAGACCTGGGAACGGTCGACGGCCAGGAAGTCCTCGGCTGGCCGCTCCTTCATGTGCTTCTTGTACAGGAAGGGCAGCTCGTGGAGGTCCGACTCGCCGGTCACCACCTTGTTCTTGAGGTGCTCGGCGAAGAACGGCGCCCCCATCGCCCGGTGGAGGGTGCGCAGGACCAGCTGGTCGCGGCTCAGATCACCCATGGGGCGGGTCTACCTCGCGGGGGCTGCTCGTGTCCAGCGGGCGGGCCCCGGTCGTACGCCCTCAGGTCCAGGGGACCCGGAAGCGCTTCATCCAGTAGCGCATCTTCGGATAGTTCTTCCAGTTGGGCTTGGTCCAGCCGCTGAGGCCGATGATCCGCTGGACCAGCCTGGCCATCACCGCCTGGCTCGCAGCCATGGACATCACGTTGCCGATGGTGGTGGCGGCTTCCTGCAACAGAGCGTCGACCTCGGCCTGTTCGATGCCGGCGGACAGATAGAACTGCCCGGGTTCGCGCAGGTCGAGGGCGAAGGGCGGGTAGCCCTCCTGGTCCGCCAGCTCGCGCAGCGCCGTGCCCGGGTAGATCCGCATCCGATGGGTGAGCATGACCACGTGCATCGGGTCGATGACCTCGCGCACGAAACGCATCGTCTCCCGGGCCGTCTCGGGCGTCTCCCCCGGTCCGCCGAAGATGAAGGACCACAGGACCGGAAATCCCAGCTCCGCCGTGTCGCGGGCCATGGTCTCCAGCTGGTCCATGGTGAAGTCCTTGCGGTACCCCTCGATGGTCGCGGGAGCCGCCGCGTCGGGGGAGCAGTACACCGCCGTGAAGCCCGCATCCCGCATGGCCTCGAGCACCTCGCGGCTGCCGAAGCGGGGGTTGATGCCCGAGGCGTGGTAGGCCCGCGCGGGGCGCTTGCGCGCCAGGGCCTCGCACAGCTCGAGGGTGTAGCTCGGGGGTGCGTTGAAGGTCGAATCCACGAACTCCACCACGTCCCGCCCCGTGGAGCGGACGGCTCGCTCGATGCCCTCGACCACCTCGTCCACGTCCCGCAGCAGGTAGGGGGCGCCGCCCTCGATGTGGGCGTACTCGCAGTACACGCAGCGGAAGGGACAGCCGCGGCGGGACTGGGCGCTCAGGGGTACGCCCCAGTGACGGTAGGGGGTGAGATCGATCCAGCGGGCGAACTGGGCGCCCGGGGTGCCCTCCCCGTCGTCGGGGCTGCCCCGCAGCACGCGGGGTTGATCGGCGAGGGCCTCACCCCCCTCGACCAGCCGCCGGTACAGCTCGGGGAACACCCGGTCGCCGGGCCCGGCCACGGCCAGGTCGGCGCCCACGGCGTCCAGCACCTGTTCGGGTGCCAGCGAGGTTCCGGTCCCGCCGAGGACCACGGGGACGTCGGGCGCCACCTCCCGCACGGTCTGGATCAGCTCGCGCACGGAAGGCAGGTAGTAGATCGGCGCCTGGAAGTCGCAGTTGTCCACGTTGCGGATGGTCACGCCCACCAGGCGGGGGCGGTGCCGCAGCAGGGCCCGCCGCAGCTCCACATGGGGTTTGCGGGCGAAACACAGGTCGGCCACCTCGCAGGAGATGCCCGCCTGGGCCACGGCGCTGGCCAGCTGGCACAGGCCGATGGGCAGCACCGGTAGGGGGCCGATCTCGCGGTTGGTGTTGACCAGCAGGATCTCGGTCATCTGCCTTCAATACCCGTTCTCGTACGAAGGCACCACCGAGAAGCCCTCGCTCCACAGGGCACTCTCGATCCGGCCTTCGAGTTCGGCCAGACCTTTCGTCTTCAGGGCGCTGACCGGGACCCCCCCCAGGGTGAGGCGAAGCTCCTCCACGTGGGCTGGGTCGGCGGCGTCGGTCTTGTTCAGCACCAGGATCGTCGGTACCTCGGAGAGGCCGATCTGCTCCAACGTCTCGACCACGACGCCGTGCTGCTGCTCCGCGTGTTCCGAGGAAGCGTCGATGACGTGGAGCAGGAGATCCGCGTCCTCTAGCTCCTCCAGGGTCGCCCGGAAGGCCCTGAGCAGCTCGGCGGGCAGCCGCTCGATGAAGCCCACCGTGTCGGTGACGATGACCTGGCGGTCCCTCGGGAAGCGGAGCCGCCGTGTGGTGGGGTCCAGGGTCGCGAACAGGCGGTCCTCGGCCCGGACGTCGCTGTGGGTCAGCGCGTTGAGCAGGGTGGACTTGCCGGCGTTGGTGTACCCGACGATGGAGGCGGTGGGCATACGCGCCCGCTGGCGCTTGCGGCGTCGCAGGGCCCGCTGCTTGCCCAGCCCCTTGAGCTGGCGTTCGAGGCGGGTGATCCGGTCGCGGGCGCGCCGGCCGCGGACCTCGAGCTTGGTCTCGCCAGGGCCGCGGCCGCCGATGCCGCCGGTCAGACGGCTCAGGGCGGTCTGCAGCGCGGAGAGCCGTGGGAGGAGGTATCGAAGCTGGGCCAGCTCCACCTGCAGGCGACCGTCCCGGCTTCGGGCGTGCTGGGCGAAGATGTCGAGGATCAACTGCGTGCGGTCGAGCACCTTGAGTTCGGTGGCCTCGCCGATCACCTTGCCCTGGGACGGAGAGAGCTCCCGGTCGAAGACCAGCAGGTCCGCGTCCAGGACCATCGAGCGCAGGAGAACGTCGTCCAGCTTGCCTCGGCCGATGAGGGTCCTCGGGTCCGGCCGATGGCGCCGCTGGAGCACCGTGTCGATGACGTTCAGGCCGGCGGTGTCCGCCAGGCGGGTCAGCTCGGACATCGAGCGTTCGGCGCCCTCGAGGTACCCGTCGGTCAAGCCCACCAGGATCGCCCGATCACGGGTGTCCTGGGCGTCCCGCCCCTCGACTCGCTGGGCGAACTCGCCCTCCACCGCCTGGATCAGCCGCAGGAAGTCCTCGGCCACCCGGTGCACGTCCACCGGCTCCTCGACGATCCACGGATCGCCCCGCTCGCCCGACCGCATGGGGCGCAGAGTGGCGTACTGCAGGTCCGACGGCAGGCCGCGGTCGTCGGCCCGAAGGACCCCGACCAGGTCCAGCCGGAGCAGCGCCAGGTCGGTGAGGTCGTCCCGGTCCAGCGGGGCCTGGTCCAGGTGGACGTGAACCAACCGCAGGCCGCGGAACCGGCTCCGCCCGGCCCGATGGCGGCCCAGGTCCGGCAGGTAGACCCGCTGGGCGGTGCCGACGATGACGTGGGTCACCGCACCCCGGCGGTCCAGGATCACCCCCAGCTGCCGGCCCAGCTTCAGGCTCTCCTCGACCAGGGTCCGGGCCAGCTCGGGGCTGACGATCTGGGCCGGCAGCACGCGGCGGCGGTACAGGCGCTGCAGGCGCTGGACCTGCGCCCCCTTCAGCCCCGCGAGATCCCCGTGGACGACCGGCGGCACGGTCAGGCCCCCCCGCCCGAGACACAGGAGACGGCCATCCGCAGGGCGGAGAGCATGCTGGAAGGGTCGGCCGTTCCGCTCCCGGCGATGTCGTAGGCCGTGCCGTGGTCCGGCGAGGTGCGCACGAAGGGCAGCCCCAGGGTGATGTTGACCGAGCGCCCGAAGTCCACGGCCTTGACCGCGGTCAGGCCCTGGTCGTGGTAGCAGGCGATCACCCCGTCCACCCCGCCGGCGACCGCCCGGGCGAACAGGGTGTCGGCGGGCAGGGGCCCGATCAGGTCGATGCCCCGCTCCCGGGCCCGCGCGACGCCGGGGACCAGGGCCTCCCCGTCCTCGCTTCCCAGCCGCCCCTCCTCCCCCGCGTGGGGGTTGAGGCCGCACAGCGCCAGCCGGGGCCGCTCCAGCCCGAAGTGCGTCCGGAGCCCCCGGTCGAAGATCGAGGCCACCCGGACGACGTCGTCGGCACCGACGGCCGCAGGGACATCGCACAGGGGGAGATGGGTGGTCAGCAGCGCCACCTTCAACTGGCCGCCGGCGAACGCCATCACCACACCCTCGTCGCCAGCGGCGCGGGCGGCCAGCAACTCGGTATGCCCCACGAAGGGGAACCCGCCGTCCATCATCCGGCGCTTGTGGATCGGGCCGGTGACCAGGGCGTCGCACTCGCCGCCGAGGCAGGCGTCGATGGCCGCCTCGAGCGCCTCCCATTCGGGCAGGTCACCCCCGGTGGGATGACACCGCTGCGGAGGGGCAACGCCAGCCGCCGCCGCGGCGCGGACGATCGCGTCTTCGGGCCCGAAGACCATGGACTCGTAGGGTTCCCGGGGCTGCGCGGCCAGGGCGCGGACCAGCACTTCGGGGCCGATGCCGTTGGGGTCGCCGGTGGTGAGCGCGATGCGCGGCGGGCGATGGTTCAATGAAGCCGCTCGATGTGGGAGCGGACCTTCTCCCGTTCGATCCACAACTCGATCTGCCGCTCCTCCTCCTCCTGGTACAGCTCGCTGAACAGCTGGTCGCGAACTTCCTCGAAGGGGACCGAGGCGGCGTTGGTGATCCGGTAGACCTGCCACAGGTACAGGGAGTTGTTCAGCTCCAGGGGCTCGCTGACCTCGTTGATCTCCAGCCCCTCGACCGCCGCCCGGATCTCCGGGATCAGCGAGTTGATCCGCGCCGTGCCGAACTCCCCGCCGCGTTCCGCGCTGCCCGGATCCTCGGAGTACTGTCGTGCGAGCTGCTCGAACGAAGCGCCGGCGTCCAGCTGGGCCCGGATATCGTCTACGCGCTGCCGCGCCTCCTGGATCGCCTTGGCGTTGGAGGGGTCCGCGTAGCGCAGCACGATCACCCGCAGGTGGAGCTCCGGATCGTCGGGGACGTCGGAGTGGCGCTCGTTGTAGCGCTGCCGAAGCTGGTCCTCGGTGATGTCGACCTTGGTCCCGATCTCGGCCTGGAACAGCTTGAACTGCTTGAGCTGCTCCCGCAGGTCCACGAGGAACTCCTCCAGCGGGATGCCCTGACGCGCCAGCTGGGACTTGAGCTGCTCCACGGACATGCTGTTCATCCGGGCGGTCTCGCCCAGCTGCGCCTGGACCTCCATCTCCTCCACGGTGATGCCGAGCCGGACCACGGCCTGGTCCATCAGCTTGCGGCCCACCAGGCCCTCGATCACGATCTCGCGCAGCTCCGCCAGCGCGGCCTCGCGGTCGGGGCCGACGGGCAGGGCGTCGGGCTCCATCTCCAGGTAGGAGCGGATCTCGTCCTGGACCTCGCTCTCGAGCACCAGGTCGTCGTTGACCACCACCACGATGCGGTCCACCAGTTCGATCGCCCGGGAGGACCCGGGGAGCATCAGTGCGATGGCGAGGAGGAGGGGGGTGAGGCGGGGCACGGTGGTCAGGGTGTCCTACTTCGTGGCGGTCGGTGGGGCGACCCGCGGGGCGTCCGCCGCACCACCGGCACCCGAGGGCGGAGCCACCCGACCGCCGGCACCCGGCGCCGAGCCGCCACGCTTCTCGACCTTGTACTCGTACGCGCCCACCGCGGCCTCGTCGACCCGGACGTCCGCGTCGGTCTTCAGGTTGCCCACGTAGCTGTCGTACAGCTGGTTGTAGCGGTCGCTCTTGACCTTGCGCAGCACGCTGCCACGCATCTGCTCGAAGGTCCGCTCCACGCGGTCGCGCTTGTTGGGGATGTACAGCACCGAGAAGCCGCCGTCGGTCTCGAGGACCTCGCTGATGTCCCCCTTCTCCATCTCGAAGGCGGTGTCGATGATCTCCTGGTCCACACCCGGCTTGCCCTTGACGCCGACGAAGCCGAGGTCGCCGCCGCGGCGGGCGTAGGGCCCCTGCGAGTGCTCCTGGGCCAGCACCTTGAACTGCTTGGGGTTCTCCTCGATCTGGGCCCTGAGTTCCTCGGCCTGGCCGCGGGCCTCCTCCTTGCCCACCACGTCCGAGACCTTGATCAGGATGCGCTTGATCTGGACCTTCTCGGGGACCACGAAGTCTTCCTTGTGCTCCTCGAAGTAGGCCCGCAGCTCGTCCTCGGTGATCTCCTTGGGGTCGAGTGTGCCGTAGACGTCGCGCTTGAGCAGGGTGTTGACCATCATCTTGCGGATCTTGGGATCCTGGTCGATGCCCTGGCGCAGCGCCTCCTGGTACAGCAGGCTCTCGTTGACCAGCTCGTCGACGACCTCCTGCTTGAACTCGTCGTCCACGGTGCCGGCGCGGGGGCGCATGCGCTTGGCGATGCGATCGAAGTCGTTGGTGCCCACGTCCATACCGTTGATCGACGCCAGCTTCTCGCCGATGTCCACGGCCGCAGGGAGGTCGCCGCCGTCGGCGTTGCGAGGCTGCCCGACCGTGGCGTCCGAACCGCCGCTGTCGTCGCCGCCGCCGCACGCGACACAGAAGAGTCCCAGTAGGCCCACCATCCACAGGATCCGCTTCATCTTCCATCTCCTCCCGGAGAGCGTGACCGCCAACCCTCCTCGGCCACGTCGTATTCCTCGGTGTGTCCGGGCGGTGATCGCGCGCACGCGGCGCGGGTACGCCCGGACGAACAATGGGGTCTACCCCACTAGCGGAGCCGGCGCAAGAGCGTTTGCACCAGCGGGAGGGGTTCCCTCCGCTGTTCGCGGTTGAGCCTCACGGTCAAGCCGCCGTCGTTGGTCAGCGAGAAGCGCTCGGGCTTGCGCTGGACCAGGCGCGTGAGGCGCGCAGGGTCCACGGGCGTGCTTTCGTGGAACGTCAGGCAGAACCCGTCGCGCCTCGGTTCGACGCGGGTGACCCAGAGCCCCCGGGCCAGGGCCTTGGTCCGGATCAGCTCCACCAGCTGCCCCACCGGCTCGGGCGACCTGCCGTAGAGGTCCTCGAGTTCCTCGACGAGGCTCATGGCCTCTTCTTCGCTCGTGGCGTCGGAGAGGCGCTTGTAATACAGCAGCCGGTCCCGCTGGTCGGGGATGTAGTCGGCGGGGATGTAGGCGTCGGTCTTGATCTCGATCTCCGGGACCGGCGCGCCGCCCACCTCACCGCGGGCGGTGGCCACCGCCTGCTGCAACAGCTCGAGGTAGGTGTGCAGCCCCACGGCGTTGACGCTCCCGGACTGCTCCTTGCCCAGCAGGTTGCCCGCCCCGCGGATCTCCAGGTCGCGGGCCGCGATCTTGAAGCCCGAGCCCAGCGAGGTGTTGTCCTGCAGCGCCTTGAGCCGTTGCACCGCGTCCCCGCTCATGGCGCGACCGGGGGGAATCAGGAGGTACGCGTACCCGCGTTGCCGCGCGCGTCCCACGCGCCCGCGAAGCTGGTACAGCTGGGCCAGGCCCAGGCGATCGGCGCGGTGGATCAGGATCGTGTTGCACGACGGAATGTCGATGCCGCTCTCGATGATGGTGGTGCACAGCAGCACCTGGTAGCGCCGGCGGACGAAGTCCACCATCACCTTCTCCAGCTCCCGCTCGCTCATCTGGCCGTGGGCCACGCCGATGGACACCCCGGGCAACAGCCTGGTCAGGAAGCGCTCCATGGCGTGGATCGACTTGACCCGGTTGTGCACGAAGAACACCTGGCCACCGCGGCGCAGCTCGGTCTCGATGGCGTCCTTCACCCGCTGGGGATTGAAGCGCACGATGAAGGTCCGGACCTCCTGGCGTCCCTCGGGCGGGGTGTCGATGAGGCTGAACGAGCGGATGCCGCCCAGCGCCATGTTCAGGGTGCGCGGGATGGGGGTCGCGGTCATGGTCAACACGTCCACGCCCCGCTTGAGCTCCTTGATCCGCTCCTTCTGCTTGACCCCGAAGCGATGCTCCTCGTCGATCACCAGCAGACCGAGGCGCTTGAACGAGATGTCCTTGCCCAGCATGGCGTGGGTGCCGATGACCACGTCCAGGCCGCCGCTCTTCAGGTGCGCGCCCACCTCGCGCTTCTCCTTGGCGCTGCGGAAGCGGCTGAGCATGTCGACCGAGATGGGGAAGGACTCCAGGCGCTCGGTGAAGGTCTGGTAGTGCTGCAGCGCCAGGATGGTGGTGGGCACGAGCACCGCCACCTGGTACCCGCTGGCCACCACCTGGAACACCGCCCGCAGGGCCACCTCGGTCTTGCCGTACCCCACGTCGCCGCACAGCAGGCGGTCCATCGGTTGCGGCTGCTGTAGGTCCTCGTGCAGGGAGCGGATGGCCTCCAGCTGGTCGCCGGTCTCCTCGAAGGGGAAGGAGGCCGCGAACTCCCGGTACATGGTGTCCGGAGGGTCGAAGACCAGGCCCTGGGAGGCCTCGCGGGAGGCGTACAGATCCAGGAGCTGGGCCGCCAGCTTCTGGACCGCCTCCTCGACCTTCCGGCGGCGGCGCGACCAGCCCTGACCGCCGAGGCGATCCAGCTTGGCGGAGACCCCGTCCATGGCCGCGTAGCGGTGGAGCAGATCCAGCTTGTGGACCGGGACGTAGAGCCGGTCTCCGCCCCGGTACTTCAGCAGCAGGTAGTCGTTCTGGCTGCCGCGGGCGGCGATGCGGCCCACGTCGGTCTGCCCCACCTGGTAGGAGGGATCGCGCGCGCGCTCCAGGAACTCGCGGCGCTTCTCCCCCTGGCTCTTGGGGGTCTCGATCTTGTGCATGCCCTCGTAGCGGGCGATGCCGAACTGGGCATGGACCACGAAGTCGCCGCTCTTGATCTCGGAGAAGCTGGTGAGCGCGTGGCCGAGTCGATCGCGGCGGGCCGTGGTGGGGCGACGCCGCTGGCCGAAGATCTCGGCCTGAGCCAGGAGGACGAGCCCGGCGGCAGGGAGCCCGAATCCACGGTCGAGGCCCGGGGCGACCACCGCGGTCACCGCGCCCGGCTGCAGCCGCAGCGGGGTGTGTTCCTTGTTCAGCTCGTCGGCGCGGATCGGGACGTCCACCTGGGTCCAGGGGACCTCCCGCTCGGCGAGCAGGGCGCCGAGACGCTCGACCTGGACCCGGCTGTGGCAGGCGAGCAGGACCTTGAGCCCGTCGTCCTGCCAGCGGTCGAGGCGCTCGGTCAACGGCGTGAGCATGCCGCCCTCGCGCTCCCGGGCGCCCAGGATCTCGGCCCGCAGGGACGCGTGGTCCCAGGTGGCCAGCTCGATGGCCTCTTCGTCGTCGTCCTTGCCCAGGGCCGGGAGCTCCAGGGCGGTGTGGCGGCCCATGCTCTCCCGGAGCTGGTCACCGGTCAGATACAGGCCATCCGGTTCGGGGACCAGGGCTTCCAGGGCTTCGCCCGTGTCGAAGGCGCGTCGGATGCGCTTGACGTCCTGGCCGATGCGCTGGTCGATGGCCTCGGTGCCGCCGAGGACCACCGTGGCGGTGGCAGGCAGGAACTCGAAGAGGGAGTCGAGGGCCGGGTAGAAGAGGGGCAGGTAGTCCTCGATGCCGGCGAAGTAGCGGCCCTGGCGGGCCTCCTCCTGGAGTCGCGCCCGCTGCCGGGGCGGGATCTCGCGATCCGAGCTGAGGGCCGAGAGGGCCTCGACGAATCGGGCCACCGCGTCGGGGCTGAGGATCTCCTCCCGGACCGGGAGCAGGACCGTCTCCTCCACCGAGAGCAACGAGCGCTGTGTGGCCGGATCGAAGAACCGCAGGGATTCGATCTCGTCCCCCCAGAGCTCCACCCGCAGGGGGCTCTCGTACCCCGGCGGATAGACATCCAGGACGTGTCCGCGGACGCTGAAACAGCCGGGGTCCTCGGTGAGGTCGGTGCTCAGGTAGCCCCACTCCGTGAGGGAAGCGACCACGCGATCCCGGTCGATCTCCTCGCCCACCATCAGCAATTCCTGGGCGTTGCCGAGGATGCGGCGGGGGAGCGTGCGACGGAGCAGGGCCGAGACCGGGGCCACCACCACGTCGGGTTTGCCATCCATCAACCGCGCGAGGATCTCGATGCGGCGACGGGCCAGCTCCGCGTGGGGGCTCAGGCCCCGGTAGGGATCCACGTCCGCCCCGGGGTAGAGCAGGACGCTGCGGTCTCCGGCCGTGCCCAGGAAGGTGGTGAGCTCGCGCTGGACGCGCGCGGCCTCGTCATCGTCCGGGGTGACCCACAGCAGGGGCCCGGACATGTGGGAGGCCACCGAGGCGACCAGGAAGGCCGGGGACGAGCCGGTCAGGCCGTGGACGCGCACCCGCCCGTCGCGTACCAGCCCCGCGGCGATGGCGCCGGGGTCGAAGTGGGCCGGAGTCGGTCGTGGGGACATGGGCCGCATGGATAGCCAACGGCGGGGCCCGTGTAAAGCTCGGATCGCGGCGAATTCCGACGGTCTGTCGGGTGCCAGGGCAAGCTCGGGTGCCGCGGTGGGCTTGCCCTGTGGGGCGGCCATCCGCCGTGCGGGGGTACTACGTGGGCTTGCCCCTCGGTCCGGCCATCCGCCGTCCCTCCCCCGGACCCCCGTCTCCGGCTCGTCCCTTGCCGTTCCCCAGACCATCGTCCAACATGGAACGGAGACCGAACCGGACCAAAGGCCCCAGGTGTGAGTCGCAAAGCCTTCCCGATCCTGCTCCTCCTCGCCCTCGTCGGCTGCCCCACCAACGGCGGCGACGACGACATGCAGGAGCCGCCCTATTCCAGCGAGATCGAGATCGCGCGCATCGAGCTGACCCCCACCTACGTCAAGGTGGGGGCGTCCGAGACCGCCGATCTACTGGCCACGGCGATCTACGAGGACGGTGCTGCCGTGGACGTGACCGCCGCGGTGGATTGGATCGTGCCCGACGAGTACGCCGACATCGTGTCCGTGGACGACGGGGTGGTCGAGGTCCTCGGGATCGGGATGGGCCAGGTCTACGCCACCCTCGGCACCTTCACCTCCAACCTCACCACCGTCGAGGCGGGCCACTTCAGCTTCGCGGTGACCAACCTGCACTACGACGGCGTCGACCACGCCGCCACGGCGACCGTGCCCCAGGGCAGCGTCGTGCAGGTCTACGTGGAGGTCAGCGGGCGGGAGTTGCCGTCCGACGCCGGCGACGTCCTGTTCGAGATCGAGGGCCTCCTCCCCTTCGGCGCCGACCGTCAGGAGCAGGGCCTCGACCCCTACTTCTACGCCATCGACGACAGCACGTTCCGCGGCATCTTCGTGGTCGCGCCGTCCGCGGAGGTCGGCTCCCACGCGATCTCGCTGACCGTCGAGGGACTGGCGGGGGAGACCGACGACTCGATGGCCGTGAGCGCCCACGGTCTGCCCGAGGACAAGACCTGCGCCGAGATCACCACCGAGACCACCCTGGAGGAGTTCCGGGCCCGCAAGTACCGGGTGGAGATGTACGACTTCCCCGTGGCCTACCGGATCCTCGCCGAGGCCGAGGGGGAGTCCACGCTGGACACCGCCCTGTGGCTGTTCAACGAGGACGGCTCCCTGTTCACCTGGACCGACAACCCCCCGGGGGCCGAGACCGACGCCGCCTTGCCCATGGGCATCACCGACGCCCTGGAGGGCGTGTACTACCTGATGATGACCGCCTCGCCCTACGCCGCGACCACCGGGGCCGAGTCGGGCGAGTTCCGCCTGTCCTGCGACACCGAGATCGTCAGCGAGCCCGAGTTCCGGGGCGACACGGGGACCGATATCCCCTCGGGGGTCGGGCCGGTGACCCTCGAGATCGACGTCACCGGCCTACCGCCGGGAGCCGTCATCGACCAGGCCTGGGTCCACGCCGACGTGGAGTCCGACGTGCCCAACCAGGTCACGATCGTGCTCGACGCCCCCAACCTGGGCCCGTCTGCGGGCCTGCGCTCCACCGGCCACTACACCGAGCGCCTGGCCGTCACATGGGGCGACCTCGTGGATCCGGACACCTCCTACATGTCCTACTTCCAGGGCGCCGATCCCGACGGCATCTGGACCCTGACCGTCGAGGACCACTCCGAAGACGGCCAGACCACCGTCCACGACTGGCGGCTGTACCTGACGACGAACTGATCCGGCGACGTCCTCCTCTGCCCCTCTCCAAGGCGCCCCGAACTTCCGCCGAGCGGAAGAAAACGCACCCACGGTCGCCCGACCCCCTCCCCTCTTCCAGACGCCGGAAGAAACGCGCGTGTCGGTCGAGATTCCGCGCCGTCCCGACGTCCGAGCCCCGCGTGCGAATTCCTCTTGACAACCCCCCCACCCCTGGGCACGATCCGCGCCGCTCACTGTCCCGCAGTGTGCGCTTTGACATGTTCCGCAGTAGCTCAGTCGGTAGAGCAGGTGGCTGTTAACCACCGGGTCGGGGGTTCGAGTCCCTCCTGCGGAGCCAACATTGACCATAGGCAGAACCGTCGGTGACCACCGCGGTTCTGCTTTCTTCGTTCTGGCCCTGCCGTTCCCGCCGCCGCTATTCCCGCCGCTTCCCGGGTTTCGCCCGCCGCTACCCGGGTTCCGCCCGTCGCCGGCCGGGTTGTCCCCGGGCGTACCCGGGATGTGCGGGAACGTGTAGTGGATGGTCAGGCGGTCGCCGTCCGCGTCGATGCGCCGGATCCAGGCCCGCAGGAACGCCCGCCGCTGGTCCACGTTGCCGCGGGCCAGCAGGTCGCGCATCCCCTCGACGTAGGCGACGATGGTGTCCTCGCCGACGAGCAGGGAGCGCGGCCCCTCGGCCTGGGCGCGCAGGGACGCCTCACGCGCTTCGAGCTCGTCGCAGCGCGCCTTCCAGTGGCGGATGCGCGGCCCGAGGATGTCCAGGCCCAGCACTCCCTTGTCCAGCGCGTCGAAGTTCCGCTGGAGCGTCCGCTTGGCCTCGGCGACCAGGGACTGCACTGAGGCCAGCTCGTCCTCGGCCACGGCGCCCTTGCTCTCCAGCTCGTCGTTGACCAGGTGGACCAGCTCG